>DASSRQ010000036.1:0-12049 GCA_035701665.1 Vulcanimicrobiaceae bacterium
ATCCGGCGAGCGGCGTCGGCCTGATCGCGCAGCAATGCCGCGATATCGATGGGCTGCGGCTCGGGCGGCGTATCGGAATCCATGCGCGCAAGCCGCATCAAGCGGTCGATGAGCCCGCGCATGTGCTCTTTTTCCATCGCCATCGTGCCGAGAATCTGTTTTGCGACCGTGGGTTCGCTGATCGCGCCCCGCCGCAAGACGTCGATATAGCCGGCAATGACGGTCAACGGCGTGCGCAGTTCGTGCCCGGCATCGGCGACGAACTGCCGCATGCGCGACTCGGTGCTGCGCCGCTCTTCCATTGCGGAGGCGACGCTGGCAGCGGCGTCGTTGTACGCTTGCGTCAGCGTAGCGATTTCGTCGCCGCGCGCGGTGATAAACCGGCGCTGCGTATAGTCGCCTCCCGCAAGCGCGCGCAGCGACTGCGTTACTTCGTTCACCGGCGCGATCGCTTCACGCGCAAAGTACATCCCGACGACAAGCGAGATTAACACGGCCGCCAGCGCGATGCCGAAGACGATCCACCAATACGGCATAAGATTCGACGCGATGATCAGATCCGACGACGCGAAGGTGGCGTAGCCGCCTTGAATCGCTGCAATGTCCAGCCAATCGCGCCGCGGACCGGGACCCGGCGGCGGAGCCAAGTGCCCCGGCGGACGTTTTGCGTGCACGGGAAACTCGATCGGCGAGTCGGGCCGCGGCGCAACGAGTTTGACGTTACCGCTCAAAACCTGATTCAAGATCGGCGGGTGCACGCTGCGATCGCCGGCGAGGAAGGTGCCTTTCGAGTCGTAGATCGCCACGTGCATACCGATGCCGGAAACCGCGCTGACGATGCGCGGCGCCACGTCGCGCAGCGGCGTGCCATCCGCCTGCATACGCGAGGCAAGAAAGCGCGCTTCTTCGTGTTTGGCGATTACGATGTCGTTACTGAACCGCCCCAGCTCGCTCACCAGCGCAATGGAACACGCCGCGATGACGAGCAGCACCGTTACGCCCAACAGGAGCGCATACAGGGTCGTAAGCCGTTTCGCGAGCGATCGTTGTTTGATCATTATTGGCGCAGACCGTACCCGACGCCGCGAACCGTGCGAATGAACGACAGCGGTTGCCCGCGATCGATTTTTGCGCGCAGGTACGAGATGTACGTTTCGACGATGTTCGGACCGCCTTCGAAGTCGTGTCCCCACACGAGTTCGAGCAAGTGATCTTTGCTGAAGACGCGCCGCGGTTCGCGCATGAAGATCTCGAGCAGATCGAACTCGCGCTGCGTGAGGTCGAGCGGATGCCGGTCGAGCCAGGCTTCGCGCGTCTGCGGGTTAATCGCGACGTCGTGCCAGCGAAGCACGCTCTCTTCAATCAACTGCGGGCGGCGCAGTTTGGCCTGCAGACGCGCGATGAGTTCCTCGAACACGAACGGCTTGACGAGATAGTCGTCGGCGCCGGCACCCAAGCCGGCAACTTTGTCCGCCGTCTCGCCCTTTGCCGTGAGCATCAGGATCGGCGCCTGCGTCAATTCCCGTAACCGCGGCAGCAGCGTCACCCCGTCGATCTTCGGCATCATGATGTCGAGGACGATGATCTCGGGATCCCACGCCCGGACGAGTTCGAGCGCCGCAAAACCGTCGGACGCGGTTTTGACGGTGAACCCCTCGCGGGCCAGACCCAGCTCGAGCATTTCACGGACGTAACGGTCGTCGTCCACGACGGCGACGCGGGCAGGCTGCATAGCAAACATTCTACGAAGATGTTTGCCGCTGACCCTTGGAGGCGGCTGAACGAGCTACTTCATTCCGCTAAGCGACGCGCCGGTAGCGCTGACCGGAGACCAGCGAGGCGGCCTGAATCGTTTCGAGCGGGTGAACGACGAGGCCGACGCCGCGTGCAGCGAGGTCCGAGCACGTCTCTTCATCCGGCAGCCAATGGGCGAATACGTGAACCTCTGCAGACGACGCGGCCTGGG
Source organism: Vulcanimicrobiaceae bacterium (assembly GCA_035701665.1). Taxonomy (GTDB): domain Bacteria; phylum Vulcanimicrobiota; class Vulcanimicrobiia; order Vulcanimicrobiales; family Vulcanimicrobiaceae; genus DASSRQ01. Next base: position 1,967 of record DASSRQ010000036.1, read on the forward strand.
CGAGGGTCCACAGCACGTCCGCCAACGAGCAATCACCCTTGGCGCGGAGCGGCGCTTCGATACCGGCGCGAGCCTGGACGTTGCCCGCGCCTTGGGCGATGACGAGCAGTTTCTGCACGTGCGCAGCACTCGTGCCTTCGAAATCGATCGCGGCAGCGCGGATGCCGCCGCACGGCACGGCCACGTTGGCGTGCAGCGTTGCCGGCGTAATGCCGCCGTGCGCGCCTGCTTCGAGAATGGCTCCCGACCCGATGATGTATTCCATGGCGCTATCATGCGCCGGCGGAGTGCCACCTGTGTGGCCCGATAAAATCAAAGACGCGCCAGGAGGGAGTCTTGGCGCGTCTTTAGCCCACCCCCGGGTTAGGCTGACTTAGGCGGACGTTCTCGTGGCCGGCGTTGCGGGCGCGGCCGTTTTGCGCCCGGCACCGAGCATGTCGAGCATCGCCTGTACGATGACCGGATCCCATTGCGTCCCGGCACCGTCGCGCAGAATTTCCAATGCGCGGCGGGGCGGAATCGCCTTGCGGTAGGGACGGTCGCTGATCATGGCGTGGAACGCATCGGCAACGGCGACGACCCGGGCTTCGAACGGAATGTTCTCGCCGATTAGGCGGTCCGGATACCCGCGGCCGTCAAACCGCTCGTGGTGCGCGCGGACGATCTGCGCGCAACGCGCAAGCGATGGAATCTGCGAGAGGATGCGCTGGCCGGCGGCGGCGTGCTCGCGCATGATGTCCCATTCGAAGTCGCTGAGCGGGCCGGTCTTCAGCAGGATGTGCTGCGGCGTGGCGACTTTCCCGATGTCGTGCAGTACCGCGCAGAGCACGATGAAATCCGTCGTCTCTTTCGTCAGGTGCAGCGATTCGCATAGACGGCGCGCCCATTCGCCCGTGGCCTTCGAGTGGCAGCACGTAAGGGCGTCGGCTTCGCCGAGCATAGCAAGAAGCGAAAGCGTCGATTCGGAAAACTGTGCGGGTTCGGGGCGGACGTGTTCGTCGAGGGCGGTGAGTGCCGAGAGCGTCTCGCTCTTGAGCACTTCCAGATAAGCCAGCAGATGCGCGTGATTGACGCGCATACCGGCGGCTTCATCCGCGATCGCCTGTGCCGCTGCATCGAGCACGACACACGTCTTGCCGACACCCAGACGGCGGCCTTCGCGCGTTGCCCAAGTCGTCAACCCGACCGGCTTGGACAGTTGCAGCGAGAGGCACAGACGATCGACGATGACCTGCATACACGCTTCAAGAGCCGCGTCACTAAGGATCTGCGGATCGTGAATATGCTCGATGGCACGGTGCGTGAGAGCAGGAAGCTTTTTGGAAAGCGCCGCTGCGACGGTGTGCAGCATTAAATCTTAGCCGGGGCCAACCGGGGGCTGAACGAGGCAGGCGACGAGAATAGCAGCGATAACGGCGGTGGTAACCATGGACTTATGGTAGCCGCCCGGCGGCTTGCCGTAACTACTGGTATTTAACTAGTCCGTTTTTCCGTGCTATGGACAGCGCCTGATCCCGGCCGCTGCACCCTAGTTTCTTGATGACGTTTTGGATATGTGCCTGAACCGTATACACGCTGCGGCCCTTCTGCTGGGCAATTTCCTTGGGGCTCAGGCCATCGGCTAGTCCCTGGAAGACCTCCAATTCGGCCGGGGTCAGCGGGCTTTCGGGATCGTGCGCTTTTTCGGACGTGGCCGAGAGCAGCCGTTCGACCAGCAGCGCGACGCCCCCAGCCCCGGCGGTCTGCAGGCCCCCTAAGGCATCCGTGACTTCGTCCGTCAGAGCCGGATTTTTCGAGGCGCGTATAACGGCTGAAGCGCACGCCCGCGCCGCCTCGACGACGGCTCCAGCAGCAAACATTTTTTGGTTCATGATTCGCTGCGCCGAAGTTAACCGGCCGGAGAGCGTTTCGACCACCGCGCAAAGCACGCGAGCGATCTCGGCACTGCGGGCCCCGTGGAGCCCTTCGAAACCGCCTTCGTTAAGCAACTCGAGCGTCTGCGATACGGCATTGCGCGACGCTTCGCGTTCGTTCGCTCCGAACGCATACACGGCGGCTAAAGCCGAATGCGTAACGCGGTCGAACTTGTACGTGCTCCTATCCCGGTGCGAAGACAATAGCCGGTATGCGTCTTCAAAACGACCATCCCAAGCGGCAAGGATCGCACGCGTCGGAATGATGTACCAGGAGCGGTCGATATCACTCGTTATGGTTGAAGCGAACTGTTTTTCGAGTGCCATGAGGCGTTCGGGCGTGCCGCGGCGGGTTTCGATGTGCGCGAGCTGAAGCAGGGCCGACTGCACGGAAACGCGCGCACCGGCCTTCAACGCCGCATTCATGCTCTGCTGGGCCAGCCACGCCGCCTTCGTAAGATCGTCTTCGTAGATCAGGGCAACGGTTTCTAAACCGCTAAGAGCAGCCGCTAGCGTGAAAAAAAGTCCCGCGCCGGATGCAAGTTCCTGCGCCTTTCCGAAATACTCTTGCACCGTTTCAAACGGGAGATCTAGGATGAGAGCCGCGATTCCGCACCGGTGATAAAGCTGTGCTCGTACCTCTTGCGAATCGATCACGGCATAAAACTTCTGCGCGGCAGTCATCGCTTCGAATGCTTCCCGCGCACGTCCTAGATAGGCGAAGCACGGGATGAGCATGCTCAGGGCACGCGCACGCGTCTCGAGCGGCAAGTTCGGATCTTCCGGATACGGCTCGAGCAAATCGACGGCAAAACGCTGCTGATCGAAGAGCAGAACCGCAAGACGGACGGCAAGTTCTGCCTTAAGGCGAACGTCGTGTGAGGCCGCAATCCCGCGTTCGTAGAGCGTTTGCGCACGGTCCAAACGCCCTGATTCGGCTTCCCGCAGCGCGCGCAAGCCGAGTACGAGGGCGTTATCGCTGCGTTCGTTTTCGTCCAGCGATTCAAGCGCCGCCGAGACCGCATCGCTTTGTGCTTGAGCGATCAGACCGAAACCGTGTTCGCCCAACAACCGTAATACGTCGTCGCTCGAGCGCGATTTCGCGTAACGTTCCAATGCTGCCGCGATATTGCCCGTGGCCTCCAACGCGCGGCCGGCACGGACGTAGGTATGGCGCAGCACCTCGTCACCTTGCAACTCGACTTCGTTGCGAAGAAAGGCGGCAAAAAGATCGTGCGCGCGATAGACGTTCGGGCGCTCGGGATAGATGAACGCGACGCGGTCGCGCAGCCCCTCTATGAGCGCCTTAGCACGGTTGTAACCGGCGTGGCGCAGCACTTCGAGATCGATCTCCGGCAGAAACGCGATAAGGTGGAGCAGTTCGCGATCTTCGTCTCCGAGCGAGCCGTAGACTTGCTCGGCCAAATAGCGGTACACCATCTCGCGGGTCGTTGCGGTGATGTTCCGTAGGTCGACCGAACGCGTGGAACTTCGCAGGGCGAAACTCATGGCCGTCGGCCAGCCCGAGGTCATCGTGAGAATCTGTTGCAACTCTTCGTCGCGAACGGCAACGCGCGAGGCCTTCGCGGTTTGCTTCGCTTCTTCTATCGTAAAGCCGAGATCGTGTTCGTCGATGCCCAGATCCATCTCGCCGTACGCGAGCCACGAGCCCACCGGCAGATCCAGCACGGAGCGCGAACTGATGATCCAGCGCACGCGGCCCTTGGTGCGTTCTATGAGCGAGACGAGGAAACGCGTGATCTCCGGTTCGTTTTCGGCCAGTTGCAGATCGTCGATCGCGATAACGCCCGTGAACGTTTTGATGTGCGCGTGCATCCACATCGCCAGATCCGCGCCTGCGGTGGACGACGCGGCGTTCTTTTGGTAGGCGCCCGAGACGGTTTTGAGCGCATCGGGCGCAAACGATTCGACGGCCTGCGAAAATCCGCGAAGAAATCCGAGCAGTGTACGGTGTTCGGCGCGCAGATCGAATCGCGCGACCGGCACGTCCGCAAGCGTATCCAAGAACTGACGAAGCGCGACCGACTTGCCGTATCCCGCAGGCGCGACGATGAGGACCACGCGTTGAAACGCCGCTTGCGAGATGCGCTCGAGCACGCGCATGCGCACGATCGGCGTGAACGCGCCGCCGGTTTCGATGCGTCCGTCCGCCGCAACGGGACGGATCATGCGAGCGAATCCACCGGCGCGCGGTACTCTTCGGCGCCGTCGTAATAGCCAAGAAGATGCTCTTCTAACTTGAGCATCGCGAGTTGTTTGTCGAGGCGGCGGTAGTCGGCGGCATGCTGCTGCCGGAAGTCATCGTAGTCGGCTTTGGATTCCCAGACGTCGACCGTAACGTAAACGGCGGGATCGTCTTTATGCCGGAAAAGACGCGTGCGGCGGTATCCGGTATGGCGCTCGAACAGTTTCGCCCACGGTCCGGTGGGACCGTAAGCGTGTTCGAACGCCCGGACTTGCGCGGGATGGACCCGGTACCGGTAAAAAACTTCGATCATCGCCGTTGACGATTATAGTATAAAGCCACCCTGGTGGCACCCTTCTGTAGGACGATTACAATCCCTCAACCGTCAAGAAAGGGTGTTAATTGATGACTCAAGAGGAAGTGGCTGCCAAAATCGACGCACTGTGCGGCCGTCTGGAAGACTTGATCGCCGAGTTCACGGCCGAAGCCGTGAAACGTCCGCATCCGTACGCGCGAATCCGCGAGACCTATCCGAACGCCGGCAAGGCGTGGAGCAAAGACGACGACGAGGAGCTGCGGCGCCTCTTCGCCGCCGGCAACACGATCGGCGATCTGTCGCTGCTGTTCGGCCGCACGCACAACGGCGTCCGCCAGCGCTTGGAAAGGCTCGGCTTGCTGTTACCGGCGATCGCAGCAGCAGCATGACCTGCAGGTAGATACGGCGTACGCATTCAGCATCGTGGATGCGTACGCGATCTATCAACACGCGCGCGCCAATTGGGCCGGACAACTCTATCCGGCTTACGTGAACTATACCGTTCGGATAACGGCCGCCGAAGGCGGCCGGACCGTTACCAACACCTACGATGCGTTTGCCGCACTGCAAAGCGGTCAGATCGCCGTGCACGCATCGAGCCGCGAAGAACTGGCGCATCCGGTAAACGGGCAAGGCGTTGCGTTCCATGCGAAGTTTTCGATCGAATACTCCGGACGCTCGGAACTCGGAAAGCCGCCGACAGGCGACGGTCCCGCAGCGACGGCACGCGTTACTCGCAACGTTCGCGTCGATAACGCCGGCGAGCCGGATATCCTCGGCGTTCCCGAGCTTTCACCGGCATATTCGTTCGGCCTGCGTCCGCCGGCAGCGCCGGCACTGCCGAAGAATGCAGCGGTCTCTGCGCTGCCGACAATCGCTTCGGTCACGTCCGCACAACGAGACTATGCTATTGCGCTGGACGGAACGGAAAACGTCGACGGCATTCCAAGCTACGTACTGGCGATGACGCCGCTTCACAATCCGGCTCGATACCGGCTGCGCAAGCTGTGGGTCGCGCAGGATACGTTCCTTACGCAGCAGGCCGTTGTTCAAGGCAACTTTACCGCCGGCCCGAGTCCGTCGATCCCGTGGATGGTGCACTTCGCAACGGCGGACGGCCTGACGTATATTCGCGACGAAACGGCGCTTGCGCCGATCCGCTACCGGGGACGTTCGCTCGACGCCGTCAGCGTTGCCTTCGACGACGTACGCGTTGCCGAAGGCCCATCGCTGTCATGGTCGCTCTCGCTTTTTAAAACGAGCGGCGACGTTCTGAAAGAGCCCTAAAAACCGTCCGGACTGTAAACGTCCGGCATCTTTGTGAGTTTATCGAGCGCCGGAAGGTTTTGCCCGGCGAGCTGCGCGTTTAGCGCGCGCACTTGCTGCTCGAACGCGGCGACTGCGCGCATGCGATTGTTGGTGAGTGCGTGGATCTGCTCGGCCTGCTCCACTTGCGACTGCGGCGGCGGGCCGAAGTTCGGATAGCCGAGCGCGGTTTGAAGGCGCTCGCGCAGAATGTCGGTTAGGAAGTCGTTGTCTTGATCGTTCACCGGATTCTGCGTGATCGTGAGCAGCAGCCGTTTGGCTTGAATTGCCGTCCGCGAAACGTTCGCGGCAAGGCCCGATTGCCCGTGGGCAAGGAGCGCTTTCGCGCGCAGCGGCGCTTCGTTCATGACCGTCGAGAGCATATTCAATGCCGTGTCGACGCGGTCGAAGTCGCCGTTGAGTTGTTTCACCAGAGCGTAGCCCGCGCGCAGTTGCACCGTCGTATAGTGCGTTCGCGGATCCTGACGCACGACGATCGGCGCGCGAAGCGTCGTTCCGCCTTCGTGCACGACAACCGTGTACGTCCCGGGCAACACCGGCGTACCGCCGCCGGCGCTTTGATTCCACGTCGGCGCGAACTTCCAATCGACCGGTTTATCTTCGAGCGTGTCCCACGTAAAGCGGTTGAATCCGGTCTGCGGCGCGAGATCTTTTGCCGTGAAGTGCCGGATGGCGCGGCCGCCGCCGTCCAAGATCTCCGCGTGTGCGTTCTTATCGAGCGAGCTGAGATAGAACGTCACGATGGCACCGTACGGCGGCCCTTGGCCGTCCGTGCGGGTTGCAAAAAAGCCGTGCTCGTTCCACTGAATTGCCGGCCGCACCGGGAAGATGCGGTTTGCATTCGTCGTCTGCCACTGCTGCAGCGGCGTAGCATCGTCTAAAACATACGCCGCGCGGCCGTGCGTCGCAACCAGCAGATCGTCATAATCGGGCTGCACCTGAATGTCGCGAACCGATACCGCCGGAATCCCAAGCGAGAGTTTACGCCAATCGGCGCCGCCGTTGAACGACGCCCACAAACCGTTGTCGGTGCCGGCGTAGAGCAGTTCGGGGTTGCGCGGATCGATCGTTACCGCGCGGACGGGCGATTCGATCGGCAACCCGCTCGAGATGTCGCGCCACGTCGCACCCATATCGTGGGTGACGAAGACGTGCGGCGTGCGATCGCCGATCATATGCGCGTCGTACGCGGCATACGCGGTGCGCGGATCGCGGGGCGATGCCGAAATCGAGCCGATACGGCCCCACCCTTCCGTCAATACGCGTTTCCAATGTGCGCCGCCGTCGGTCGTCAACTGCACGAGGCCGTCGTCCGTGCCGACCCAGATGATCCCGCGCTTGGCTTTGGACGGTTCGATAACGAGGATCGTTTCGGACGTTTCGGCGCCGGTCACGTCGAGCGTCAAGCCGCCGGTGTTCAATTCGTGCGAACGATCGTTTCGGGTGAGATCGGAGCTGAGCGGTTTCCAATGCATGCCGCGGTCGGTGCTGCCGAACAGCACGTTTCCGCCGACCCACATACGATGCGCATCGAACGGATCGAATGCGAACGGCGTCTCCCAGTTAAAACGGTATTTGAGATCTTTGGGGGCGACCACGTTTTGATCGCGCAGATACGGCTGAACGTAGGTCGTCTCGCCGGTTTTCAAATCGATCCGCGCGAGCTCGCCTTGCGCGTTGCCGCCGCCGCTGGCGTGCCACACGATGTTGGGATCGGCCGGGTCCGGCATGACGCGCGTGCCGTCGCCGCCGCCCATGCTCAGCCACTGAGACGAACTGATCCCGCGCCCCGTGAGCGGATTCGAAGGCCCGCACCACACGCCGTTATCCTGGAGCGGGGCGCAGATGTGATACGGGTTCTGCCGATCGAAGCCGATGTGATACAGCTGCGCGATGGGCAGATTGTGCGGCATCGTCCACGTTACGCCGTCGTCCCATGAAAACGACGGACCGCCGTCGTTGGCTTCGATAATGCGCTTGGCGTCGCGCGAGATCCACATGAAGTGGTTGTCGCCGTGCACGCCGCGCGCGCCGACGTGCCACGTGTAGCCGCCGTCTTTGCTCGCGCCGACCTGCACCGAAAGCGTCCAGAGATGATTCTCGTCGGTCGGGTCGACAAAGATATGCGTGTAATAGAAGGGACGCTCGTCCATGATCGTATTGCGGCTGATCATCTTCCAGGTCTGGCCGCCGTCCTCGCTGCGCCAGAGCAAGCCTTGCTTCGACTCGATCAATGCGTACACGCGTTTCGGATCCGATGGCGCAACCGCCACACCGATTCGTCCCGTCGCGCCGGTCGGTAAACCGTTTCCGGTCAGGTGCTGCCACGTGGCGCCGAAATCGGTCGATCGATACAATCCGCCGTTGCGGCCGCCGCTGTCCGTGCTCCAGCCCGTGCGGCGGTAATCCCACATGCCGGCGAACACGACGCCCGGTTCGGTTGATGCGACGATATCCGAGACGCCGGTGCGCGGCGAGGTGTACAGCGTCTTCTTCCAATGACCGCCCTGATCGGTCGTGCGATAAATGCCGCGGTCGAGCGAATCGGCAAACGGATCGCCGAGGACGCCGACGATAACGTTCATCGGATTTTTCGGATCGATGAGAATGCGGGCAACCAGCGCGTTATGCAGCGCGAGGACGTGATGCCACGTGCGGCCGCCGTCGTCGGTGCGATACACGCCGTCGCCCTGCACGACGTCGTTGCGCGGAGCGCCTTCGCCCGTTCCGACCCAGACCGTTTGCGGATTGATTGGATCGATCGCGACGGCGCCGATCGACTGCACGGCCTGCAGATCGAAGACCGGCGTCCAACTTACACCGGCATTCGTCGTCTTCCAAACGCCGCCGTCGGCAGCGCCCGCATAGTACAACGACGGATCGAGATCCGTACCGGCAACGGTGCCGAGGCGGCCGCCGGAGACCTGCGGTCCGACATTACGGAACTGCAGTTGCGAGAGAACGTCGGGGCTGGGAGCCGCGGCGCAGCAGAGCAGCACGGCGGCAAGTAGAACGATCGAACGGCGCATGCGCCGCCAAGTTACACGCGATTAACGTCCGCTCATGCTTTGCGCGAGGAACGATGCCAGAAACTTGCCGAGCTGCTGCAGACGCGGTGCGAGCCATGCCTTCTGCTGCGGACACGTAATCTCGCCGAACTCGACAACCAACGCACCGTCGCTTGCATGCACTTGGCGAAAGCCGTAATAGTTGCTCAGGTTCTTGGTGAAGTTGTCGGGCATAAAACGAAACGGGAAGAGCGCGGCGTAAGCGGCACGCCAGCGCAGCGCCATCGGCTGCGAATCCGCGGTGTGATAGCCGATGGATGCGCCGCTGGTGCACGCAGGATCGGAACCGTCGAAGTGAATGAATGCGGCCGTCTTTACGTCGTACGAACCGGCGAAATCGGCAGGCTCGCGCGCGACGCTGAAACCGCGCGCGCGAAGGTCGGCTGCAGCTGCGTCCGCGACGGCGGTATTCCAAGCACTCTCGCCGTCGGCGCCGAGATTGCATTTGTGGTGAAAGGTCGAACAACTCGCCGGACGGCCTTCGTGTCCGGCGGAGATCAGCACATCGTAGTGCAGTACGGCGGCAAGAAAGAGATGGATCATGGCAGACCGACCAGCACTTTGATCTCCTGAGAGGGTTCGACCTGCAGCTCTGCCGCAAGCGTATCGCGGTATTGACGGTAATGGCGAAGCGCCGCACCTTTGTCGCCGATTGCCAGATGCGCGCGGATCGCGATCTGCCGTGCCGATTCGTCGCACGGATCGTAGCCGATCATCTCTTCTGCATAGTCGAGCGCGGCGGACGCATCCTCGCGCGCGAGCGCATCGAGCGCCAACCGGTGCGCGACCTCCAGGCGCAACTCGCACAGATGCCGTTCGGCAGGCTCGAACCATTCCCACTGCCCCATACGATCCGGCCGGCGCTCGCGAAGTTTTACGTGCGCGGACTGCAGCGCGCGCAGTTCGGAAGGCGCGAGCGAGCTGCGGCCGCGCAGCGTTGTCGCTAGCCGGTCGAACTCCCAAAGATCGACGCGTGCGCCGTCGTTGAGGGCATAGCCGTCCTTGCTGCGCACGATCGCCTCGTCCGTTCCGAGGTGGGCGCGCAAGCGGTGCAGACAAACGCTGAGTGCGTTCCGCGCAGCGTAATCGTCGAGTTCGGGCCACAGCAGCGCAGCCAGCCGCGCACGCGGAACGACCTCGCGCCGCAGCGAGAGCGCCGTCAGCAGCGCATGTTCGCGATCGCTTAGCGTCACGTATTGGCCCTGCGCACGGACGCTGCCGTCGGCCAAACCGATCTCGAGCATCGGCACGCGT
>DASSRQ010000037.1:0-6951 GCA_035701665.1 Vulcanimicrobiaceae bacterium
ATCTCGCAGAACCGTTCGGTGATGCCCGCATTCGCCGATGCACAGTCCATGGTCGTGACGCCGACGAGCGAAGTGGTCATTGCGTACGCACTGCGTTCGAACAATCTTTCGCAGACAGTCTTGCACGAACTGGCGCAGCAAACGCTGGTGCCGCAGTTCTACGGAATTCCGGGACTCGGGCGCATTGCGGTGATGGGCGGCCCGGAGCGCGAGTATCACGTGCGGCTCAATCCCGCGAGTTTGGCGGAACACGGACTCACCGCGAACGACGTCGTGCGCGCGATCTCGGTTGCCAACGATATCACCGCCGTCGGCGTGGCGCAGCAGTACTACCAGCGTCAGGTGCTCGTCGTGAACTCGTCGGTGCGCGATCTGCGGCAACTCGCGGCGCTCTCGCTTCCGGATGCGAACCATACGCCGGTTACGCTCGGCTCGCTCGGTGAGATCTCGCAAGGCGTCGCGCCGGAGACGATGCAAGCCTCGTACGACGCGCAGCATGCCGCGATTATGAACTTTTACTCGCTGCCCGGGGCGGATGCGGTGGCGATGGCAAGCGCGATCAAAGACCGCATGAAGCGCATCGCGGCGCGTGCGCCTGAAGGCATGCGGATAGAGCGCGCGTGGGATCAGACGGATCTGGTCGTCGAGTCGCAGCGCAGTCTGCGCGATGCGATCTTGCTTGGCGCGGCGCTCGCGATTCTGGTCATTCTGCTGTTCTTGCGCGACTGGCGCATGACGCTGGTAGCGGCGCTCGTAATTCCGGTTGCGATGGCGCTGGCCGTGCTGTGCATGCATCTGACCGGCGAAACGCTCAATCTGATGAGCGTCGGCGGCCTTGCGGTGGCCGTCGGCTTGATCATCGACGACGCGATCGTCGTCGTGGAAAACGTTGCCCGGCACGTGCGCGAAGGGCGCGAGAAGACGGCGCGCGATGCGGTTGCTGCCGCAATGCGCGAACTGGCCGCGCCGATGATCGTCTCGACGGTGACCATCGTCGTGGTGTTCGTGCCGCTTGTGCTGCTGACGGGCATTGCCGGGTTTTTCTTCCGGTCGCTCGCGTTTACGCTGGCCGAAGCGCTGATCGTTTCGCTCGCGCTCGCGCTGCTGCTCGCGCCTGCGCTTGCGCGGCTGATCGTGCGGGTTCCCTCCGGCGGCGAGCACCGGCCCGAAACGTTCAAACACGCCGGCGTGTACGAGCGGATTCTGCAACTCGCGCTGCGGCGGCGCCCGTTGGTGTACGCGGCGAGTGCAGTGGTGCTCGTCGTCACGGGCTTGCTGTTCGTACGGCTGCCGAACGATTTTCTACCGCAGTTGGACGAAGGACAGCTGCAGATCGATTACCATATGCCGGTCGGCACGACGCTGCAAGCCAGCGATGCCGCAGCGACGCAGATCGAACGCATCGTGATGCAAGATCCGGCGGTCGTCTCGGTCATTCGTTTGACCGGCGAAGATCCGAACGGCTTCTCGCCGATTCAGGTGCGCGAAGGAAAACTGCGCATCCGCCTGCGTCCGCAAAACGAGCGCGCGGGCTACGAAGTCGTTTCGGACAGACTGCGCGATCGGCTGTCGGCTGCGTTGCCCGCGGCCGACCTGGAGTTCACGCAGTTGCTCGAAGAGGTGCTGGGCGATCTCTCGGGCGAGGCGCGTCCGATCATGATCACGCTTTCTGGACAAGATCAAGACACGCTCGTGCACCTGGCGGACGGCCTTGCAGAGAGACTCGGCAAAGTGCCCGGCGTCACCGACGTACTTTCCGGCGTGCAGTACGACGACCCGACGCAGCGCCTCTCGCCGAATCTGCAGCGGCTATCGTCGCTCGGCGTAACGCAGACCGATTTCTCGCAGACGGTGCAGGCACGTATGCAAGGCGTCGTTGCGACGCAAGTGGCGCAGCAGAATCTTTCGATTCCGGTACGCGTGTCGGAAGAAGGCGGCCTCGCGCCGCTGCAATCGGTTTCGAGTCTCGAAGCGCCGCGGCTGACCACGGACGTGAGCGATATCAACGGACAGCGCACCATTACCGTCACCGCCGGCAACTCGCAGGATCTTTCGAAGACGATGGCCGGCGTGCAGGCGGTGTTGAAAGCCAATCCGCTGCCGCCTGGATACGCTGCAACGATCGGCGGCGCGTACCGCGATCAGCAGCGTTCGTTTCGCGAGTTTGCCGAAGTGCTCGCGATCGCCGTCGTCTTCGTGTTTTTCGTGATGCTCGCGGCGTTCCGGTCGTTTCGCTTGCCGCTCGTCATTCTGACCGCGATACCGCTGGCGCTCATCGGCGTTGCGGGTGCGTTGTTTCTCACGTCGACGCCGCTCAACGTGTCGTCGCTCATGGGATTGCTGCTGCTCGTCGGCATCGTCGTGAAAAACGGCGTGCTGTTGATCGATGCGGCGAACCGGCGCCGCGAGGACGGTGCCGGCGTAGAAGAAGCGCTGCTCGCTGCCGGACGGATGCGTCTGCGCCCGATCGTGATGACCACGTTTGCCGCCATCGGCGGATTGCTGCCGCTCGCGTTCGGCTTCGGTGCTGGCGCCGCAATGGAAAAACCGCTTGCGATTGCAGTGATCGGCGGACTCTCAACGGCGACGGCGTTTACGCTGGTGGTGATTCCGGTCTTGTATGCGGGCGTTGCGTCGCTAAAACCGCAGCGCGAAACCGAAACCGGTCCAGCGCGTCGTACCGCTGCGTCCGTTTAGCGCGCCGGCTTCGGCATCGATCTCGATCGCGTCCGTCAGCAAATACTGTAAGCCGGCATCGCCTCCCGAAGCGGCACCCGCCGCGCCGAACTGCCGGATGCCTTCGGCATACCACTGCGTGCGTTGATTGAATTGGTTGGTCAGCGCGGTTGTGAAAATGTCGACCGACGGGTTGGCGTGGGTGAACGCGGCGGTCGCTCCTAAGCCGAAGTTGCCGGAGGACGTTCCGTAATCGAGATTCAGCGTTTGCGTCGGAATGCCGGCGGTCACTGCCGCGGCTCCGCTCGGTACGGTGAACAGCGCGTCGACCGCTGCCATCGACGCACCGCCGCGGAAAAACTGCCATTTCGCGCCGGCGCCCGCATCGGCATACCCGCTGCCGGGGCCTTGCAGGTTCACGTACGTCGGCCCGATAGCGTCGATCTCGAGGCGCGGGGCGGCTCCGTAGCGCCAGATGCTCTGGCCGAGTTGCGTCTGCGTGGCGGCGCCGGTGTTGAACTGCGCGCCGGCCTCCAGCAGCACGTCGTGCCAGGCGATCGGACACGCGCTGAAGCCGAGGGTCGGCCGGTCGATTGCGGCGAGAATGGCCGCATGACCGCCGCTCGAGCACGGATCTTGCGCCGGCCCCGGCGTGGGGGCCGGAGACGGTGAGGGCACGGCCGCTAGCACGGTCAATATGAGAATCATTGGCAAATTCATTCGTCACCTGCCTTGCGCTCCCGTGCAGGGCGATCCCTGCTCCGCGGGCAATCATGCCGGGTTGTCCAGCGCCCACAGATGCATGCCATTTGTGGGACGCGCTCTGTTTAGCCCTCGCTCCCAGGAGGTCTGACCCACGTTGAAGATCGTGGTCACTGTAAAATTGGTCCCGGATACGAACGCCTCGAAGCGTATCGATCCGGCGACGAAACGTCTCGTCCGCACCGGACTCGAGACGGTTATCAATCCGTTTGACGAGTATGCCATCGAAGCCGCGCTTCAACTGAAAGAGCAGCTCGGTGGCGACACCACCGTCACCATCTTCACGATGGGCCCCGAGAGCGGCAAAGAGACCGTTCGCAAAGCGCTCGCGATGGGCGCCGACGACGCCGTCATGCTGAGCGATGCGTCGCTCGAAGGCAGCGACGTGTGGGGCACTGCATACGCGATGGCGCAGGGCTTGAAGAAGACCGGTTTCGATCTGCTGATCTGCGGCGGCCTTGCCGACGACGGCAACTCGGGCGGCGTGCCCGGCGCGCTTGCCGAGTATCTCGGTGTTCCGGGTTTGACCAACGTGCGCAAGATCGAATCCGCGGCGGATGGCAAAATCCGCGCGCAGCGTGAAACGGACAGCGGCTATCAAGTCGTCAGCGGTCCACTGCCGTCGCTTATCACCGTTACCATGGCCGTCGGCGAACCGCGTTACGCGTCGCTTAAGGGCATCATGGGCGCGAAGAAAAAGACGATTACGATTCTTACCGCCGGCGAACTCGAGCTGGCAAAAGCCGCCGGAACCGACGGCGCAAAAACGGGCGTCGTCGATATCGCTGCGCCGAAAGCGCGTGAGAAAGCGCGCGTCGTGCAAGCCGAGGACGGCGCATCCGGCGCCAAAGCCATCTTCGATTTCCTTCGCGAGAGAAAACTGATCTGATGCAGCACGTAATCGTTTTTGCGGAACAGAAAAAAGGTCACACGCGCAAAGTCACATTCGAACTTGCGACCGAGGCGCGCGCTATCGCCGATGCACTCGGCGGTAAAGCGCACGCAGTCGTGCTCGGTGCGGGCGCGGGCGAATTGGCCGAAAAGCTCAAGACGTATCCGCTCGACGTGGTGCACGTGAGCGAAGACACCGACGTCGACAAGTTTCTGCTCGATCCGATCGTGGATTATCTCGAAGCGGTTGCGCGCGAGGTTGGACCGGCGCTGATTCTCGTGCCGACTACGATGGAAGGCCGCGACGTCGCGGGCCGCATCGCGGCGCGTTTGGACGGCGGTTTGAACTCCGACGTGACGCAGTTCGATCTGAGCGGTGGTAAAGCGGTTGCAATCGGTCCGAAACTGCAAGGTTCGACCGTGGTGTCGAGCTCGTTCCAAAACTGCGACTACGGCGTTGCGACGGTTCGTCCGAACGCATTCGACGCGGTTGCGGGCGGAAGCGGCGCGCAGGTCGTCAACCTGGCCAAACCCGCCGGCAAAACGTACGCCCTGACGATCGAAAACGAAGTCGAGGAAGCCTCCGGCGAGATGGGCCTTGAAGAAGCGCCCGCCGTCGTCAGCGGCGGCCGCGGCCTGGGCGGCCCCGAGCCGTTCGACACGCTGCTCAAACCGCTGGCGGATGCGCTGGGCGGCGCGGTCGGTGCGTCACGCGCGGCAGCCGATGCGGGTTGGGTTCCGTATAGTTTGCAGATCGGTCAGACGGGCAAGGTCGTCAGCCCGCCGCTTTATTTCGCGGTCGGTATCTCCGGCGCGATTCAGCACAAAGTCGGCATGCAGTCCGCCGGCACGATCGTCGCCATCAACCGCGACGCATCGGTCCCGATCGCCGAGTTTGCAGACCTGCTGGTGGTCGGCGACCTCTTCCAAATCGTTCCCGAACTCACCAAACTCGTCCAAGGCGCAAAAACGCACGCGTGACAATCGCGGGGCGTCCGGCGTTATACCGTAGACCTCTCTAGTAAAGGCACATTGTTTTGAAACGCATCTTCCTGGCCGTTCTTTTTGTAGCCGGCGCCGTTACGGCGGCCGCGTTTACGCCCGGCACGGCCCACGCGGCGAAAGCCACGCCCACGCCGAGCGCATCGCCGGCACCCTTGCCGACGGCATCGCCCGAGCCGCCGCAGATCGCTATTCCGCGTCTGCAGCAGAAGCTCAAAGAGAATCCGAACGATCGCGACGCGATGCTCGCGCTGGCCGGTCAGTACATGGGCATCGGTCATCCGGAAGCCGCAGTACCGATCACGCAGCGTCTGCTGCAGCTCGGCACGAAGACCGCGCAGGTCTACTATCTGGACGGCACGGCGCAAGCTGCGCTCGGAAACGGGCAAGCTGCGGTTGCGGATATGGAAGCCGCTGCGAATCTCGAGCCGACGAATCTGTCGGTGCTCGGAACGCTTGCGGACCTGTACGTGAAAACGAATCGTCTGCAGGATGCCGAGCGCGTTGCCAACCGCGCGGTGACGTTCAACAAGGAATCGCCGCAAGCGTATGAAGCGCTCGCGTCGGTTCTCGCGGCGGAGCAGAAGTGGGACGACGCGCGCACGCAGTACGAAAAAGCGTTCTCGCTGGATCCGAAAAACGTTGCGCCGCTGATGGAAGAAGCGCAGACATGGGTCGCGCAAAACACGATTCCGAACGCGCTGACGGTTGTTGACCGCGCGATTGCGGCGGACCCGAAGAACGTGCAGGTGCTGGTGTTCCGCGCCGACCTGTATTCGAAAGAGCACGACTACACCAAGGCTGCGTCGGCCTATGACGATGCGGTTGCGGCCGGAACGACGGATGCCGAGAAGGCGTCGGTCATGGTGCGCAAAGCGCTGATGTATGCCGGTGCAAACCAACAGGCGCAGGCGACCGCGACGTTCGACCTGGCTATCAAGACGTATCCGACGGTTTCGTCGCTGCACACCGCGTATGGCGAGTATTTCCTGAACGTGCGCAACCAGCGCCGCGGCGAGCAAGAGCTGACTACGGCGATTCGCATGGACAAGACCGACGTCAACGCGATCTACGACATGGCGCAGTTGAAACAGGCACAGCACCGTACCACCGATGCGATCGTGTATCTGAAGCAGCTGAGCGAGGTTGCTCCCAGCGCGCAGACGTTCGCGATTCTGGGTGAGGCGTACGTCTCGACGCACCAGTACAACAAAGCGCGCGACGCCTGCGCGAAGTCGTTCGAGATGAGCCGTTCGCCGGATACGCTGGGCTGCGTTGCCGGTTCGGATTACAGCTTGAAGAACTACAAGGAAGCCGCGCAGTTCTTCTCGTTCATCGACCGCGGTGCGCGACCGTTCATGGACCGCAATCCGCAGCTGCTGTACATGGCCGGCGATTCGTACGCGCATGTGAAGCAGAACGCCGCGGCGGTCGATGCGTTCAAACGTTTGTTGAAGCTGATGAAGCCGGGTACCAAAACGTACAAGGATATTCAGGCGAAGGTCGCTTCGCTTTCGGTGAAGCAGCCTTCGAATCCGAAGAAGAAGAAGTCCTAAGCCGGTTGGCTTTTGACTTCATCGGGGAGCCCGGCCTTTCGGCCGGGCTTTTTGTTTTTTGGCG
>DASSRQ010000038.1:0-5151 GCA_035701665.1 Vulcanimicrobiaceae bacterium
GTCGAAGAGCGCACGGAAGTGCATTGCGCGCGGTGCAGCGGGCATTTGGGCCACGTGTTCGACGACGGCCCGAAACCGACGGGTCTGCGCTACTGCATCGACGGGGTTGCGCTGAGGTTCACAGCGAGCCGCGGTTAGCGCGCGCGATCAGATCGTTGAGTGTGAGAATCTCGATCTTCTCCGACTCGCGCACGTACGACCGGAACTCTTCCGATAGATAAAACTCGACTAATCCCGCGCTGAACCCATCGCCGCCGATGACAATGTACGCCTTGTCGTACGAGGCGTTTTCGCGCAGTGTATGCAGCAGTTTTATCACTTCGAAGGGTACCTTTTCTTCCGCGCTTCCGGCAGTCTGCTGCCATTTGAGCGAAACCAAGAACTTCGAGCCGTTCGGCCGCATCGCAACGATGTCGGCTTTATGTCTGCCGCCGCCGGGCTTCGTGCCGACGAGCACCTGTTTCTGCACGGCGTAACTGTTGTTGAGCAGCACCGCTTCGACGGTAACTTCGAGCGTCGAGCCGGTCTTAGTGCCGACGCTTCCGGGAAACAGCGAACCCATCAGAGATTCCTCACGGCGATCATCTCTTTCGCGTCGTCGCGGTTGCCGTCGCAGCTGATGCGGCGCGGCGCCGGGACGACTTGCGTTTTAAAGCCGAGCGAGCGGTAGAGTTTCAAGATGCGCGGCGTCGCCTGATTCGATGCGACGACGGGTCCGCGATGCTGCGCGAGCCACTTCGCAAGACGCTTTTGATCGTCCCAGGAGAAGCCGCCGGCAAAATACGACGTAAACTCGACATCGTACGGCGGATCGGCATACACGAAATCGTCGTCGTCGAGCGCAATCGTCTCGAAGTCGCTGCAGGTGAAGTCGTAATCGCGAAGCGCCGTTTTGAACTGCAGCAGATCGCGGTCGTACGAGATGGTTTTATAGCGTCCGAACGGCACGTTGAACACGCCCTTTGCGTTGAAGCGGCACAGTCCGTTATAGCCGGTACGGTTCAGATAGTAAAAGAGCGCTGCGGCTTCTTCGCTCTGTTCTTTTCCTTGCGCGACGAGTTCGTTGAAGCGCTCGCGGTTGTTCGTGTACACCGCGCGATCGTTCAGCGTTTCGATCTTCGTGCGCTTCAGGTCGAGCCCGCTCTGCAGCTGTTTGTAGAATGCAATCAAATGCGGGTTCAGATCGTTGAGCAAAGCCCGCTGCGGCTGCAGTCCCAGCGTTACCGCCAAACCGCCGACGAACGGCTCGACGAGCCGGCACCCTTCGTGGCCGCTCCATAGCGGCAGCAGATGCGGGACGAGCCAACGCTTTCCGCCCGCCCATTTGAGCGGCGGTGCGAGCGGTGCGGGACGCAGTGCTACGGCCATTGCGCTCATTCTTGCGCTCGTTCGTGCCATACGCCTGTCACAATTTCGCGCGCCGTCTGCGGAAGCTTCGTCAAATCGGGCAGCACGGCCGAAGCGGTAGACGGATCTTGTCCGGTGCGATCGCGATCGATCCAGATGCGCGGCAACCCTAAACGGCTCGCGGGCTCGATATCGTGAAACCAACTGCACGCCGCATGCACCCATTGCTGCGGCTCCCGCCGCCGGCGAAACGCTTCGAAATGCGCGAGTCCCGGTTTATAGCTGCGAACTTGCTGCGCCGTTACGAGCTCGTCGAACGTAAACCCCAAGCGCGCCTGCGTGCGTGCAAAAAGATCGTCGTCGCAGTTGGTCAGGACGGCGAGACTCCAGCCGTCGGCGCGCAGTTCGTTCAGCGCAGGCAGCGTATCGCTAAAGGGCGGCAGTTCGTCCCAGCGATCGGCGAGGACGCCGGCATCCGAAGGTTTGAGCGGAAAACCGATCTCGTGTGCGGCGCGTTCGAGCGCGATGCGCGTCACGTCGCGATAGAGCCGGAACGGCTCGCGTTCGACGTCCGGTTCGTGACGATGATACGCTTCGACCAGTTCGGGCGCGCGCTCGCCGGCGAGGTCATACAAGCAGCGCTTAAAGCCGCCGTTCCAGTCAACCAGCGTTCCGAAGCAATCGAATGAGATCCACATTGCGCGCAAAGAGAAAAGCCCTGGAGCCGACGGCCGGATTTGAACCGGCGACCTATTGTTTACGAAACAATTGCTCTACCAACTGAGCTACGTCGGCCCGTCAGGGCCGCGCACCAGGTTCTGCGTACGCGGCTTCGGCCCTTCGCGCAAACGTAAGAACCGCGAAAAGAACGGCCGCCTCCGGTAAGCAAGCGGCCGCTTTTTGGAGCGAGTCACTCTGCCCACACCCGGCGTACGTGGCTCAACTCGGCTATTAGGTCGCGCCGTGAGGCGTTCCTGCCCGGGATCTTCGGCCCATTCTGACCGTATTTTTACGCGCGCATTCACCCGGCGCTCCCGGTTCTTTAGGCTGGTCTATGGCTCGAACGAGCCATCGTTGCTACCACCCTAAAGGACAAAAATCTCATGACCAAACGTCTGACAACCTTGCTCGCCGCTCTGGCGCTTGCGGCGGGCCTTGTCTCTGCTTGCACTCCCGGCTCGGGCCGGAGCACCCTCCCGTACGCGGGGCGCACGACCATGGACGTGACCCCCTCGCCGCCGGACAGCGGCGGCGGCATGCCCGGGAAATAACGGAGCTCACTTGCGCGTCGGCGGGTCATGGACGGCCCGCCGACGCATTTTATGAACGATGGGGAGGGTTTCGGCAGAACGATCGGCATCGGATCGCGCCGTCGTTCGCGACATGCAGGCGGCCTTGGGTGAAGCGCGCGTCAAAGACGCCGCGGCACTCTACGACCGCAAGCCGCTGCAAGACCCCGACGCAGTACTGCTTCGCGCGCGCGTTGCTTTGAAGCAACAGCAGGCGCGCGAGGCGATGCAACTGCTCCTGCGCCTCAAACATCTCGAACCCGGACGCGAAGCGCAGCGCCTGATGCTGATGGGCGTAGCCGAATCGCGCGTCAATCAATTCGACGCGGCCGACAATTACTTCGATCGTGCGGCCGCCGTCCCGAAAGGTTCGCTCGGTGCGGAGCTGCCGTACTGGCGCGGACGCCGCTATCTGCTCGAACGCCGCGCAGATGACGCGCGCGAGCAGCTGCACGCGATGCAGCCGTTTACTTCGGCAGCGGCGCGTGCGATGGCCGGCACGCTCGAAAGCGGCATCTACATCCAAGACGAGCGCTATTTCGATGCGGCGCGCGTGCTCATGGCGATGCTCGAATCAATTGAGGAGTCCGGCACCGAGCTCGAATCGTGGATCTGGGGGTTACACTCGCTGGCCGTGCTTGCGCGCGAAACGGATTATCCGGAAGCGCGGGCGTTCGTTAAACCGCGGGCGCAACGAGCGAATTGGCCTGCCGATTTTGCTGCCAATAAATTTCAAACGCAAAAGGCGGTCGCGTGGAGTTACGCGCTCGAGGGCGATTACTTCAACGCGTTTCGTTTGTTGAAACTTGCGGCCGCGGGAGCGCCGAGCGGGCCATGGAGCGCTATGGTGTGTTTGGACCGCGCTTATCTGGCGCGGTGCGTGAACGAACGCCGCTGGTCGCGCGACGAACTCGGTGAAGCCGAAGACATTCTGGCGCGCGTCGATTGGCACAAGGCTTCGAACGAAGAGACCGTGGCCTTGCTGATCGCTGCAGAGCTTTTCGCCGCCGTCGAGCCGTCGCGAGCGCTCAACTATCTCTCGCAGTTTTCAGAACTGCCGCCCTCGCTGAATCCGCTGCTGCATTACCGCACCGACCGCCGGCTGCAAGCGCAGGCGGACTACGCGTCCGCTCTCGTGCAGCTCGAACTCGGCAATAGAACGGCGGCGATCGCCAATCTCAAGAAGTGCTGGACGGTGTACGACGCCATCCGGTACGACTGGCGCGCCGGCCGCGCAGCTTTACGTTTGTACGAAACGACGGGCGACGAAGAGTGGCTGCGCCGCGCTAAAGACAAACTGCGAAACTACGGCGCGAGTTGGCTCCACGACGAACTTGCAAAGTACGAGCATGACGACGCGTTGAGTACGCTGCTCACACCCGCGCAGGAGCACATCTTCCGGCTGCTGTGCGAAGGCCGTTCGACGGCCGATATGTGCGCGCATACCGGAAGAAGCCACTTCACGATCCAAAACCACATCAAAGCCATTCTGAAAGCGTTCAACGTGCCGAACCGCCCGGCGCTGCTGGCCGAAGCGGCGCGGCGCGGCCTGATCGTCTGACTTGCGGCGGCCGTTTTATCTAACCGCCGCGCTTATTTTCGCGCTGCTTTGCGTTGCTGCAGCGGTCCGCTGGAACGTGTGGAGTTACGGCAGCGACACCGGCACGTTCGCGCAGGCGATAGCCAACGCCGGTCATGGTTTTACCGACGGGTTGGAAGGCGGTTCGCACTTCCGGTTCCATTTTTCGCCGGTGCTGGCGCTGCTGTGGCCGTTCGTTGCAGCCGCGCGGACGCCGCTCGTACTGCAGTTCGTCCAGATCGTGCTCATCGTCGCCTCCGCGCTGCTGCTCGAGCGCCTCGTGCGTCCGTATGTTTCCGCCGCGTGGTCGCAGCGCATCGGTGTCTTGGCGCTGCTCTACCCGCCGCTGCTCGCCGGCGCGTTCTCTGAGTTTCACGAACTGGCATTTTATCCGCCGCTGCTGCTCGCACTGTTGCTCGCAGCGGACCGCGCGCAGTGGTTGTGGTTCGCGCTCTGCGCGATCGTGCTTGTATGCGTTCGCGAAGATGCGAGCGTCGATATCGTTCCGATCGGCATCGCACTCGCCGCAGCGGGTCTGGCAAAACGCACGACGCGGGAGCGCGGTCTACTGCTGTGGGAGCCGCGCGAACCCGAACGTCTCTTCATCGCTGGCGCAGGCCTGGCCGTTGCCGGAGCGGCGTCGCTTGCGGTGTACGGCGCGCTGATTCTTCCGCGTACCGGTCCGTGGGCGCCCTCGCATTTTTACGACTATCCGTTTGCTCACGGCCCGGTGCAAACAGCGCTCGCGATCTTCACGCATCCCGTCGCGCTGCTGGCTGCGGTCGTGACGCTCGGCCGCTTAACGTACGTGCTGGAAGCACTTCTGCCGCTGGCGTTACTGCCGCTTTTTTCGCGGTGGTCGCTGTTCGCGCTGCCCGCGTTTGCCGGCATCTTGTTGGCAAGCGACGCGAGCGTCTGGCGAATGGGCATGCACTA
>DASSRQ010000039.1:0-39972 GCA_035701665.1 Vulcanimicrobiaceae bacterium
AAAGACGTGCGCATCAAATGCGGCGATGCGGCGTCGTCGCCGCTGCCTGCGGGGCCGCTTGCCGTATATCTGTTCAATCCGTTTGGAGAACGCACGTTAGCGCGGTTCGCGCAGCGGCTCAAGACCCATGCTGCGGACGTCTACGTGCTGTATCATACGCCCGTCCATCGCCACGTTTTCGACGAAGATCCGGCGTTTGAATCCGTCGCACAAACGGCGGCCGGCGCCGTTTACCGCAAGCGCTAAGCGTTGCCGAGCATGCCGCGATCCTTCTGACTGTAGATGTTCAGAAGGATGCCGATGGCGGCGAAATTCGTGAGGATGGCCGACCCGCCGTACGACATGAACGGCAGCGGAATGCCCGTGATCGGCATAATGCCGATCGTCATGCCGACGTTGACGATGATGTGAAACGCGAACATGCCGACGATTCCGGCAGCCAGCAGAAAACCGAACTTTTCGCGCGCCGCGAGCATCGCGAGAATGCCGCCGTACAGCAGCACGCTATACGTGCCGATCAGCGCGAGCGCACCGAGAAAGCCCATCTCTTCGGCGACGACGGTAAAGATGAAGTCGCGCGAGTGTTCCGGTACGAAGTTGAGCTGCGTCTGCGTTCCGTGATGCAGGCCGCGTCCGAACCACTCGCCGCTTCCGACCGCGATCTTCGACTGGTTCAGATTGTAACCGGCGCCTTGCGGATCGGCTTTCGGATTCACGAAGACCAGCAAGCGCGCTTTCTGGAACGGCTTTAAGATAAAGTTCGTACCGACCGTAAATGCGGCCGTGGCGACCACGCCGATCGCGTAGAGCGCAAAATACCGCAAGCGCTCCAGCCCGAAGAAGAGCTGCGTCGAAAGGATTGCGAGAATGACGAGCGTCGTTCCGAGATCGGGCTGCTTGACGATGAGCAGCGCGGGAAGCCCGACTGCGGCGAGCGGCCGAAGCAGATCTTCGGGACGCTGGAACGGCCAGCGGCACAGTCCCCAGGCAACGAAGATCGCTAGAATCAGTTTCGCAGGCTCCGAGGGCTGAAACGTTCCGATCGGTCCGAGCGAGATCCATCGCTGCGCGCCGAGCGCGTTGTGCCCGAGCTTGAACACGATCAGCAGCAACAGGATGTTGACCCCGTACAGCCATGGCGCAAGCCGCATCAGGTTGCGGTAGTCGTAGCGCGACATCAAATACATGACGACGATGCCGCCGATTGCGTAGAACGCCTGCTTCTTGAACTCGGAGGACGCACCGGGCGAGTGCAGATCGGCCGATTGGATGACGAGCACGCCGAACAGCGTCAGCGCACACGCTGCCGCGATTAGGAACCAATTGACGCTGCGCAGATACCGCCGCGTCGTATACGAAAGCGCGATCGAGGCCATCTGCATTGGTTATCGGCCGCCGGGCGCGCGGGGCCCTTTCAAGCGAGCGCGGAAGCTACCGGACGATGGAGTCGCAGCGCGCTCGCACGTTTAACGGTCTGACTGCCCGCGAATGGACGCTGCTCAGCCGCAACGTCTGGTCCGACCTCTCGTCGCCGCGGCAGAAGCATCACCTGGAGCACGGGGCCGTCTTCCCCCTCAAGCTGGCGCAGCGGCTGATCACCATCTACTCGCGCGAAGGCGACTTCGTCTTCGACCCGTTCTTGGGCGTCGGCACGACCTGCGTTGCCGCAATGCTCCTGAACCGGCGCTCGATGGGCGTCGAACTCAACCCGCGTTTCGCCGAGCTGGCCCGGTTGTGGATTGCCGAACGCTCCGCGGACGTTGCGGGCACGCTCGAGATGCCGGCCGTCATCAACGGCGACTGCCGCGAGCACGTGAAAAGCGCCCGCGACGTGCAACTAACCGTCACCTCGCCCCCTTATGCGAACTTCATCGGCCGTTCGATCGCCGACCGCAAAAAGATTCACAAAAACTCGCTGCTGGCATCGGAGAACAACTCGCGCGTTCGCGTGTACTCCGACGCGCCGAACGATCTCGGCAATCTCGAGTACCCTGCATTTCTCGATGCGTGTGAAGATGTGCTCGCGTCGATCTTCGAGGTCACGCGTTCCGGCGGCTACGCCGTTTGGGTCGTCAAGGATCACCGGCTGCCGCCGGAGATGCCGTACGTCCCGCTGCACTCCGATTTGGCGCAGCGCGCGCAGCTGCGCGGGTGGAAGTGGCACGACCTCATTACGTGGGATCAAAACGCGCAGCGTTCGCTCGTGCTGCTCGGCTATCCGTCGCGTTTCTATACGAATCAGAACAGCAGTTTTCTGGTGGTGCTGCGCAAACCGTGATCGACGATCTGCACGGCATTCATCCGTATCCGTGCAAGTTTCCGGGAGCGATGGTGCGCCCGCATCTGGCCGGCGGGGGCGGGACGCTGCTCGATCCGTTCTGCGGAAGCGGAACGGCGCTGGTAGAAGGCGCGCGCGCGGGATGGCATACGGTTTTAGGGTTTGATTCCAACCCGATCGCGGTGCTGATCTCGCGTTTCAATCTGTTATCGCCCGCGCCCGCGCTGATCGCGGACTGCGCAGCAGTGCTCGAATCGATCGACGTGAGAGCAATCCGTCACAACGAGACCGATACGCTCGCCTTCGCGGGTGCGCACCATTGGTTCGATGCCCACGTGCGGCGCGAACTATCGGCGATACGGCGGTTCATCGACGAACAGCGCGATCCGGCGATAACGCTGTGGCTGCAGATCGCGCTCTCGCGGATCGTCAACCGCGTCGGCCGCCAAGAAAGCGAGACGCGCTACGTCGCGGTCGACCGTCCGGTCGAGCAGGGCGAAACCGCACTGCGGTTTTTGGAAAGCTGCGCCGCGATGCTCGACGCGCTGCAAACGCGTCCGGTGCTGCCGGCTTCGGCACAAGCCGGCAGATGCGACGTACGAGCCGGGCTGCCGCTGAAAGACGACAGCGTCGATCGCATCGTGACCAGTCCGCCTTATGCGAACACGATGGATTACTATCTCTACCACAAGCAGCGGATGAACGTGCTCGGGTTCGATTTCAAGACGGCGCAGCGCGCCGAGATCGGTTCCCGCCACGAGTTCTCGTCGTTAAAAGCTGCTGCGAGTAAATGGGACGGCGACTACGCCGCAGTGATGGCGGAATGCCGCCGCGTGCTCAAGCCGGGCGGCTACGCCATCTTCATTATCGGCGACTCGCAGATTGCGGGCGAACTGATCGATGCGAGCGATTTAACGGTCCGCATCGGCCGCGAAGCCGGGCTCTCATGCACGGTGCTCGACTCGATCGCGCTGTCGGGACGCTCGCGTTCGTTTTCGCGCGCCTTTCAACGCCCGAATAAACGCGAGCACACGATCCGGTTGGAGAAACGAGCTGCCGCGTTCAGCGGCACGGCGGCTACGTAGCCGGAGCCGGCGTACCCTGTGCCTGCGCGCCGCCCGATTTCTTGCGTTTGCGGCGGGGGCCGTTGCCGCTGCCTTGCGGTTTGGGAGCAGCAGCCTGCGGAGCAGGCGCGGACTCCGCGCGCGCTTCGGCCGAGGCAGCTTGCGCGTCGTCGTCAGCCTTGCTGCCGTTTCCCGGACCACCGGGCGGGTTGTTGCGCGCAACGCCCGTGATCGGGATATTCGCAAGCATTGCCAGCGATTTATCCTGATGCTCGAAGTGCACGTCCATCTTGCTATTGTCGATCTCGACGTAGCGCGAGATGACGTCCACGATATCGCGCTTCATCGCTTCGATCATCTCCGGCGCGAGCGAGAGATGATCCGACATCAGCACCAGGCGCAGACGTTCTTTCGCCGTCGCACCGGAGTTTTGACGCCCGAAGAGTTTATTGATGAACTCGATCATCGCTTACCGCGGCCTCCGAACAGGTTCCCCAATTTATCCATGAACGATTCTTTTTGCTCGACCACCGGTGCGGGCACGTCTTCGCCGGCGATGCGCGCGGCGATGGCGTGATACGCCGACGCCGTCTGCGAATCGTTGCGAAGCGCGAGCGGCTCGCCTTTGTTGGTCGAGACGATCACGTCCGGCTCGTCGGCGATAACGCCGAGCAGCGGAAGCCGCAGAATCGAGTTCACGTCGTCCACCGAAAGCATCTTGCCCTTTTTGACAAGCGCCGGACGCAGGCGGTTGATCACGAGCTGCGGCGTGAATTTGTTGCCGAGCAAGCCCACGACGCGATCGACGTCGCGTACCGCAGAGACTTCCGGCGTGCAGACCACGATGGCTTCCTGCGCGCCGGCGACGGCGTTTTGAAAGCCTTTCTCGATACCGGCCGGACAGTCGATCAGCACGTAATCGAACCGCTCGCGCAGGGAGTCGATCAGGGCGATCATCTTGTCGGTGTCGACGTCGTCTTTCTCGCGCGTCTGTGCGGCCGCGAGCAGATAGAGCGTCTGCGAGTGTTTGTCGCGCACCAACGCTTCATCCAACGTCGCGGTCTCTTCGAGCACGTCGAGCACGTGGTGCTTCACGCGCGACTCCAGGCCCATGACGATGTCGAGATTGCGCAAGCCGACATCGGCGTCGACGAGCGCAACGCTCGCGCCGCGCTTCGCCAGCGCCGTGCCTAGATTTGCCGTGGTCGTCGTCTTGCCGACGCCGCCCTTGCCGGACGTAATGACGATCGCGCGGCCAAGCGTTTTTCCGGCGCTATCCTGCAGCGGTTCCACCGCGGGCTGATGCATCTTAACCTGCTTTCAAAGCGCCGAAGAGGCGGCCGAAGATTCCGGTTTGTTCGAGGTTGGTAAACGGCACGAGGTCGCCTTCGAGCCGGCGGGCGATCTTTTCGTAGATGCTGCGCAGGCGCGAAGCCTCGCCGAGCACGACGGGTTCGCCGCGGTTGGTCGTATCGATCACTTCTTCGTCGTCGGGGACGATGCCGAGCAGCTCGGCCGAGAGAATCTCGCACACATCGTCCACGGAGAGCATATCGCCCGTGCGCACCATCGCCGGACGGATACGGTTCACGATCAAACGCATCGGAAGCGAGCGCTCCGAAAGTTTTCCGATGACGCGGTCCGCGTCGCGAATCGCGCTGACTTCGGGCGTTGTCACCACCACCGCTTCGCTGGCGCCGGCGATCGCGTTGCGGAAACCGCCTTCGATACCGGCCGGGCAGTCGATCAGGACGTAGTCCGCGATCTCGGCAAGATCGTTCATCAGTTTAATCATCTGCTCTTCGTTCACGGCCTCTTTGTCGCGCGTTTGCGCGGCCGGGAGGATCGAGAGCGATTCAAAACGCTTGTCTTTGATCAACGCTTGGCGCAGCTGACAGCGGCCTTCGACGACTTCGACCAGATCGAAGACGATGCGTTTTTCGAGTCCGAGCACGAGATCGAGATTGCGCAGGCCGATATCCGCATCGACCAGGATGACGCGATGCCCGCGCTGCGCGAGCGCAGCACCGACGTTCACCGTCGTCGTGGTCTTTCCGACGCCGCCTTTACCCGACGTGAAAACGATCTTGCGCGCACTCACGATAGTTTGAACTCCTTGGAATGGATCGCGATGCGTTCGTTTTCAACGCACGCCATCTCCGGATGTACCGCCGACGCGCGGCGATTTCCCGCATCGGCTGCAATATACGTTGCGATACGCAGTTGCGTAGGAGAAAGATCGATCGCGTAGACGCGCGCGCCCGCATCGCCTTGCGCGCCTGCATGCGCGACGCCGCGCAGCGCACCGAAGACGACGATGTCTCCGCTTGCGATCACTTCCGCGCCGGGGTTGACGTCGCCGACGATGACGATGTTGCCGACGTTGTGCATCGCTTGTCCGCCGCGCAGTGTGCCGACGTGATAAAGCGTTGAAGGCCCGGCAGGAGCAGCCGCTTGCTGTTGTTGCTGCGGCTGCTGAGGTGCCGCTGCTGCAGGTGCCGACGCGACAAAGCGGCGCACGCTGCTTTCTCCTTGCCGGCGGCGCTGCGCGATATCCGCGCGCGCGCCGGCAAAGTCGGCGACCAGCGAGCGCGCCGCGTCCGAAAGCTGAACCTCCCGTTTCGGACGCAGCGCGCGACGCCTAGCAAGCTCTTCACCGCCGTCGTCTGCCGCAACGAACCGCAACCCGTACTCGCGCGCGAGCGGTTCCAAAAGTGGACCGCCGCACAGCGCCTCGAGCGCGATGCCGTTTTCCAGCAAGACGTCGCGCAGACGGCCGAACTGCTCTTGTGAGAGCGTCGAGCCGTCGAGCGCAGCAGTGGCAGGCGTCCCGGTGTAAAATCCGGGGCGTTCGCCAAGCTTGCTTTGCAGTTCGGCTAAGCCTTGCTCGAAGTCGCGTCCTCCCAACGCGATCTCCAAACCGAGGCCTTTGCCGCGCAATACCGCCATGGGCGGCCCGTTCGACGCCTCAAGGGGGCGCCGACCTGCGGCCTCCACAGCCGCTGCACAACTACTTCATGTTATCCTCAGCTTCTACACACGAAGACGCGGGTAACAAAGGGGACTTGGGCCGCGTTCTTGGATTGCCATTCCTGTTACATCGGCCCGGACCGCCGGGTAGAGAGACCGCATCGCTATGTTACGTCGCGTCATCCCGCTCGCCGTCATCATCTCTATGGTGGCCGCTCTATTTCCGGCTCCCGCATCTGCAACGAACACGCAGACGGAGATCGGAATGGGACGCTACTACGACCAGCAGATCGTCGAGTCGAGCGTCGTCGAAACCGACCCGCTGCTCAATCAGTGGGTGCAAGGCGTCTCAAACAAACTCTGGGCCGAGACGGCGCGCAAAGACGTTCCGTACAACATCAAGTCGCTCAAAGACAACGAGATTAACGCGTTCTCGACGCTCGGCGGCTACGTCTACGTAAATACCGGGCTGCTCGATTTCGTGCAATCCGACGACGAGCTGGCCGGTGTCATCGGTCACGAAACCGGCCACATCGAACGCCGCCACGCGGTGCAGATGAACAACAAGTCGCAGATCTTAGGCTTGCTGCTCGGCATCGCATCGCTCTTCTCGCCGTTCATCTACAACTTCGGCAACATCATTCAAGCCAGCGCTCTTGCGAAGATGTCGCGCCAGGACGAGCTGCAGGCCGACGAATACGGCCTTTTGCTTATGTCGCGCGCCGGTTACGATCCGCAAGCGATGCTGACGATGCAGCAGCATCTCGGCGCGCTCGAAGGCGAGCATAGCGATCTGGTCTCGAAGTATTTCGAGGATCACCCGGGTTCCAGCGCGCGCGTTGCGCATCTGCTCGGGTATCCCGAACTCGATCCGACCAAGACGACGGCGGACCAGCGTTTGGTCTGGGCGCTGCACGATCTCAACGAGGCGCGGTATAGCGTTGCGGATCTGGAGCTGAGCGATATCCTCAAGCGCGATCCGTCCAATCAAAACGCGCTGCTGAGCTTGAGCAAGGCGCAGCTGGCGCTCGGCTTAGAGAACAAGAGCCGGCAAACGCTGGGCGAACTCGCGCAGACGTCCTCGCCGCAAGTCAAGGCCGCCGCGCAGGCGCAAGTCGAAGCGTTGCGCGCGATGGAAGTGCACCGCGTCGACCTGACGCGTCCGAACCTCGCATCGCTCAACTCGAAGATGCAAGAAGCGCTCAGCGTGCAGACGCAGGCGCTCGCGCAGATCGGTGCGCGGCACGATCAAGGCCACAGCCAACTGAACTCGCTCAAGCAGCGGCTCGACACGATCGGGTACGAGATTCCGGACTTCAGCCGCGTCGACGTCAAACGCGGTTCGCGCATCGAAGCGATCCAGCGTAGCCTTTCGGGCATGTCTCGCTCGGTCAATAGCGCGCTCACCGATATCTCGCAAGCCGTCGAGCAAGTCGGCTCCGTCGACTCAAAGACGAACAAACCGACCGGTTTGCTCGCGGAAAATCAGCGTATCTTGGGCGACATGCAGAACGCGATGAAGTCCGTGCCCATTCCCTCGGACACCATCGCCGTCTTCCCGTCGTATCCGCAGATGTTCGGTGAACTCTCCGCGGCCGACGGCGACATGGTGCGCGCGGTCGATGCCGGACGCGCAGCTGCGATGCAGCTGGACGACGGCCTGGGCGACCTCGATGCGTTCGTGAAACGCCTGCAGCAGCTCTCGCTGAACTACTTCAACGATTACTCGCAGATGGATTACGAATCGCTGCTGCCGTCGATGCAAAAGGCGCAGGCTTCGCTCGCGCAGGCTGCGACGTCCGCCTCTCAAGCCGCACAGCTGTATAACATGGCTCGCTCGCGTCAGCTCTCGGCCGAGATTACGATGCTCGGGCTCGGCACCTCCGCGCCGCGGTATGAAACGCTGCAGCGCGCGATCAATGTGCGCTGGACGGATGTCGACGATCTCAGCTACATCGATATGCTTCACGACGACGTCACGCCGGGCGAACTCACGGCTGCTTCGATCGTGGCGGCCGATCTGCGCACGACGCCGCAGGCGATCATCCGCGAATCGCACGAAACGCACCGCAGCATCGTCGACTTGGCCAACGCCAAGGGCATGCATGCACAGGCGCTCGAGATCTTCCTCGGACTGATCTATCTCGATTACACCGACAGCCCGCAAGACGAACAGCACCCGGGCGGTGAAACCCGGAGGCAATCGCAGGGTACTACGTAGGCATGGCAGCAACCGGCGATTTATTACGGCTCGTCCGCAAAGGATTAGACGTCAAGGCAGTCCACGCACATACGCGTCGACCTTTCCGATTCTACCTCTGCGGCGACCCTGCGCTGGTAGCCGAGATGCGCGCGCTGCTGCTCTCGGGGCACGACGACGACTCGGTGCCGCTCGATGCTGCAGCGTGTTTAGAAACCATCGTCCCCGGCCTCGCGCAGCCGACGATTCCGGCGGAGGCGCGGCTGGTGTTGTTCCTCGGCCGGCGGGGTGACGTCTCGAGCGCGACCGCAGCGCCGCTGCGAGCGCTGAATCTGCCAATCCTCGCGATTACGGTCGACGAACAGGCGACGGTAACGGGTCCGTCCGCCGCACCCGCACGCGGGATGTATGCGGAGTATACGGTACCGGCGCTTGCACGCGAATCGCTGCGCGGCCGCGTGTTCACCCACATGATCGACGCCTCCAAGGGCGTGGAGATCGCGGTCGGACGGCGGCTGCCCGCACTGCGCGAAGCGGTCGGTGCGAAGTTGACGCGCGATGCTGCGAGTAACTCGCTCAAGGTCGCGCTGGCAAGCGCCGTCGTCGATCACATTCCGATCGTGGGCCTGCTCGCGGGTGTCTTCGCATCGGCCGGCGACATGGTCGCGATCACCGGCATCCAGATGATGCTGATGCTGCAGATCGAAGCGGCGTACGGCAAAGACCCCGACGTCCAGCGGTTGTGGCAGTTGCTGCCGGTCATCGGCGGCGGTTTCGGCTGGCGTTCGCTGGCGCGCGAACTTTCAGGGTTCATTCCGGTTGCGGGTATCGCCATCAAAGGCGCGATCGCGTATGCCGGCACGATCGTCGTCGGCGAAGGCGTTACGTTCTACTACGAACACGGCCGGCAGATGAGCAGCGGCGACGCCAAAGCGATCTACGATCAGACCAAAAGCGAAGCGATGACGTTCGCTCGCGATCTGATCGCGAAGATCACCAAGCGCTAAGGCGCGTCAGCAGATCCTCGTCGTCCAGCCGCCGCAGATCGTCCGATAGGCGCGGACGGATGCGCGATGCGATCCGCGATGCCAGCAGCGACCGCTGTGCGGGCGCCAGCATCGCGCGGCGCGCGACGAATTTATCGATCAGCTCGTGCTCGCTCTTGGTGAGCATGGTCAGCGCTTCGCCTTGCGAGGCTTCCTGAATGGCCGCGAGCGATGCAGCGCGCGCGTCGCGCACGACGATCGTTCCGGCGGCAAGATCGCCCAGACGCTTGTTTTCGGGCGAGATCATTGCCGAGATCGCTCCCAGCAAGTAGCATCCGAACGCCACTTCCACGACGCGGACTAAGTTGCGAATCGTCGCGCTGCCGAAATCGACCGGATAGCCGCCGTCCCGGACGACGCGAATACCCATCAACTGTTTGCCGGGCGTGCGTCCGCCGCGCAAAGCTTCGAACAGAATAAAGTAGCCGAAGAACACGATGAAGATCACGAACGCGATAAACGCTATCGCGATCGACTGCGTCCATTCCGGGCTTTTGTCTTTTACCGGCGCGTTGCCGCCGGCCATCGCCAGCAAATAGATACCGAGGAAGATCAGCGCAACGATCGCGGCCTGAATGACGAAGTCGATCGCAACGGCCAAGAAGCGGCTGCCCAGACCGGCGAGCTCGTACCGAAATGCAATACTCTCAGGCGTTGTAACGCTGATGGAGCGATCCATGCCCGGGATATTCGCGCCGTTCGCGCGAAGCGCCCGCTGATGGATCAGCGAGCGTTCGTCCGCCGCCGGAGCACTGCGTGGGAGCGCCTCGAAGCGCTGGTCGGCGCGGCATCGCTGCGCGGCCTTTCGGCGTTCAGCGCAAACGAGATCTTCGAAATGGGCCGTTTGTACCGGATCGTTACCAGCGACCTGGCGTTCGCGCAGTCTCGCGACTACGATGCGCAGGTTCTCGAGTACCTAAACCGCCTGACGGCCCGCGCGCACGCCTACGTTTACGGCCGCGCCGCCGAAGGCGGATGGCGCCGGTTCGCGCGGTTCTTCACCGAGACGTTTCCGCTCGAGGTCCGCGCGTCGTGGGTACCCATCGGCGCGTGCGCGCTGCTGACGATTTTTTGCGCCTGCATCGCATGGATGGTGGTCATGCACCGCCCGGCCGATGCCGCCGCGCTGCTGCCCTCGGAGATGATTCCGGCGCACATCACCAAGAGTCTGCACAACTCTAACTTCGCGTTCTCACCGCAGCGTTCGGCGGAGATGTCCTCCGAGATCATCACCAACAACATCCGCGTCTCCGTCTTTGCCTTCGGCGCGGGCATCGTGACGCTGGGCATCTTTACAATCTATGTGATCGTGCTCAACGGTCTGATGATCGGAGCGCTCGGCGCGCTGTTCACGCAAGCCGGATTCGGCCGCGACTTTTGGGTGACGATCGCACCGCACGGCGTCATCGAGCTCACCGCAATCCAGATCGCGGGCGGTGCGGGCCTGCTGATCGCTGCCGGCGTGCTGCTTCCCGGACGCTTGCGGCGCCGCGATGCCATCAAGCGAAACGCCGCACGCGCAGGCGTGCTCATCGCCGGCGTGGCGGCGATGTTGTGTGTTGCGGGAACGATCGAGGGCTTTTTCTCGCCGCTGCGTTTCGGCGAACCGGTCCGAGCGGGCGTCGGAATCGCAACGGCGATTCTGCTGCTGCTCTACTTCGGCCGGCCTATAACTCGCCGCGCTGTTTGATCTCCAAATAGCGATCGATGAGTGCGGTCGTCAGCGATGCGGCCGGCACGTCGATAACGCGCACGCCCATCCGCGTCAGATAGGCTGCCGCCGCTACGCGTTCGCCGCGCAGTTCGAGCGCAACGCTGTGTTCGTACGCGGACGCGGTACTGTCCGGAACCGTTGCAAGCGCAGTCTCCACGGCCGCATCGTTCATGAACACGCACACGACGAGGTGGCGCCGCGCAATCGAACCGAGCTGCGCGAGCGCCGCACTCTGCGCGGCCGGGTCGATGATATCGGTGAAAAAGATAACCAGGCTGCGTTTGTGCACGTGCGTGCGCAGGTACGCGAACGCCTTATGATAATCGGCTTCTTCAAAGCGCGGCTCGATGTCGTGCATCTGTGCGGCGATCTTGTCCAGCGACCGTCCGCTCTGGCGCGGCGCGACTGCGCGTAAAATCTCGCGAGCGAACGCGATAACGCCGACTTTGTCGTTTGCCAGCGATGCGACGGTTGCGACCGAAAGCGCCGCCGTTATCGCGTAGTCGAACTTTCGCTGATCGCCCACGCGCGCCATCATGAGCCGCCCCGCGTCGAGCAGGATCATGACGTTTTGGCTGCGCTCCACTTCGTATTGCGCGACCATCACTTTGCCGCTTCGCGCCGTCGCTTTCCAGTCGATGGCGCGGAACGGGTCGCCGGACGACCATTCGCGCACGCTCTCAAACTCGGTGCCCGTGCCGCGAAGCCGCATGCGGCGCAGGCCCGCTTCGATCAAGCGGTTGCGTACGCGCAGCGATCCGTAGCGTTCGACCGCCGAGAGATCGGGATACACGCGAAACTCTTGCTGCTGCGATGAACGGACGCGGCGCCGCAGCAATCCGATCGGCGAGCGATACCACACGTAAAGATCGCCCAGCTGTCCGCTTCCGCGCGCGACCGGCAGAACGCCGCGTTCCGCATCGGCTTCGCTGCCGGGCGGCACTTCGAGCAGACACTCATCGGCGTCGTAGGCGAGCAGCGCGCTCGGCGCTTCGACGATTGCGGCATGCAGTGCGACGCGCGAACGGTTCTGCACGACGTACGCGATCTTCGTTCGCACGCGCATCGCAAACGGTTCAGGCTGCACGCGGCGCACGGACACGGCCGCCGGCCCAGGCAGAAGCGCCAAATCCGCCACAAGCGCTGCCAGAACAAACAACGACGCGGCAACCGCCGCCGGCCACAGCGCATGCAGCGGCGCCGCGAGCGTAAACAGCATCGCCAAGACGGCGAACGTCCAATACGCGCGCGGTCCGAACCAGATTGGAACCCAGAACGCTTTAAGGCGTTTCACGCGGAATCGGCACGCTTCCCAGCAGTTCGGAAACGACGGCGCTCGCGCGCACGCCGTCGATCTCGGCCTGCGGCTGAAGCAGCAGACGATGAGGGAGCACGAGCGTTGCAACGCGCTTTACGTCGTCGGGCGTGACGTAGTCGCGCGCATCGATCGCTGCGGCGGCTTGCGCTGCATGCAGCACGGCGACGGCCGCGCGAGGACTCGCACCGAGCGCGAGATGGCGATGCGAACGCGTCGCTTTGGTGAGGTCGAGAATGTAACGGCGCACCGGCGGCGCGACGTGGACCGCGCGCACCGCCTCTTGAACGGCGGCGATCTCGTTGATGTCCGTTACGGCCGCGGCCGGTTCGCTGCCGACGGTGCGCGCATCGAAACCGGCGCACACGCGATTCAATAACTCGAGTTCTTCGGCATCCTGCGGATACTGCGATTCGATCTTCACCAGAAACCGGTCGAGCTGCGCTTCGGGCAACGGATAGGTTCCTTCGTATTCGATCGGGTTTTGCGTCGCGCAGACAAAGAACGGCTGCGGCAGCGGGATCGGCGTACCGTCGATTGTGATGCGCGCCTCTTCCATCGCTTCCAGCAGAGCCGCTTGCGTTTTCGGCGGCGTACGGTTGATCTCGTCCGCGAGCAGCACGTTGCAGACGACCGGTCCCGGACGCACGGAGAACGTTGCGGTTTGCGGATTAAACACCGTCGTGCCGATCAAATCCGAGGGCATCAAGTCGGGTGTGAACTGCACGCGCCGGTACTGCGCACCGCTGGCGGCGGCGAGCGCACGGACTGCCAGCGTTTTGCCCGTTCCGGGAACGCCTTCGATCAGCGCATGTCCGCGCGCGAAGAGCGCAACCAGCAAGCCGAACGCGGTTGCTTCGCTGCCGACGAGCGTCTGTGCCAGCGCGCCTTGCAGTTTTGCCGCGAGGTCGCCGGGAGAGGTCGTTACCATGGATAGTCCTTTCGTACACGGGCGTAAAGCTGCGCGGCGGCAACGACGTGCTCGTCGCGCGGATGGACGATCGTTTCGAGGGGTTCGACTTCGCGAAGGAGCGCCGCGGCGGTTGCCGACGCCGCGTGCGGCTGCAAGACTTTGCGTATCTCGGCGCAGTAGCGTCGAACCAAATCCGCTTGCGCGGCACCGCGGCGCAGCATTGCGGCCAGCGATTGCAGATACTCGCGGGTATTGCGAACGTGCCGTTCGCGCAGTTCTACCGGCGGCGCGAACGGCAGATTTTCGCCGATCACGGCCAGCAGCAGCGCGGCCAGCGCGATAATGATGGCGATGTGCACCGGTCCGGGCAGTACCGCCCACGCGGAGTTATCGTTCGCGTAGCCGTACACGCGTTCGTCGAACTGCACGTTCCCGAGATTGCCGAACACGGCGTACGCGAATGCCGCGTTATCCATCTTCGAAAGATGCGCGTTGTCGAACGGCTCCGTGCTGCTGACGTAGACGACGCTGCCTTTGCCGCGGGCGTAGGCGAAGGCGTAGGCATCACCGTCGCGTGACAACAGATCTTTACGCGTCTTGCCGCACGTTTTCACGGTCGCCGCCTCTTCAAACGTGCCTTGGATGTGCAATGCAGGGCCGCGCAAACCGCAGGCACCCGACAAGAACGATGCCTTGGCCCGGTGCATCTTCGGCAATCCGAACATCGTACGGTCGAGCGGCCACGGCGAACCGATGAGCGCGAGCGTTCCGCCCTCGCGCACCCATTGATCGAGGCCTTTTTGCGTGCCGCCATCGAGCGCAAGCGACAAAAGCGCCTCATCACCGGCAACGACGAGCGTGCCGGTGCCGCGCAGCGTCACGAGCGGGGATTCGAACCGCGAGACCGGCAGGTGTTCGCGCTGGAGCATCACGTAAAGCGCATTGAGCCCATTGGCGCCGTTATCGTATGTCGAAGGTGACGATGCTTCGTTTTGATTCGCGGCACTTTGCAGTGCTGCGACGATCCCGATGAGCAGAATGCCGGCAATAGCCAGCACCAGGTCGAGCGAGAGTTTACGACGCACGCGTCACCGCGGCGAAGAGGTTGTCGTACGCCGCACGCGCACGCTCCCACGCGCTCTCATCGACAGCCTTTTCAGCGTAAAACGCTGCGGTAAAAAAGCGCGCGACGTCACCGAATGCCTGCAGATGCTGCGGCGCGCGATCGCGCAGTTCGGCTGCGCATTCGTCGACGGTCCGGCTCGGGTCGTCGTGCACGAATCCGCGCAGATCGAGGATTGCGAGCGCGGCGCGAAACAGCAGTACCGCCGCTTCCCGGTAACGTCCAGCTTGCGCAGCCGCAAGTGCGCGGTCGTACCAGGCCTTCGCGGCAACACGCGGCTGAATCGCGCGTACCGAACGCGTTTGCGGTCCGCCCGCTGCGCCGGTGATGTTCATCAAGAGACGAACGATGACGAACACGACGCCGCCCAGCACGACCGCCAGCAAGATCCATCCGAGCAGATCGACGACGCCCGACGGGGGCGCGTGCGCGTGACCGAACAGTTTGTCGAGCAGGTTGCCGATCCACGCTAAAAAGCGTCTCCACGGCGAGAGCGTTTCCGCCGCGGAATGCAAGCGGTAGTTGCCGTGCAGCACAATTTCGCGCGCGAGCGCGTTCGGATCCGCGGGCGGCCGCCGCGCCCCGAACGCCGGAAGCGCCGCAAGAATCATTGCCGCGCCGGAGGTTGAATCGCGTCGAGCGCGGCTTGCAGGTCCAGCCCTTCGCGGCGGACGCGGACGTCAAAGTAATACACGGCGATCAGGACGCCGAAGAAGCCCGTCGAGAACAGCGAGAGTGCCGCGGACAGTGCCGCTTCGAGCACGGGCACCGACGCCGTGAACGCTTGGATGCCAATCCCCACTGCCCCGAGTCCTATCTCGACGGCGATGAAAGCCAGCACGATAAGAACGGCTTTTTTAAACTGCCCGCGGCTGAAGACGCTCGCGAACCCCTGACCGATAGCGCGGCCGAACCCAAGCTCGTCGATACCGATGGCATTAAACGCAAGCGCGATCGCCAGAAATGCGACGAGCAGCAGAAAAATATACGGGATCATCAACAGGAAGATCAGGATCGCGGACGCAGCCGGGCTTGCAACCGCGAACGGTATCGAAACGATAACCGCGACAATTCCAAAGGCAATGCCCGAC
The DNA here is from genome assembly GCA_035701665.1 of Vulcanimicrobiaceae bacterium. Lineage (GTDB taxonomy): Bacteria > Vulcanimicrobiota > Vulcanimicrobiia > Vulcanimicrobiales > Vulcanimicrobiaceae > DASSRQ01. Next base: position 15,715 of record DASSRQ010000039.1, read on the forward strand.
CCGACATAAATCCCAATCGCGCAAAGCACCGTCACCAAGATACCGCCCGCGTGCCGCAGCGCGACCATATACGCCGCGCGCCAATCGCGCGTTTCGCCGCGGTAGATCCGTCCTACGAGCGATGCCATCGCGACATACATGAACGGCTGGACGAGCAGCACCCCGAAAGCACCGAACCAGAACGCCGGCCCGAATCCGAACACCGCAGGCAGATTGCCTTTGCTTTCGGAGGCAATCTGCTGCATGAACGATCCGTGCCCGGCCACAAGCGCGTACTGCAAAAACCCGCTTGGAACGGCAACGAACGCCGCAACGATCAGAAACGGCGGCAAGTTGCGTACGAACAGCGTGAGCGAGCGGTCGAAGATCTCACCGATGGTGAGCGGGCGAAGACGGACGTCGTCCGGTTGGGTTTGCGTCACGTTGCGGCAGGCGTCTCCAATGCGTCGAGGGATTGTTCGAGGTCGTAACCATCGTACCGCATGCGCATATCGAAGTAAAAGACTGCTGCGACCGTTGCGCCCAACGCTCCGACGGTTGCCGTCAAGATCGTTTCGATCGCTTGGCCGAAACCGAGGTTCACTTTCGCAATGATCAGAGCGGCCGCCATCCCGCTGACGAGGCTGCCGCCGTATACGACAATCGTCAAACAGATCGCAAGCGCGAGATTCGGCCAAAAGCGGCCCTCGTGAAACATGTAGCCGAACGCTTTGCCAAGAGCTTCCGGTGCGCCGCGATCCTCAATCACGATCGCGTTCGACGCGATATATTGAACGAGGTACATGATTGAAAACGACACGAGAAGCGCGAGACCGGGCAGCGCGGCCGCGACAATCGCCACCCCCGGATTCGTCGCGGCCAGCGACGTGAACAGCCCCGCGGTCAACAGCCACAGCAAGCCGCATGGAATGATCGCGATCAACAGTAATAAGATGCCGAGAAAGATGATGCTCAGAATCTTTGAAGCGCCGCGTCCCAGCGCCCAGCCCCATTGCGGATCTTCGCCGGCGTAAATCTTGCCGACGAGCGCGGCGGTCGCGAGGCCGCCAAGAGATGTTCCGAGCGCCGCAATCGCTTGTCCGAGGCCGGCCAACGCCGGCTGGCCAATTGCGGCGCCCCACGCGGCGATAAGCATGCCCGGAATCGTGCATGCCAGCCAGAGCAAGGCAAACGGCACGGCGTGCTTCACCAGAATTGTAACGGCTTTATCGGCCAACTCGCCGATGCCCAAAGGACGATTTCCGAGGTCTTTAGACTGCAGTTCCACGAGCCCACCCCTCAATAAAAATGCGTATTTTGTTTTGCCGCCTCATTCTTGAGGATTTCGAACGCTTCCTATAGTAGAAAATGGGCAGAAAGGCACAGCGATGACGCATGCGGGGCGCCTAAACGCGATCTACGTTTATCCGGTGAAAAGTCTGGCCGCGCAGCCGCTGGAAAGCGTTCGTATTGAAACGGACGGTTTGCCGGGCGATCGCGCGCGCGCGCTTTTCGTCAGCAGCGGACACGCACGCGAGGGCAAGACGTACCGCGGCAAAGAGAACAACCTGCTGCATCTGGAGACCGATGCCGGACGTGCGGCGGAACGAGCGCGCGAACGCGGCGTCTGCGTGACTATCGAAAACGATCCGCAAAACCACTTCTTCGATGCAATGCCGGTCTCGCTGATCTTCGACCGCTGGATTGACGAAGTTTCGAACGCCTTAGGTATGCCGCTCGATCCGCGCCGCTGGCGCCCGAATCTGGTCGCAAACGCGGACGCCGGATTTACGGCTTCCGAGGAAGACTTGCCCGGCGCCGTCTTCGAGATCGGCGAGGCAGTACTGCGCGTTGCGGAACCGATCCGCCGCTGCGTCACGACGACGTACGATATTGCCACCGGCGAGCCGAACCCGGACGTTTTACGTTACGTCGCGCAGGAGCGCGGAAACCGGATGGGCGTCTACTGCGTGGTCGAACGGGCCGGAACGGTACGCGCCGGCGACGATTTGCGCTTGCGCGCGCGCTGAACGTCTCGCACGACTTCTTCTAAAGCGTCGACGTAATCGAGGAAACGCGTCCGCCCGTCGGCGGTGATGCGCACGATCGTTTGCGGGCGCCCTTTGCCCGTGATGCGATCGGTCTGGACGATATCCAGCTCCGCGAGCGCGTGCAGATGCCGGTTCAAATTCCCGTCGGTGAGTTCGCACGCGTCCTGCAGTTGTTTGAACGAGAGACCGTCGGGCGCGCCGATGAGCGCGGTGCAGATCGCGAGGCGTCCGCGCTCGTGAAAGACCCGGTCTAAAGCACTAAACGCGTACAATGCTCGCTCCTATTACCAACTGCCCGATGCCGAAGGTCGCGGGCAGCATCCACCAAGCCAACGCTATCGAAGCCGGCGCGAACAGCAGCGCGATGCCCGCACCCAAAAATGCAGCCGCAACCCACACCGCGGCCGGCGGAAGCGTCGTGCGCGATGCAAACAGTCCGGCACCGTAACAGGCGCACCAAATACCGGGCAGCAGCGCGATCAGTTCCAATCGAAGCAGCGCAAACGAAAGCGCCGCGCCGACGACGATCGCCGGAAGAATCGACAAACCGACCGTCGCCGTCTGCCAGCGCTCGCGCGCGTTCGCATCGTTGACGTACCAATGCGCGATCGCCGCGTAGTTTAGCAGCATGGCCGCCGCACAGCAGATAAACCACACGGAGAAGTAGAGGTGTCCGTCCGGCACCGTGCGCACGTTCGGAACGATAAGCAGTTGAACGACGCCGGCGGCCAAGGCGAACAGGCCGGACGCCATTGCGGCCATGCCGGAGTAGCCTTTGAATCGCTGCACGTGACCGAGGCGATCCCGCACCTCGGCGATATCGGCCAGCGCCCGTTCCAGATCGGTCATTACTTTCTTTGTATCACAAAGTCTTTACGCATGCAACGGCAGGACGCCCGGATGCGCCTGCGTACTTGCCCCGCATGCCCGGCAAGCTTTGTGCGCTACTAGCGCTTGCGGTTTTCGGAATTGCTATCGCTCCCCTGAATGCGAGTTCCGACACCGCCGGCGATGCTGCCGGCATTCACGTCGTTTCGTGCCAAGTCGTTTCCGGGTTACTCGTCCCGCGCGCGAACGAGATCGGCTTGGCCGTGCGTTTTCAAAATACGGGCTTCAACGATCTTTCGACGATCGTCTGGCGCGCGAAGTACGGCACGGGCTGGATCGATTTCACCGGCGACGGAACCTACTCGCCGAGCACGATCATCGATAATTATCTCGTTTACGAATCGGGCACCGCGCACTTTAATTGGGCTTCCGCCGCTTTGGCAGTAGTGACCCGGGATCCGTTCGCATACACCGGGCCGGTCACGCCGGTGCAATTTGCGCCGTATGCCGGCACCAGCGATCCCTCGAACTGTCAGATCGTGCGAACCGTTACGAAAGACGGTTCCGTGTGGAACAACTCCGCGCTCGCAGACGAACACGTGCATCTTCCGCCGCCGGCGCCGGTGCGAACGCGAAGCGGGCCGCTCACCTTCACGCATTGCCGCGTGAACACCAAAGGGGGACCGCATCTCGAAGTCACCTTTTACAACGACGAGACGCACAAAACGGCCGACCGCATAACGATTCGCGCGTCGCTCGAAGAGGGTGCGGTCGACTTTACCGACGCCGGCACGTTCGCGCCGAGTATTCCGATCGAACATAAGCTGCGCGGCGAGTACTCCTCGCCGCTTCCGCTGTACGTATCGTTCGACGATCCGAGCCTCTGTCGCGCCGAAGTCGTACACTACACGGACGGATCCGAGTGGAGCGATCCGCAGCTCGGTCCACCCTCACCGCCGCCGTCGCCCGTACCGAACGCGATCGATCTCTCGCGGGCGAGGCTCGTTACGTGGGCGCATTCACATCCGGAGCCTACTCCGCAGGCGTCTGCGTCACCATTGTCTGCAAATACTCAACCGGAAAAACAAGCGCCGTAACCTGCGGCCCGATACCGTTAAACGCGACGACGATCCATTTGCCGCCGTCCATTATGCGCAGACCGCCGGCGAAAAACGGCATGCCGCCGTTATGCCCGGGAATGATTTTGCCGTTACGGCGCGCGAGTTCGAATCCGTAGCCGTACGCGTCCGGCGCGATGTCCGGCGACTCGCCGTGCGGTGTAAAAAGCAGATCCACCGTGTGTTTGCCGACGAGTTTCCCCGCGAGCAGTGCGTGCACGAAATTCGCCATATCGCCGACGGTTGAGACGGCATTTCCGGCGCCGGTTCCGCGAATAATGCGCGTTTCCGTGTACGGCTTAAAGTCGTAGTCGTCGGGACCGGTACCGCCGTAGAGCACAGCGACGCCGGGAGCGGCTTTGCCGAGCGCATCGTACGACGTGTGCGTCATTCCCGCCGGTTTGAAGATATGTTGCGCGACATAATCGTAGAACGGTTGTCCGCTCGCACGCTCGACGATGGCGGCCAAAAGAACGAATCCGCCGTTGCTATAGCGCCACGAGGTCCCCGGAGCAAATACCAGCGGTTTGGGCTCGATGAATCGCAGATGCGAATCGTTGTCCGGCAAATCGCCCTTGAACGCCTCGAAACTATCGCCGAAGAAATCGTCGACACCCGAGGTATGCGAAAGCAGCTGCGAGATCTTAATACGATCGGCTCCCGCACCGCGATACGAAGGCAGCGCTTTCGCGAGCGTTTCATCGTACCGCAGCTTTCCACGCTCTACCAACTGGGCGACCGAGACGGCCGTGAACATCTTCGCCATCGATGCGATGGGAAAACGGGTCTGGACGCCCGCCGGAACGACGCCCGGATACTTCGACGATGCGTACGCTTTGTTTAGCACCGGCTTGCCGTTGTGCTCGACGTACACCACGCCTGAATATTCGCCATGGTTCGCAGCGTCGCCGAACCAGCGATCGAAGTTCGCCGCCAGCGCTGTATCAGAAAGCACGGGGACGTGTTTGAAGCCGGCGCTGCCTTTGCTATAGTCGGCGACGATCTTGCCGGAACCGTCGAACTCGATATGCTGCTGCGAACGCAAGACCGGCAGATTGTGCGCCGCATACGTGGCTTCGTATAACGCCGGCGTGTCGGCATCCACCGAAACGAGATCCCAACCGCCGATCGTATTGCACATGCGAACCCGGCTGGGAGCGCGCACGGCCGGTGCTGCGGCGGCAGTGGCCTTCGGCCCGTACGACGACTCCATCAGCGATTGAAGTTTTGCGGTGTCTCCGGCATTGCACGCCGCGATGGCCGCGCGCGCGTATGCCTCCGGCGTGGACGCGGGACTAGCGAACGCCCAGCCGGGCGAGAGGAGCAAAGACAGCGCCAGGAGCGCTTGGACGCGTTTCGGTTTCATGGAGCCATCGTACGGGAGCGGCGTCTAACCAGCGTCTAGGGGCGGCGAACGTATAACCTGTCGGCGTTCTCGACGACGTCCAGCAACGCGCGTAGGCGCTCGGGCAGTTCCGCAGCCGATGCGCGCCCCTGGGCAAATGACGCGAACTCGGCGTATGCGCGCTGCCGCAATGCGACGCGGTCGATCGCAGTCTCGCCCGCCGGACCGAGTATCGGATGCCGCACACGCGCAAAACGCTCATCCGATGGGCGGTTACACGATACTGTAGACGCGCACGTTCGCGCGAGCTTCGTCCAGCGAATAATCCTTATCCGTTTCGCCGGCGCGCCAATGACAAAGCGGACACGCGTCGTTGCCCGCCGGGGAATCGAGCGTATGCGCGCCGCAGCACGGGCAACGGTAAAAGAGCCGTCCTTCGTCGCTCATTTCGCGCGAAGCGCGTAGAACACGTAGCCGTATTGGTTGCCGTGCGCGCGGAAGATCTCGATCTCGCGCCGCACCCGCTCGACCGCCTTCCATTCGCGCGACGACGGCTCGTACTGCGCGAGCGCCGAAGCGACGCGCGGTTCGAGCTGTTCGTAATAGTTGTGCTGCCACGCTTCCAACGGCAAGACGTAGGTTCCGAGCACTTCGTAGCCCGCATCGCGTGCGAGCTCCAGATTCTGTTCGAGCGTTTGCATAGCGGGATAGGCTTCGTCCCAGAAATCTTGCGCGTCCGGGCTCGGCGCTACCGTCAGCCACGTGCATTCGGAGATCACCAAAAATCCGCGCGGCTTGAGCATCGGCTTCCACTTACGCAGCGCGTTGTTGAGGCCCATGATGTACGCGGCGCCTTCGCTCCAGATCGCATCGAAGGACGCGGCTGGGAAATCCATCGCATGCATCGGGCCCGTGTGCGTTGCAATGCGCCCCGCGACACCGGCTTCTTGCGCGCGCCGCTGCAGTACGGCTAGCTGCCCTTCGCTAATATCGAGCGCGGTAATGCGCGCCTGGGGAAGCGCCGTCGCGAGCACAATCGATTGCGCACCGGTGCCGGCACCGACGTCGAGGATCTTTGCGTCGGACGGAAGATCTTCGAGCACGGCGAGAACTCGAACCGTCGCGGCGTCCGATCCCGGCGCGGTGCGTTCCATGCCGGCCATCAGCTGCGCGACCGCGCTCATAACGTGCGGCGGCCCTCGATCGCTTTGGCTAGCGTCACTTCATCCGCGTAATCCAAGTCGCCGCCGATGGGCAACCCGTAGGCGAGCCGCGTAACGGTAACACCGAGCGGCGTAAGCAAACGCGAAAGATACAGCGCCGTCGCTTCGCCTTCGGCGTTCGGATTGGTAGCGATAACGATCTCGGAGGGCGCTTGCGCGCCGATGCGGTCGACGATCTCCTTGACGCGCAGCTGCGCGGGACCGATGCCGTCCATCGGCGAGATGAGGCCGCCGAGCACGTGGTACAGCCCTTTGTATGCCGACGTGCGTTCGAGCGCAAAGATATCTTTTGCTTCGGCGACGATGCATATCTGCGAGGCTTCGCGGCGTTCGTCGCTGCAGATCGAACACGGATCGTCTTCGGTGATCGAAAAGCAGATCGAACACAGCCGAACGCGATCTTTTACCGCAAGAATCGCTTCGGCGAGCGCCTGCGCTTCATTTCGCGGACGGTTCAAAAGATGAAACACCAAACGGGCGGCCGTTTTCGGGCCGACCGTCGGGAGTTTGCTGAATTCGTTGATGAGCGCTTGGACGGGGCCCGCGAGTGCGGATCGGCTCACATCAGTCCGGGAATCTTCATTCCGCCGGTAAGCCGGCCCATCTTGTTCTGTGCGGTTTCTTCGACTTTTTTGAGCGCGTCGTTGAGCGCGACGACGAGCAGGTCTTCGAGCGTCTCGACGTCGTCGGGATCCACCGCTTCTTTCGCGATCTTGATGCTCTTGACGCGATGATCGCCCGTGATCTCCACGCGCACGCTCTCGCCCGACGCACTGCCGGTCACGACGGTGTTGGCAAGCTCGTCCTGCGCTTTGGCCATCTCTTGCTGCATTTTGCGCATCTGCGCCATGAGTTGTGCCTGGTTCATTTTAAAAGGCGCTCCGTTCTAAGCTGCGCGGCGGGAAGATTATTATTTGATGCGTTCATTGAGGTACGTGAAAAGTTCGTCCGGATCGTCATTCGACGCAGCCGCCGCAGGCTCTGCCTGCGCGCCTTTCGCGGCGCGCGGCGTCCCTTCGACTTTGAAGGTTGCCTTGAGCTCCGTTCCGAGCACGTCGGATATCGCTTTCTCCACGAGCTTCGTGTGATCGCGAAGCGTCTCGGCCATGAACGAACTCGGCAGTTTGATCACGAGCGCGTTTCCGTCGATTGCATCGGGAACGGCACGCGCGAGCTGCACGCGCAGCGATTGCTTCTCGCTCTCGATGTTGGTGCGGATGCTTTGCCACGCGGCGCGAACTTTTTGAATTGTCAGCGGCTCGTTCGAACGCACCGGCTTCGGCGCCGGCGCCGGCGCGGCGGCGGGCGCGGACGCTGCTGCTGGCGGAGGCGGTGCAGGCGCAGCGGCTTCTACCGGTTCCGGTTCCGGTGCCGGAGGCGGAGCCGCCGAGATCTTCGGCGCGGGGGCGGGCGCGGGCGCGCCTTCCTCGAGCGCGCTCAGACGCGCGTTGATTGCATCGAGGGTGGGATCTTCGGCGGCAAGCACGTAGCGCAGCATCGCGCTCTCGAGTTCGAGGCGCGGATGACCCGACGAACGCGCCGTTGCGAGCGCTTCGGTGAGCAGCCGCAACGCACGAATGATCTGCGCCTGCGTGATCTGCTTGGCGCGCGCCGCTGCAGCCTGCGCATCTTGGGCCGCAAGATCGCGTCCGAGCAACTCCGGATCGATACGCGCGACGAGCAGATGCCGGAACTCGGCAATCAAACTGCGCACGAGCACCTGCATATCCGCACCGGCGTCGCTCGCATCGTCGATCGTTTTCAGAACGGCGGCCGCATCGCGGTCGATAATCTGCTGCAGCAGCGCGCCGGCATAGTTGCGTCCGGTCGAACCGAACGCGAGGTCGATTGTAGCGGTCGTGATCGCGCCTTCGGCAAACGCGGCGGCCTGCTCCAGCATCGTCAGCGCGTCGCGCAAACCGCCGTCCGCGCGGTACGCAATCGCCGAGAGCGCGGCGTCGTCGATTGGAATGCCTTCGGCATCGGCGATCTCGCGCATACGAGCGATCATCACCGGAATCGCGATCCGGCGGAACGCGTAGCGCTGACAGCGCGAAAGAATCGTGACCGGCAGCTTCTCCGGCTCGGTGGTGGCCAAAATGAAGACGGCATGATCCGGCGGCTCTTCGAGCGTTTTTAGGAACGCGTTGGCGCCTTCTTTGGTGAGCATGTGCGCTTCGTCGATGATGTACACTTTTTTGCGCATCACCGATGGCGCGAACTTTACCGCGTCGCGGAGCGCGCGGATCTCGTCGATGCCGCGGTTGCTCGCGGCGTCGATCTCGAGCACGTCCAGTGCCGTACCGTTCAGGATCGCCAGACAATTCTCGCACGTGTTGTCCGGCTCGGGCGTCGGCCCGTTCACGCAGTCGATGCACCGCGCAAGAATCTTTGCAGCGGACGTTTTACCGGAGCCGCGGGGCCCCGAAAAGAGATAGGCATGTGCCAATTTTCCCGTCTCCAGCGCGCTGGAGAGGGTGCGGACGACGGCGTCTTGTCCGACTAAGCCGGAGAACGTCTTGGGGCGCCAGGTGCGATACAGGGACACGTCCGCGTACTACTTTTTGCTGTTTCGGCTGGCCTGCCGCAGGGTATACTCTTGACGCGACCGCCCGTTTGTTTATTTTAACCGGGCGGCGAGGCACGTCCGGACCGGACGCGCCACACGAACTGAGGTTTATCGTGGATCTGCGGGCTGCGCTTCGAGAGAAGTTCGGTTTCGAATCGTTCCAGCCGGGTCAGGAAGAGGTCGTCACGCGCGTGCTTGACGGTACCGACACGCTCGCCATTTTGGCGACCGGCGCAGGCAAAAGTTTAACATACCAGCTGCCTGCGCTTCTGCTCGAAGGAACCACCGTCGTCGTCAGTCCGCTGATCGCTCTGATGAAAGACCAAATCGACATGCTGCGCGAGCTCGGCGTCAAAGACGTCGTCGCGCTCAACTCGACGCTGTCCGAAGATCAAGAAGCCGCCGCACTCGAACGCATCGCGCAAAAGACCATCAAAATCGTGTTCGTCACGCCCGAAAAGCTCGAAGACGAACATTTCATGCAACTGCTCGGCTCGATAAAAGTGCCGCTGTTCGTCGTCGACGAAGCCCACTGCATCAGCCAGTGGGGCCACGATTTCCGCCCCGCATATCTTGCGCTGGGCCACATCATCGAACGCCTCGGCCATCCGACGGTGCTGGCGCTGACCGCCACGGCGACGCCCGCCGTTCGCGAAGATATTTTGCACCAGCTCGGCATTCCGAACGTCAAACCGATCGTCAAAGGATTCGACCGTCCGAACCTGATCTACGACGTGCGCCGCGCCGAAAAAGAAGCGGACAAACTCAAGATTCTCAAGTCGCTCTTCGGCAACAACGAGCTCGAAGGCACCGGCATCATCTATACCGCGACCATCAAAAACGCGCTGGAAGTGCAGAAGTATCTGCAGGATCAGCTCGACATTCCCGCGGCCGTCTATCACAGCAAACTGCAGAAGCAAGATCGCACGTCCGTTCACGAGTTGTTCATGGACGAACATATCCGCGCCGTCGTTGCGACGAACGCGTTCGGCCTGGGCATCGATAAGCCGAATATCCGGTTCGTCGTGCACTACGATCTGCCGGGCTCGGTCGAAGCATACACGCAGGAAGCGGGACGTTCGGGCCGCGACGGTTTGCCTTCGCAGTGCACGCTCATCTATCGCATGAGCGATACGCGCGTGCAGAACTACTTCCTGACCGGCAAATATCCGGACATCGAAGAGGTTCAGAAAGTCTTCGGAACGCTCGAGATCTTCGGCGGTCAAGAAGACGGCGTGTCGATGACGGATCTGCGTAAGATTCTGCAACTGCCGCTGACCAAGCTCAAAGTGATCTTGGCGCTGCTCAAAAAGGGCGGCTTCATTCAGACCAGCAGCCGTTCGAAGTATACGCTGACCGAGGCGGCGCGGAAGAACCGCGACCTCGTGTTGAATCTGGCGAGTTACGAAACCAAAAAATCGTACGACCAGAGCAAACTGGCGATGATGCTGCAGTACGCCGAGACGGACGCCTGCCGGCGCCGGTTTATTCTGAACTACTTCGGCGAAGATTACGAGCGAAGCAACTGCGGTGCGTGCGACAACTGCTTGCGCGCGGCCCGCAAGCCGGCGCCGCGGCCCGCGGCAGCCGCAGCCAAGGTTACGCGCGGAGAGATGCCCTCGATCAGCGGCTACCGCATCTCCGACGTCGTCTTCCATCCGAAGTTCGGACAGGGCACCGTGGAGCGAGCCGAAAAAGACCTCGTTACCGTGCTCTTTCCTAGTGTCGGCTATAAGACGCTTCTCGCAACCGCGGTCAGCCGCAGCGAAGCGAAGATCGCCTAGCGCCGGATGACGCTCCGGCCGCTTACCGTCCTCGCGCTCGCCGCAGGTTCGGTTCTGCTTGCGTTTGCCCAAGGCACCGCGCAGCAGATCAATCCGCCCGCTCCGGCAGCCTCGCCTGCCCCTTCGCCGTCGGCCACCGCGCCCGCCGCTCCGGTTCCCGGTGCGAGCGGAACGCCCGCGGCGTCGGCCGCACCATCTCCGACCCCGACGCCCACGCCCCCGCCGATCGTCGTGAACCCGCCTGCAGCACAGGTGGCAGTCGGCGCGCAAACCGTCCTTCGCGTGAACTCGGCCATGGGTGCGCTCCAAGTGTCGACCGCACCGGCCGGCATCCTGACCGCCGCAGCCGATCCGACGGGACAGAGCGTCACACTCACCGGCGTGGCGCCCGGCGCGGCGACCGTCACGATCACGGATCAGCGCGGCATAAGCGCGTCGGTGCCCGTCCGGGTTGCGTATCTCGCCGGAACCGTCGGCGCGAGCGCGGCCATCCGCATCACCGGCGATCCCGCCAGCCCGCAGTTCATCAAAGAAGAGGCCTTGCGCGCGGCGCTCACCCAAGTTCAGGCGCGGCCCGGCGCGCAAGTGATTGCGACGCTCGATCAAATTTCGTACGACAAACCGCTCGGACAAGATCATATCGCGGACGTCGCCGTTCCGGTGCTGCTGCAAGGTGAGAATCTGTTCTCGGTCGATACCGTGGTGCACGTGCGCGTCGAAAATCTCGCAGCGCCGAAGATCACGCCGGACTCGCTCATGGTCAGCGACTTCCCGGAGAAACTTACGACCAACGGCGTGCTGTTCACGTCGGACCTCAAGCACACGCAGCCCTCGCGCTTTCTGTACTTTCATTACAACCCGCCCGGCGAGCCGGACCGGCGCATCGTGCTGCGCGCCCAGAACATGTCGAGCGAACCGGCGATCGTGCAGTACATCAGCGGCTCCGGCGGTCCCGATCCGAACGAGATGGCCGCCGGCCACGCCGCAACGTACAACTTTCTCAAACATCTCGCGCAGAACGAAGGCCGCGTGATCGTCATTCCGGGCAACGGGACGATTCAGCTCGCACAGCAGGCGCTGCCGGCAAAAGACATCGCGTGCGCGCTGCTGCAGCTGCGCGTGCTGAACGGCGGCACGGTCCATCTCACGCTGTTCGCGCAGAACGCGAGTTCGCCGCCCGACGAGCAGATCGCGAACGAACAACTGCTCAGCGGCGATCATCCGCACGCGCGCGGCATCTACCGCATTCCCGAGTTTCACGACAGCCGTCTCTGGAATACGAACGAAGACGTGCTCGAACTGCCGATCGGTCAAATTCCGCTGCCGAACGAGTTACAAGGCGAGGCGCTTGCAGGCGATTACGGCGTGCTGCAATCGTTTGTCATCAAGGTGCAGAATCCGACGTCGGCGCCGGTTCCGATTGCGATCTACGAAAATCCGCGCGGCGGGCGCGCAACGGGAACGTACTTGATCGACGGCGTGCTCATCCAATCGCATCAAGTTCCGCCGTTTTCGCACTATAAAGTCCGTCAGTACGTTGTGCCGGCGCGCGGTTTCGTCCGCGTGACGATCGAAACGATTCCGGATTCCGGATCCAGTTATCCGGTTCGCCTCGAGTTCGCGCCGGACGACGGCAGCGTTCCGCCGGGCGCGCCCGGTTCGCCGATCTTCTAAGCGATCGCGCGCGCGTAGACGCGGATAGCCGCGTCCGCACTTGCCTGCCACGAAAAGCGCGATTGCGCGTTCGCTTTTACCGCCTGCGCACGTTCGCGCGCGCTCTGCGGATCGTGCAGCACCGCTTGCATTGCCGACGCCCACACCGATTCGTCTTCGGGATCGACGAGCGGCGCCGCTCCGTCAACGACCTCCGGCAACGACGACGTACGCGCAGCGATAACCGGCACGCCGGCGCACAGCGCCTGCGCAGCCGCATAGCCGAACCCTTCGTAACGCGAGGGCACGGCAACGAGCGAACACGATGCATACAGCTGCAGCAGCGCATCGCGAGACACGTAACCGCGGAAGTCAATGCGATCCGAAACGCCGAGGTCGCGCGCCAGGGCTTCGCACTCGTCGCGGTACGGCGTGAATGGGCCGGTCGACACGATGCGAACGCCGGGCAGATGCGGCAGCGCACGGATGAGCACGGCGAGATTCTTGCGAGCCTCGACCGTGCCGGGAACGAGCACGAACGGCTGCGGCTCCTGAAGCGTCAGGGCGCAATAATCGCTTGCAACGCCCGGAAACACGATCTCGATTTTGGCCGGATCGATCGCGCCGACGCCGAGCAACTCGTCTTTAGAGAACGCGGAGTCGACGATGACGGCGTCGGCGCGTTTGTACCGCTGCAGCGCGAACGCCCCGAAGTAATACCGCGCATACGGCCGGGTGTGGTGCTGCACTTTGAGCCACGCGACGTCGTGCACTGTTACGACCGTCGGCATGCCCGCGCGCATCGGCATCGTGCCGGACGTGCAATGCAAAACGTCCGCGCCGCTCGTACGCGCGCGCTGCGGCAAAACGACTTGGTCCCAGGCGACGCGCCGGTCGAACCGCCACGGATCGAGTTTTGGTTCGCTGAGCTCGGTCACGTGCACGCCGCTATCGCGAAGAGCTGCGGCGAGGCCGCTTGCGTATTCGCCGATGCCCGTTGCCGTGCCAAGCGCGAGCTGCATGTCGAGCGCGACGTTCACGGCGTCAACCGCGGGTCGACGTCGTGTGCGCGAACCATATCGTCGCGCGCGGCCTGCGTCATGCCCAGACTGCGCTCGGTCGCCGCAAGCGAAAGCAGATACTTCGCGTTGATCGGGGAGATCTGCGACGCGCGGCGGTAGAGCTGCAGCGCACGCGTTTTGTCACCGCCGCGCTCGACGAGCACGCCAAGACCCCACGTTGCATCCGCCACTGCATCCGGATGATCGCGGTCGCGCTTCATCCGTGCGATCAGCCGTTCTTCCAAAGCGGCGGCCGCTCGCAGATCGCGGTGCGCGAGTTCGTCGATGCGTGTCTGCACCTGCGCGGCATCGCCCGCGCTCAGATAATACGCCAGCGCAGCGGCGCGGTCGCCGCGCGCCTGCGCGATGCGCGCAAGCCACTCCGAACGCAGCGGCCCCGGCGGCAGGCGCGAGGCGCTTGCAGCGGCCGCCGTATAGTCGCCGCGGTCGAATTGGGAACGCGCGAGCATATCGAGTGCGTACGGTGCCGGAGCCGCGCGCACGATTTTTTCGTAGAGCGCTCCCCCGAGCTGCGGTGAAAGATGCGCGGGAACCGACCCGGGCGCGCCGGCACGTGAAAAAACCGCCAGAGAAGCGGTTTGAACGTAGGCGAACGCTGCTAGAACGGCCAGGGCGCATGCGCCGAGCAGCCCGAGCGCCAGCGTCCGCCGGCGCGGTTCGATCAGAATTTCACCGTGAAGTTCAGGTCGGCGCGCGTCTGCGTGGCGTTGAGGTTCGGGGTCAAGAGATCTTGATAGCGGTATTGGCGCGCGCTCAGCGTGATGGCGCTCGAGCCCGGCAGCTGGTACGTCAGGTTGCCCAGATACGTATCGCGCATGCCTTCGAAGCCCGGGAGCTCGCTCATGAACGACGTGCCCTGGTAATGCGTGCGGTCGAACTGCAGGCCGACCGTAATGCGGTGCGTCACCGGAACGGCGAGTTCGGCGCCCACGTTCTGCCCCGAGACGTTGCTGACGCCGGCGTACGTCAGGCCCGCCTGGGCGTCGGGGTCGAGCGGGACGTACGGAAAGACGCCCGCAGTTTGATTGGTACTTACGTGCGTGATGCCGCTCTCGATGCGCAGGTTCAGCGCGCGGTTTCCGGCGCGGACGTTGAATGCGGTTCCGGCGGCCAGGCCCTGAGCGCAGGCGGCGGAGGCGTCGGCAGTCCCGCAGTGCTGCATGGCGGCAAACGCGGTCTCGAACCGGACGTTGCCCAGTCGCACCGGCATTGCGGCGGACGTTCCCGTCAGTGCAAGCCCAGGCGTATACGGCGTGTACGATCCGAAGCGCGGCGCCTGCGGCGCTACCGTCAGCGGGTCGGAGACCGCGGCGATGGGTCTAGCGTTTACGGCAGCGGGCGTGGCGACGCTGAGGCTCTGGCTGGGAACCGCCGGCGGGGTGTACACCGCCGTCGTCAACGCGGGTTCGAACGTCGCGCGACTCTCCGGGAAGCTGAGATTGATCGTCCCCGACCCGGCATAGGCGGCAATGTCGAACTGCGGCGCGGGCAACTGCTCCGCGTCGGCAAGGGCTTCATAAAACAGCGATGCCGCGAGCGGCGAATCCGTGTGAACCTCGCGCGCGAACGGCGGCAGAAACGAACCGGAGCCGGGATGGAAGACGCGAGCGGGGTCGAGGGCGGCCTCGGCGTGCACGGCGGTACACAGCGCAACGAGCGCTGCTAGTACTGTCGTGCGGAACAGCCGGGTCATCACTCCTCCATGTGCCCAATTTGAGGGGCAATTTCTACTATCGGCTAAATCCGCCTAGAGTTTCAATGGCTCGTCCGGCCTATGCCGTTATGCCTTCGTGCTCTTTCTGATAACGGCGGGCGATGAGCAGCGCAGCGTAATCGTCTATCGGCCGCGGCGGAAGCTGCAGGCCGAGCGGCACGAGCCGCCTCCAGCCTCGCGGCGGATTGTCCGCAAAGTACAACGCGCGGGCCCGGTACGTTGTGTCGGTCTCGTCGACGAAAACGATGGGCAGCCCCAGCACCGCGAGGAGCTCGGCGATCTGCTGCGCATGCGTTCCCCGGCCGAGCGCGATGGCGTGAATCGCATGCTGCTGGGCGAGCGCGCGAAGGCGGGGCACGAGCGTCCCGAGCGGCTCGATGCCGAGCGCGGCCGGCACGCCGTTCTCCGAGCTCACCAGCGCAAAGCCCACTTTGCGCGTGCCGGGATCGATGCCGAGCACGCCGCTCACCTTACGGCGCTTTCTGCAGCGTTACGACGACGGGGACGCTGAACGTGTGTTGGTAGATGTCCGCGGCCGCGAACGCCGTGAGGATGTAGTTGCCGCCGTTGCCGAGCATCGTACGCATCGACGCGAGCTCCGGCAGCATCTTCTCCGGCAGCACGTTCGTCGCGAAGTAGGGCAGCATGTTGCGCTGCAGCATCTCGTGCGGAACGTACGTGCCGAGCAGCTCCGCCAGCGCGAGATCCGCGTTCGCGTTCTTGCCGGTTGGGATCGTCAGCGATGCGATCGGCTCGCCGCCGCGCACCAGCAGCCGGTCTTGTTCGGCGTTCAGGCTGAAGTGGATTTGATCGCCGGGATAGAGATTCTGATCGGCCACCGCGAGCAGCAGCACATCGCTCTGCGAGTTCATGGCCTGCATCGTGGGGCCGTTCGCGGCCGTTTCGAGCGTCTTGTCGATATCCGCGGGCGGCGAAAATTTCTTCAAGCCGTAGCGCGCTGCCGTGTACGTACGGTTTACGTACGAAACGGCTTGGTTGTAAAACTGATTGACGATCTGACGCCGCAGTGCGGGCGGATAGTTCTGCGGCACGCGTCCGACCGACGGCACGAGCAGCTGGTCGAGATTTACCACGACCGGCGAGTTGTTGACTTTCTGTTCGAGCTCCGCCGCGCGCGCTTGGGCTTTCGCGATCTCGTTGTTGATCTCGTTCAGATGGAAGAACGCCGTCTGCACCTGATTGCTGGCAAAGATCGCCGCGAGCGTCACGATCAACGCTATGATCATGCCCGTCGCGACCGCGACGATCGTCGACGTATAGCGCGGACGGATGTTGAACAGCGTGAGCCGCTTGCGCCCGACCTGATGCCCGACGCGATCGCCGATATACGCGATGACGCCGGCAAGAGCGACGATGAAAACGACGATCCCGATGCCGCGCAGGATTCCCACGGTTACACCATTGCCGCCCGGTAGAGCCGAAGCCCTCCGATGATCGTGAAAATTGCATTAGGCATCCATGCCGCTACCGCCGCGAGCGGCAGATACGCCTGCCCGACGTACGAGAACACCGTCTGCACGACGTAGTAGATAAACACGATCAGGACGGCCAAACCGAAACCGACGCTCGTACTGCCGCCGCCGCGCACGTTGCGCATGCCGAACGGTATGGCGAGCAGCGTAAAGACGAAGCACGCAAACGGCGTCGCGAGTTTTTCCTGGTACGCCATGACGTACTTGCGCACGTCGTTCTGCGCGAGCTGACCGGAACGCACGATGTCGGCGATCTGCCGCCGGCTCATGTTCTGCGGATTGTTGTTGGCGACGCGTTTGGCGATCTGGGCGGGGTTTTCGCCGAGGGCGACGACCATCGTCGGCGTCTGCGCCATGCTCACGCTCTGGCCGCCGCTTTGAAAGCGGTACACGCGCGATTGCGTGAGCGTCCATTGCTGCGCACCGAAGACGGCGCGATCGGCAAAGACGATCTGCGTCGGGTTGTTTTCGCGGTCGTACTGCACGAGTGTGACGCCCAGCAGCGCTTTGCAGTCCTGCTCGCACGCGTTGGCAAACGTCGTCTGCGTACCGCCGCCCGGCAAGCCCGCGTGAACGATAAGATTCGATGCGAACGCCGACGATTTATTGATGATGGTGTTCTCGATGATCGAGACTTGCGAGAGGGCGAACGGAACGAGTTGCTCCTGAAGCACGAACGTCACGATGGAAAGCACGGCCCCGGCGACCATCAGCGGTGCCATGATGCGTACGAACGTTATACCGCCCGCTTTGAGCGCGGTGATCTCGCTCTCGCCCGAGAGCCGCTGAATCGCAAGCAGCGTTCCAAGCAGCAGCGCCATCGGAATCGTTTGCACGACCATCGCCGGCAGTTGCCACAAGAACGCTTCGATCGCCGCCCAGAGCGGGGCGTGCGTCTCTTCGATCACGCGGCCGATCGCAATCAGCTGCGTCGCCGCAAAGATCATCGTGAACGCGGACAGGCCGAAAAGAAACGGCCCGACCAACTCGCCCAGCATGTACCGGTCGAGAATGGTCAGCCGCAAAGCCTTCAAAGACGGAACCCTTCGCCGAGATAAAACTTACGGGCGATCGGGCTTTCGAGCACGTCGTGCGCGGATCCGGAGACTTCGATCTTGCCGGCGTTCAAAATGTATGCGCGGTCCACGATCGCCAGCGTCTCGCGGACTTGGTGGTCCGTAATCAGCACGCCCAGGCCCCGGTCGCGCAGCTGCCGGATCATCGCTTGAATATCCGACACGGCGATAGGATCGATGCCGGTGAACGGTTCGTCGAGCAGCAGAAACGCCGGCTCCGTTGCAATCGCGCGCGCGATTTCAACGCGGCGCCGCTCGCCGCCGGAGAGACTGTCGCCGCGGGCGTTGATGAAACTGCGCAATCCGAACTCGTCCAGCAGCGGTCCGAGGCGGCGTTCCTGTTCGGCTTTCGGTACGCCGTGCATCTCCCAGATGAGGCGGATGTTATCGCCCACGGAGAGTTTGCGGAAGATCGAGTTCTCTTGCGAGAGATAGCCGATGCCGCGCCGCGATCGCATGTACATCGGCGATCCGGTCAGATCGATCTCGCCGTTTTCGGTTTGCAGCATCACCGTGCCGCCGTCGGGCTTGACCAAGCCGACGACCATGTAAAACGTCGTCGTTTTACCGGCGCCGTTCGGACCGAGCAGACCGACGACTTCGCCCTTGCGCACTTCGGCGCTGACGCCGTTGACGACCGTGCGTTCGCCGTAACGTTTTACGAGACCGCGCACTAAAATCTGAGAAGACACTATTGAATCACCATGTTCGTAAGCTTCACGTCCGAGGTGAAGTGGTTGCCGGTAAGCATCTGACGCTGACCGCCCTGCATGCCCGTGATGCGAACGTTTCCGTCGCCGGCAATCGTTTCGGAGCTTTGCGAATACGTCAGTTTGTCGCACGTCAGCGTTAAGCCGCCGCTCGTCTTTGCGTGCACGCCGCCCGAAAGAACGACGTATTTGCCCTGCACCGAGGCCGTCGGTGAGGTCGCGGTCATCGTCGTGCCGTCTTTGGCATAAAACGTTACGGTCGGCTGCGCGAAGTTGGCGTTCGCGGCATTCTGCGCGCTGTGCGAATGGTACGAGTTCGCCCGCACTTGATACACGCGGCGGTTGCCGTTCTGCGCACTGATCCGTACAGGGTTCGCGCTCGTTCCTTTGCCGGTGATATCGATCGGCGGCGCGCCCGTCGGGGTGGGTGACGACGTCGCCGGCGCCGGTGCGTTCTTCGGCGGCTGCGGATTGCAGCCGGCGGCACCGATCAGCGCAAGCAGCAGCAGCGCGCGTTTCACGCACGCTCCTGCGCCGGCGTACCGGCGATGGCCAAGGTCAGCGCCATGGCGGGAAGCCATAAACCGAAGATCACCACGCTGACGGTATCTATGAGGCCCTGAACCCATGTCCCCGCCAGACCCGCCGCCAGAGCCAGGGCCAAAGCGGCGCTGCGCGGATCCGCGCTGCGCAGACGCAGGCGCAGTTCTGCAGCAAAACGCCACCATACCCAAGCGAGAGCGGCGACACCCAGAACGCCGGTCTCGGCAAACATCGTCAGCACGACGTCGTGCGCGTGAAATGCCTGCGCATCGCCGCCCGGTACGCGCACGAGTGGATAGATGCGCGCGAAATCGAACGGGCCGACCCCCGTGAGCGGAAAGCGGCGGATCATCGAAAGCGCCGCCTGCCAGATCGAGAGCCGCGTGAAGTTCTCCGCCGGGTTGTGGCGCACGTTGAACAACGCGAGCACCGCGATGACGCCCGCCGCCACGATCAGCGGCGCGTACCGGCGGCGGATACGTCCGTTCCATATCGCATAGCAGGCCGCGGCGGCGGCCAGTCCGATCCACCCCGCGCGCGAGAACGTGAGGACGAAAGCGGCAAGCCCCACCAGCAAGGCCGTTGCGCACGCGGCGCGCAGCGCGCGCGACTCGCTCTGACGCCAGAGTGCGAAGAGGAACGGCAGCACCACGATTAGGTACCCCGCAAGCTCGCCGGGCAACACAAACGTCCCGACGGCACGTCCGTGGGCGATTGCATACAGCTCCGCAGGGCGCTTGAGCGCCGCCATCACGAGCGCGGCCGCCGACGCTGCGGCGCACGAGAGCGCGATCATCCACTGCACGGGTTCGTAGGCCGGGGTGTGCCGGTAGAACCGAAGCACGGCCGCATGCCAGACCAGCGAGAGCGCGTAGATGCCCAGAAAAATAAGACCCGCGGCAGGCGAGAACCCGAACGCCGCGGCGACGAGCGCTGCCGCGAGCCATGCGGCGAGCGGAAGCAGCGTCGGCATGCGTTCGCGCGGTGCGCGCACGAGCGCGGCGAACAGCGCCGCGTCGATCAGCGCGCCGCACGTGAGCAGCGCGATCGTTGCATCGCGCGAGACGAGCGAAACGCCGGGCACGGTCACGCCGGTCAGCGTAATGAACGCCGGATACAAAGGCACGAGTGCAAACAGCGTACCGATGAGCCACGGCAGCGCACGATCTAGGCGCATAGCCGTGCGATCTCCGCGGCGATCGCTCTCGCCGCGCCCGGCGGGCCCATACGCTCGCGGCCGGCAGCACCCATCGCCGCGCGCCGCCCGGGATCGTCAAGCAGCGCCGCCACTTCACGCGCGGCGTTTGCGGAGTCGCCGCGCACGAGCAGTAAGGCATCGCCCAACAATCCGATCTGCCGGCGGCGGTACCATGCGGGACGTTCTGCATCTTCGTATGCAACGACCGGAATGCCGGCGGCCGCCGCGGCTTCGTTCGCGGTACCCGCTTGACCGAGCACGGCCGCCGCACCGTGCAGCATCGCTTCGAGCGGACCTCGCCAAGCGCGCACGAGATCGCGTCCGTTGTACGATGCGCGGAACGGCTCTTGCGCCGACGACGATCGTTCGATCGCCCAGCCTGCCGTTCGAAGCGCGTCGCTCATCCGAACCGGATCGATCGACGGAGCGATAGAGAGCAGCGCGCCGGCCGACGGTTTGACAGCGGCAAGGCTCCTTACGATACTGCACAGACGCACCGCGTCTGCATACGCTGCCTCGCGGCTGCCCGGAAAGACCGCGATCAGCGGATCGAACGGCGTTTGCGGAAACGTTTGCGGCGCATCCGCGTGCAGATCGACGATGACGTTGCCCGGGTGCGCGGCAATCCCCGTCGCGCGAAGCTGTTCCGCCGTCGGTTCGTCGCGAACGAAGACCGCATCGGCGCTGCCGATGATTTGGCGTTCGACCGGACCGTACGGCGCGACGTAGACGCTCTTCGCCGTTCCGACGTACACCGTCCGGTGTGATTTTGCGCGATAGGCCATGAGCAGCGCAAAGACGTCGCCGATAGCGATCGCAACGTCGTAGCGGTTACGCACGGAATGCAGAAACCGCAGCTGCGCGAATGTGTGCGCAAGCAGTCCACCGGCCACATCGCGCGCGATATTGCGCACGTTGCCCATGGCGATCAATCCGCCGCTGGGCATCTTGCGCCGAGGTCCCACTTCGTGCAGTGCGGCATCGCCTGCCGGATCGCCGACGAGCGCCAGATGGTCCGCGACGATATCGTCCGGCAACTCGCGCGCGATTCGCGCCGCGATGGCGATCTCGCCATGACCGTTCGATACGAAGAGCACGCGGCGGCTCATTGCAGGAGCGGCACCAACGCGAAGTCCGAAAGCTTCCAGCGCGAGCCGTCGCGCTGCAACTCGCTGCGCGAGACGAACTTGCCGTACGGACCGGCATGAACGATCGGCACGCCTTCCACAACTTCGGGTTCGGGAAGCGTGTCGTGACTGTGTCCGCCGAGCAGCAGATCGATACGCGGCACTGCGCGCGCGAGTTTGCGATCCAGCGAGAGACCGAGATGCGAGAGCACGACGAACGGTTCGCCGGCGGGCACTGTTTCGGCCGCGCGCACAATCGTTTCGAACGGATCTAAAAAGCGCCAGCCGAAGACACGCTCCCACACGCTGCCGATCGGGTACTGCATGATCAGCAGCCCGCTGAAGTGCACGTTCGTGCCGTCGTGCGCGAGCGTGAGCGACGGCGAAAACGGCAGCGGGCGATCTTTCGTATCGACCAGATTGCTGCAGATCAGCGGATGCCGCATCTGCGCGGCGCGCGCTTTTACGCAGCCGAACAAGTAGTGAAACTCCCGATTGCCCATCGCCTGGACGTCGTAGCCGGCGCGATCGATCTCGGCGACGATCGGTTCGCTCCGATGGTACACCGTTTGACTTCCGCGCAGCGAATCGCCGCAGTCGACCAGCAGACCGGGCGCGTTTGCACGCAGTGCCTGCAGCGGCTGCGCGATACCGGTGTGATCGTGCAGATCGGAGGTGTGATAGATGCGCATCTATCCGGCGCCTTCGGCGACGAACGCCGCAATCCGGTGCATTGCATCGGCCGGTCCGAGTTTGCCGCGAAGTTCGAGCATCGACCGGTACTGCGCTTGCGGATCGGAGAGCACCTTATCCATCGCGTGGGCAAGACGCATCGGCGTTGCATGCTCTTGCAGCAGCTCGGGAACCGCTTCCCGTTGCAAGACGAGGTTTGGAATCGTGATGAAGCGGCCGCGGTAGACCATACGCCCGTAGATCGCCAGCAGCGGCGAGAGTTTGTAAAACGCCACGCACGGAACGCCTAGCAGCGCACACTCCAAAACGGCGGTTCCCGATGCGACGAACGCTGCGTCGGCGTCGAGCAGCGCGGCACGCGCGCCTTCGACCACCTTCACGCGCTCCACGCCCGCAGCGCGAAACGCTTTGGCCAGCGGTTCGACGGCCGCCGCACTCGCCGCGCCTGCGACCGCTTGCAATTGCGGACGTTCGCGCTGCAAGAGTTTGAACGCATCCGCGAGCAGCGGGACGTGATTGCGCAGTTCTGCACCGCGGCTTCCGGGCAGCAGCGCTACTGCGCCGCCTTCGCGGTCCGGAGCCGGACGCGCCGCGCGCATTTCGTAACTTCCGGCGAGCGGATGTCCGAAATACCAAACCGGCAATCCGAGCGACCGGAAGAAATCGCGCTGGTGTTCGAATGCCGTGACGGGTAGCGCGACCTGCGAGACGGCGCGCGCGGCCTTCTCGCGATCCATCCACGCCGAGGGCGGAAAGATATCGACGATCGGATTCGTGTATCCCAAACGGCGCAGTTGCCGTGCGAGCCGGATGTTGAACGCACCGAAGTCTACGAGGATGACGCGATCCGGCTTCGTTGCGGCGATGTGGTTCGCGGCGGCGTACATCTCGGCGAGCATTTTACGGATCCGCGGAATCGCTTCAAACGGCCCGAACGTCGCCCAGCCGCGATGATCGCGCCAGAGGCTGAAACCGTTCTCGATCATGCGCGTTCCGCCGATGCCTTCGAATTGGGCCTGCGGATCGATCGCGCGGATCTGCTGCGCGAGCAGCACGCCCGCTAGTTCTCCCGACGCTTCACCCGTCGAAATGAAGTAGCGCAGAACGCGCCTACTTCAACAGAATGCCGCGCTGCGATTCGCCTTCCAGAAACTCGAGCATCTGGCGGCCCGACGGCGTCGAGACCTCGGTACGCATCGCTTCGATGGCTTCGGAGAGTTTGAGCTTCGACCCGTTGAGCAGCTTGTAGAACTTTTTGATCTCCGCGCGCTCTTCTTCGCTGAATCCCGCGCGGCGCAGACCGACGCTGTTCAACCCGTACGGCGTCGCCGGATTGCCTTCGACCAAAAAGAACGGCGGAACGTCGCGCGTGACTTTGGAGTCGCCGCCGACGAACGCATAGCGTCCGACGCGCGTAAACTGCACGACGCCGGCCATGCCGGACAGCACCGCATGATCTTCGACGATACAATGCCCGGCAAGCTGCGCCAAATTGCTCATCGTTACGTTATTGCCGACGATGCAATTATGCGCGATATGCACGTACGCAAGCAGCAGACAATCATCTCCGACCGCGGTGACTTCATCGTCACCGGTCGCCCGCTGAATCGAAACATACTCGCGCACGACCGTGCGCGATCCAATTTTCGTAAACGCACGCTCGCCAACATACTTTTTATCTTGCGACGCCGCGCCAATCGTAGCGAACGGGTAGATCTGACAGTCTTCCCCGATGGTCGTCCAGCCATTGATGACGATGTGCGCCTGCAGCACGGTGCCGCGCCCGATCTGCACGTGCTCGCCGATAACGCAGAACGGCCCGATCTCAACGCCCCGATCGATTTTGGCGTTCGGATGAACGATTGCAGTAGGATGGATCATAAACTGAATGCGTGACGGCGGCGAGGGTGGGCCGATGCGGCACGCTCGGAATTTTCGGCAAAAGGCAGGATGCCGAATTCCTTTGTTGTTGCCGAAAATTTCTGCGAGCGGAAAATCGACACGATGTCGATTTTCCAGCGGTGCCGCGCACGCACCCCGCCACTCCATCCCCGCGTCACGCGAGTTGCTCC
>DASSRQ010000040.1:0-6568 GCA_035701665.1 Vulcanimicrobiaceae bacterium
GCGCTCTTCGGAGCGCTGAGTGCTTCATTATTTCTGGCCGCGTGCGGCGGCAACTCTGGAGTAGCACCGCCCCTTAGGGCGGACAACCCCGCCGGTTTAGAAGGCGGGGCTACTCGAACATCGCTAGCTACCTCAGTCTACACGCCACCACCCACAAGCAGTTACACCGTCCACGTTCAAGGTTCCATCGCTTCGATTATGTCAGCGACGGAGTTTCTGTTGCAGGGCGGCCCCGGCGTAGGCTACGTTCACATCTTCACGACGTCCAGCACCGCTAAAAACACGGGCGGTGCCGCATTGGCAGCCGGGCAGAGCGTCGACGTTTACGGCACCGGAACGCTGAGCAGCGGCAACGTTACCGCTGCGACCATCAATATCGATAGCGCAACAAGCACGAGCAGCACCACGCCGCCGGCGGCCGGTACGTATACCGCGCACGTCAAAGGCCCGATCGTTGCGGTGAAGAGTGCCTCGTCGTTCCAGATTCAAGGCGGCCCGGGCATCGGCTACGTCAACGTGAGCTACACGTCGTCGACGACGAAGAACACGAACGGCCAGGCTATCGCCGTCGGTACAATTGCCGACGTTTACGGCGGCGGCACGCCGTCCACTACGGTGGCGGCCACGTGGATGTCGCTCTCTTCTTCTACTTCCGCTACTTCCGGCACGCCCGCACCGACGGCCGCACCGGTCGCGAGCAGCGCCGTTCCGGCGCACGTCCTTACGGCCGGATTGGTCTACGGGTATGCGGGCACGCCGACGAGCGTTGCCGTCTCGCGCATGGCGCCGTATATTTCGTGGGCGCAGACCGACCCGAACTATGCCGCGCAGCTTCGCGCAGCCGGCATCAAAGTCGACATCTACATGAACTTCTGGCGGAACTACTCGTCGGATAATCCGGCGGTCGGTTACACGGATCTCAAACCCGGCGGCTCGCACGCTTCTGCAGAAGTAAAATCGTGCGCAGGCACCGTGGCGTACGACTCCGGTTACGGCGGCGGCTACGAAGGCAACGCGCTGAGCTCGTCGATGGCCGGCCACGCGGCAGTGCTCGCGAACTACCGCGAGAGCGAATACGGTTCGAACTACGACGCGTTATTCTCGGACGATACCGGCGCGCTCTACGGTCTTCCGACCCCGTGCGGGTACACCGACGCGAACTACAAATCGGCGACAAACTCGGTGCACGCGAGCCTCGGCAAAAAGATGTTCGTGAACACGCTGAACGCCGGAACGAGCGTCGTCTCGCAAGTCGGCTACGCCGGCGCGAGCAACGTGCTCGGTGCGATGTGCGAAGGCTGCTACGCCTACTGGAATACGTCGGGAACGACGAAGGCCGACTACGCACGCTTCGGCAGCACCTGGGCCGACACCGAAAACGGCGAAGCCCTTATGGTCTCGCAGCACAAGATCTTCTGGGCATATCCGCGCGCGATCGGCGACGCATCCACCGAAACCTCGCTGCGTACCTACGTCTATGCATCGTTCTTGATGACGTACGATCCGAACTACGCGATGCTTCAAGAAGTCTTCAAAACCGCGAGCGGATTCGAAGTCTTCCCCGAGACGGGCTTAGTTCCGATGAACCCGGTTACGACCTCGACGAACGTTTCATCGTACCTGCGCAGCGGCGGTGCATACATGCGCGAATTCGGCGCGTGCTACTACCGCGGCGTCAATAAGGGCAAGTGCGCGGTTGTCGTCAATCCGTCGAATACCGCTTCGGCGAGCATTCCGACGACGGCATACGCTCACGCCATGACACTCTCGGGGGGCGGCGTGCTCGACGGCGGAAGCGTCGCGTTCACTGCCGGCCGCCCGTCATCGCTGGCTCCGGAGACCGCGGCGATTCTCTTCCCGTAACGTCTCGAGCGTTTACAAAAGAAAAAGGCCCCGTGCTATGCACGGGGCCTTTTTTTCGTTCGCAACTTGGAGTTCGTTAGACGAGACCCATCTTAATTGCGTGCACGGCCGCTTGCGTACGTGCGTAGATATTCAGTTTGCTGAAGATGCGCGAGACGTGGTTTTTGATCGTCTTCTCCGAGAGGTTCAACCGCGCGCTGATCTCTTTGTTCGAGAGACCTTCGGCGATAAGACGGATGACTTCCGTTTCGCGAACCGAGAGTTCGTTGATGTCGGGACGGCCGTTGCTCATGCTGCGGCGGCGCAGAAGTCCGCCTGCAACGCGCGGATCGACATACGTCTCTCCCGCCGCGACCATTTTCACCGCGCGGATCAATTCCGCCGGCGTTACGTCTTTGATGATATAGCCGTCGGCGCCGGCGGCCAGGCAGCACTGCATCATCTCCGCTTGCGGTCGCATGGAGAGGACGCAAATGCGCGCTTGCGGCGCAGCTTCGCGGCATGCAGCGAGAGCTTCACCTAATTCGACTGCTCCCCCATCGACGTCGAGCAGAATCAAATCGGGTTTTGCTTTGGTCAGTGCTGCGCTATAAACGGTTTCGGAATCGCCGACGATTTGCAACGTCGGATCCATCGAAAAAACTTGACAGAGGGCTTTACCGAAGAGTACCTGCCCCTCGATTACGTAGATGCGTGCGGTGTCGGACGTTATCACTTTGTTCCCTTCGCCTTGAACAGAAATGAGCGTGCTGCTTTTTGAGTGGGCTAGCCCTCTTATGCCCAAATTAGGCCATTTTTCGCGCGTTTGCCCGGAAGGAGGCGCAAAAAAGTCCACCTGGCTTAATCGCTTGCGTGGACAAAAGACCTTATTGACCTGGGACATCCCGTACGCTTGGCAGCTCAGTATGCAACTATAGAGATCGAAAAACGGGCCGATACCTTAATGGTCGAGCCTCCCTTCACTTAACAAAGAAGGGTTCAATTTTAATGTTGTGTCGGATGACTGCGCGCGTTAGACTAGCGGCGTCTTTAGTATTTGTCATCGCACTTACAGCCTGCGGCGGTGGCGGCGGCGGTTCTTCACCGCTTCCCGCAACGAACGGTCCCACCGGGGAACCGTTGCAGCAACCGATGACGATCGTTTCGCGTAACGGAACGAGTATCGAACTGCGCGGCACCATTGCCGGCATGATTAGCGGCGGGTTCACCATCAACGGCGGTGCCGGTGTCGGCTCGCTGCACATTTACACGAACGCATCGACCGTTATCACCGGTCCCGCGCTGTTCGTGAACGAGTACGTCGACGTCGTGGGCACGGGCACCATCTCCACGTCCGTCACGGCGTCCAGCGTCTCGCAATACGCCACTCCCACGCCCACGCCGAGCCCGACGGCTGCGCCCACCGCAACACCGGTTGCGACGACCGGTCCCGTCCTCGTTTCGAATACGCCGGGTCCCACCGCTGCGCCGTCGGGAGTACCGATTACGCTGCCTTCCGGCGTCATTATCTCTACGGGCCAAATCGGTTCCATCAGCGGCGGCAAAATTACGATTCAGACCGGCCCCGGCTGCGGCTGGATGACGGTGACCGTTAACAGCGCGACCGCATACTTCGACGGCAACCCCTCGGTCGGCCAATATGCCGCGTTCACGGGAACGGGAACGCGCTGCGCGTCGATCACCTCGGCGAACTCGATGTCGCTCTCGGCATCGGCCTTCACGAGCGGAACGGTAAGCGGTACGGTCGCCTCGGCTACGCCGTACGGCTTCATCCTTAATACCGGTTCGGCAAACGTGCCCGTCGCACTCGCTTCGTCCACGGTCGTCTTCGGCAGCACGCTGGTTGTCGGTTCGAACGTTACGGTGACCGCACTCGGAACGGCCGCAACCGGTTTGACGGCAACGCAGATCGCGGTTTCCGCGCCGCCGACGCCGACGCCGAACCCGAGCATGTCGCCCACGCCGACGCCGGCACCGATCTCGACGACGCACGTGCAGACGTTCGCGTACATCTACGGTTACGCCGGAACGCCGACCACGATTCCGCTCGGATCGATGGCGCCGTACGTCACCTGGACGCAGACCGATCAGGCCCACGCAGCGGCGATTCGCGCAGCGGGCGTGAAGGTACAAGTCTACACCAACTTCTGGCGCAACTACACCAGCGACAATCCGTCGGTCGGCTACACCGATCTCGCGCCGGGCGGCGTAAACGCGGCGGCTGAAGCAAGAGACTGCAGCAGCAACGTTATCACCGACAGCTCGTACGGCGGCGGTTATGAAGCCGATGCGCGCTCGGCGAATGCACTGCCGCATGCGCTCGCGGTCGTCAATTACCGCTTGAACAGCTTTAGCGGAAACTACGACGCCGTCTTCGCCGACGACTCGGGATCCGTGTGGGGCATCACGCTTCCGTGCGGCTATTCGCAGAGCGACTACGACGCTGCGGTCAACAACGTGCACTCGCAGATCAACGCGCAGGTTTGGGTGAACGCTCTCGGCGCGGCGCCGAATCCCGCGACGGCAACCGATCTCGTTGCGCCCGCGAACGTCGCCGGCGCGATGTGCGAAATCTGCTACGCCGGCAACGGCGGCAGCGGCGACTCGCTCCAGACCGGCAACACGTGGATCAACGTCGCGAATGCCGAGATCAACACGATCTCGCAAGGCAAAACGTTCTGGGATTACGCACGCCTCACGGGCGACGCGTCGGCGGAAACGAGTCAGCGCGTCTACGCATACGCCTCGTTCCTGCTCACGTACGATCCGTCGCACGCCATGTTCCAAGAAGCACTCTCGACGCCCAGCGGGTTCCCGGTGATGCCGGAGAACGGCCTCGTTCCGCTCAATCCGCTGACGACGGCTTCCACCGTCTCCGGCTACCAAGGCGCGGGCGGCGCGTACATCCGCGAGTTCTCGAACTGCTACTATCGCGGCTCGTTCGTGAGCGCATGCGCAGTCGTCGTCAATCCGTCGGCTGCATCCGTACCGGTTCCGTCGACCTCGTACTCGCACAGCCTTGCGCTGTCGGGCTACGGCGTCCTCGACGGCGGGTCGGCCTCGTTTAACGGGCCGGCCGTGACAACGCTGGGTCCCGCGTCCGCGGCGATTCTCTTCCCTTGATTTAGGGAATAGAGCGTGTCATAAAAAGGCTCGCGGCTACGGCCGCGGGCCTTTTTGCACTTATTTGGGAATGAACGCGTTGAGGGGTATATGAAGACCTTTTTACGCGTTAGTTCGTTGCTGCTTTCGCTGGCGATGGTCGCTGCCGTGCCCAGGCATGTCCTGACGGGCGATTATTGGGGCGGCTACGCCGGCACCCATAACGTTCCGCCGGATCAAGCCGCGCGCTGGCTGTCGTGGGCCGAGGTCAGTCCGCAAGACTCGGCCATCTTGGCGCCGCTGGGAATCCGCACGCTGCTCTACACGGATCCGAACCGCGAACAGCCCGGCGATCCGATGTGGAGCACGCAAGAAGCCGTCTTCGCGCACAACTGCGGCGGCGGACGCGTGCGCGCCGGATCGAACTACGCCGGGCAGGTGCTCACGGACGTGCATTCGCCGGCGCTGCAAGCCGCGTGGAAGCAATCCGTTGCGCGGCACATGGAAGGCGCGCGCTACAACGCAGTCTTCGACGACGATGCGGTAGGCGCGCTCTACGCCGCGGATCAACCGTGCAATTACAACTTCGACGAGTGGTTGAGCGCGCATAGCCGCTTGATTCAAGGCCTCGGCATGCCGGTAATCTACAACGGTTTGAGCGACTTTTATAATCGAGGCGTCGCGCGAGAGATCTCGCTGAACCGTTCGGCTGCCGGCGGCATGATGGAAGAGTGCTACGCGCAGTTCAAACCCGACCATCGCGTCGGCGGCTGGCAGTGGTATACGACCGAGTACACCGAGCTGCGCATGGCGCAAGAACACAAAATCTTCATCTGCTACGGCCGCGATTTGACGCCCGCAGATCAGGCCTACGACGGACGCATCTACACGTACGCGTCGTTCTTATTGACGTACGATCCGAAAACCACGGTTCTGTGGGAGTACTACAAAACGCCGACGGGCGGTCACGTCATGCCGGAAAGCCAACTCGTTGCGCTCGATCCGGTCAAACAAGTGAAGCGCGTCGCTCAACTGCGCGAAAACGAAGGCGTGTATCTGCGCCAATACCGTAAGTGCTACTTCGGCGGACGCTCCGTCGGGCCGTGCGTCGCCGCGGTGAATCCCGATGAAGACACGCACCGCTTACGGCTGCCCGGTTTTAAACGAACGCTCCAACTGAACGGTTCGGGCGTCTTCGACGGCGGCAGCGCGAACATCGCAAACGTTGCCCCGCCTTCGTCGCTGGCTCCCGGCGGCGCCGTCATAGCGTTTAAATAGCGTTTGCGCATTCTACTGTTCCCGAAAGAGTTTCCGTCGCAGGCCACGCCCAATGCCGGAATCTTCGTGCTCCGCCTCGCGCAAGCGCTGCTCGATGATGAGATCGAGGGCGGCCAGGTGTTCCATCTCGCGGGCGATGGCGACGCGACCTGGGCCGAGTTCGCCGAGGCCATCTTCGACCAATCCGCCTCGCGCGGCGGCAAGCGCCCTAAGGTGCGGCGCATCACCACCGCCGAGTATCCGACCCCGGCCACGCGTCCGGCGAACTCACGGCTGGACTGCTCCAAGCTCACCGCAGCGCTGGACTGGCCAATGCGCCCCTGGC
>DASSRQ010000041.1:0-5239 GCA_035701665.1 Vulcanimicrobiaceae bacterium
ACGCATCTCGGAGAGGATGTGCAGCTGGCTTTCGTGTTCCACGCCTTCCGCGATGACGCGCAGGCCGAGTGCGTGCGCGACTTTGACGATCGACTCTGCGATAGCGCGGTCGGCGATGCGGTCGATGCCGTTGACGAACGAACCGTCGAGCTTCAGCGCGTCGACTTTGAAGCGTTTTAGATACGCGAACGTGCTGTATCCGGTGCCGAAGTCGTCGATGCTGATGCGCGGACCGAGGCTGCGAATCATTGCGAGCGTATCGAAGAGCGCGTCGGTATTCGAAAGCAGCGCGGTCTCGGTCACTTCGATGTCGAGCAGGGACGGATCGATACTCGATTGCCGTAGAATCAGCGAGAGCGTATCGAGAAACTCGGGATGTTCCAGCTGTCTGGCAGAAACGTTCACGGCAACGGAGATGCGCTGGTCGTGCAGCTGCCACGCTTTAATTTGGCGGCACGCGTCTTGGAGCGCCCACGTGCCGATCGGAACGATCTCGCCCGTGTCTTCGGCGATGGTGATGAAATCTTCGGGCGTGCGCACCGATCCGTCGGGCCCGATCCAGCGCAGCAGCGCTTCGGCGGCGATGACTTTGCCGGTGGAAATATCGATGATCGGCTGGTAGTGCAGCATCAGGCGGTTGTTGCGGATCGCCTTGTGCAGCTCGTTCTGTACGTGATGGCGTGCTGCCGCCGCATCGTGCATCGATTTCTGGAAGAAGGCGTAGGCTTCGCGCGAGCGCTCTTTCGCGTAGTACATCGCGGTATCGGCGTTGCGAATGAGCACGCCAACATCCGTACCGTCTTTCGGCGCCCGCGCGATTCCGATGCTGCCCGTGATAACCAATTCGTACTGCTCGACCGAGAACGGTTCGACGATCGAACGGATCAATTGGTGCGCAAGCCGTTCGATGCGCATGTCGTCGGTGTCGTGCACCAGCATCAGAAACTCATCGCCGCCCCAACGCGCCAGCGTGCCGCCTTCGGGCAGCATCATCAGCAGGCGTTCCGAGACGGCACAGAGCATCGCGTCGCCGACCGCGTGACCCAGCGAGTCGTTGATGTCTTTGAACCGGTCCAGGTCGAGGAAGAGAATACTGCAATGCGCGTCGGGAATGGCCAGCGCATCGCGCAGGTGCTGTTCGAGCGTTGCGCGGTTCGGAAGATTCGTGAGCTGGTCGAATGCTGCAAGATTGCGGAGCCGTTCTTCGGCGTGTTTGCGCTCCGTGATATCGAGTACGACGGCTAGACGCTGCAGCGCGTTGCCGGCGCTGTCGAACTGGTGCTGTCCCTGCACTTGCACCCACCGCATGGTGTAGTCGGCGGTAAAGACGCGATGCTCTACGGTGAACGGCACGCGCTCGCGCATCGAGCGTTCGAAGGCGGCTTCGACGTCGTCGCGATCGTCCGGATGGATCGACGATTCGAAGACACCGCGCAGCTTCTCCGCGGGCGTTTCAAGGGGCATGCGGAAGATGCGCATCATCTCGGCGGACCAGTCCGTCTCCCCGGTGATCAGATCGACTTGCCAGTTCCCCAGATGCGTGATGGCATGCACCTGTTCGAGCTCGCCGCGTACTTCGATAGCTTCGATGCGGCTGAGCAGCTCGCGCTGCTGGATCTGCATCCGGAAAAACGCCGGTACGAACGCGAGAATGTAGCCGGAGCCGTAGATGACTAGTGTCGCAACGTTTACGGGGTCGGTGAGAAACCCGGCCGAGTACGAGTACGCGATTTGAAAGAGAAAGCCGATGGTAATCGTTGCGATTAAATCGGTTGGACGGTAAAAGGCTTGCTGCGCACCGACGATTACCAGCAATCCGGCGGCAACGTACGCATAGTGATCGTGATGTTGCACGATAAGCGCGACGATCACCAGCAGCGCGACGGTCACGTTTACGAATTGAAGGTGCAGCGCATGTTTACGCGTGCGCGGAACGAGCAGCAAGGCGATCGCAATGGCGGCGGACGTCAGCACCGAGACCATTCGCGTCGCCATGGAGTCGCCGGTAACGCCGGGCACGATTTGCAGCGCGAAGTGAAAAACGGGCAATAAAAAAATAATCAGTCCGCAGTAGATGAGGACCGTTACATACGCGTTTTTTTCAAGCCACGCTTTGTAAAACGTCTCGGCCTGTGGGGACATCGCCGTTTTCGCCACGTAGGGTCTTATTATGGGTGGCGTGGCCTTGCTCCGCTAGGAGAGCGGACGAGGGGCACGGCGAATGAACGAATGGATGCTTTCTAGGCGCCGGTTGTTCGTCGGAGCGGCCGCCGGAGCGGCGGCCCTGGCGCTTGCCGCATGGTACGAGGATCGCCCGGACCCCAAGAATCCGTCTAAAACGCGGTATGCGTTCTTGCGTGCGGAGGACCATGCCATCGTCGCGGCAGTCGCGCCGGTCCTGACCGGCCGCGCCTCCGCGCTCGCCGTTGTCCCGGCACGGCTGGATGCGGCCATCGCCGGACTCCCGCCGGCCACGCAGGCGCAACTGCGCCAATTGTTCGATCTGCTCGGTTCACCGTGGGGCCGCGTCTTTGTCGCAGGCGTTCCGCAGCGCTGGAGCGAGGCAAACGCGGCATCCGTCGCGGCGTTTCTGCAGGCCTGGCGCACGAGTCCGTTCGAGCGGCTGCGCGCCGGATACGACGCACTGCATCAACTCGTGCTCGCGGCGTATTACAGCGATCCGCTCACGTGGTCGCAGATCGGCTACGCGGGTCCGCCGCGCATATCATGAAAACGATTCGCGCCGACGTTGCGATTGTCGGAACCGGTGCGGGCGGCGGCACCGCCGCGGAGATCCTCGCGCAGCATGGACTGCGCGTCGTGCTAGTCGAGGAAGGTCCGCTGCGCACAGCAGCCGACTTCGATATGCGCGAGAGTACAGCGTATCCGCAGCTCTATCAGGAATCGGCCGCGCGTAAGACGCTCGACAAAGCGATCACGATTCTGCAAGGGCGCGCCGTCGGCGGATCGACGACCGTGAATTGGACCAGCAGTTTCCGCACGCCGCCCGAAACGCTCGCGTATTGGAGCGAACGGTTGGGCGTCAAGGCGTGCAGCGCTGCGGAGATGGCCCCGTGGTTCGAGCTGATGGAACGGCGCTTACACATTGCGCCCTGGAACGTGCCGCCGAACGAAAATAACGCGGTGCTTGCGGCCGGCGCACGGCAACTCGGGATCGAGACGGGCGTCGTTCCGCGCAACGTCAACGGCTGCCGCAATCTCGGCTACTGCGGCATGGGCTGTCCGGTAAATGCAAAACAGTCGATGCTCGTTACGACGATTCCCGCGGCCATCAAACACGGCGCGATACTGCTGCACTCAACGCACGCAGAGCGGTTCGACCATGACGGTTCGTCGGTTACTGCTCTCGTGTGCCGCGACGCATCGGACGCGCAAATAACCGTTAAGGCGCGCCATTACATTCTCGCGGCGGGGGCCATCGGTTCGCCCGCGGTGCTGCTGCGCAGCGGCGTGCGAGATCGCGGCGGTCACACGGGCGCGCGCACGTTTCTGCATCCGGTCGTGCTCTCGGCGGCGATTATGCCGCAACCGGTGGAAGGCTTCGCCGGCGCGCCGCAATCGGTGTATAGCGATCACTTTCTGCATCTCGATCGCATCGACGGCCCGATCGGATTTAAATTGGAAGTGCCGCCGATCCATCCGGTGCTCGCCGCGTCGACCTTGACGGGTTTCGGCGAACAGTCGGCCTCGCTGATGTCGCAGTTGCCGAACGTCCAGGTACTTATCGCGTTGCTGCGCGATGGATTTCACGACGGAAGTCCCGGCGGTACGGTGCGCCTGCAAGACGACGGCACGCCGGTGTTGGATTATCCGCTCACGCCGTATATATGGGAAGGCGCGCGCCGCGCGCTCATGGCGATGGCGAACATTCAATTCGCCGCCGGCGCGTCTTCGGTGCTGCCGCTGCACGAAGATGCGCAGCCGTACGGGTCGCTTGCGCAAGCGTTCAGTGCTATCCGCGGTCTGCGCATGGAGCCGCTGCGTACGCGGATCGTAAGCGCGCACGTTATGGGCGGCTGTGCGATGAGCGAAGACCCCTCGCAAAGTGTGGTTGACAGCTTCGGATCGCACCACGAGCTCCGGAACCTCTCGGTCTTCGACGGCTCGATCTTCCCGACGAGTTTAGGGGCCAATCCGCAGCTGTCTATCTACGGCTTTACGGCGCGGAACGCGACGCGCTTGGCGCGAACCCTCACGGGCAAATGATTGCATTCCGCCGGGCCGGCGCCGGCGATCTGAACGAGCTTGCGCCGTTGTATACGGCTTACCGACGCCACTTCAACGCACAAGCGGATGCCGAAGAGTCGCTGCCGTTTCTGCAGCAGCGGTTCGAGCGCGACGAGTGCGTCGTCTTTTTAGCGAGTGCGGACGATGCGGCGTGCGGTTTTATCCTGCTCTATCCGCTGTGGTCGTCATGGTACTGCAAACGCATCTGGTTCTTGAGCGATCTGTACGTCGCGCCCGAACGGCGCAGCGGCGGCGCCGGAAGATTGCTGGTCGAGCGCGTGAAGACGTTTGCGGCCGAAAGCGGCGCGAAGAGCGTCATGGTGGAGCTGCCGCGTTCGGAGCCCCACCTGACGGCGTTTTACGATGGGTTAGGTTTTGCGCGCGATCCGGTGTTCGAACTTGCGCGCTGGTCGCGTTAGAGCTTCGCGCCTAGCGTATCCGAGGTAAGCGCGATATCCACGGTCATCGCGACTTTCGGATTTGCCGCGCTGCTGTCGGTGTAATGCAGTTTGGTCGGCAGCGAGTGATTCAGGTCGTACGTGATGCTCGCAGCGTGATGCGTCGTGTCCTTGCCCTCGACGAGATCGCGCGCTTCGGTGATATCGAGAATGCCGCCGGTGTTACTGTTGATCGTAAAGTCGTCGGTAACCGTTCCGCCGCCCGCTCCGCCGGCAATGCGCCAATGGTTCTTGTCGTCGAGTTGATCGCCGTTCACAAACTTGCGGCCCATCAAGTGCGCCAGTTCGTTCTCAAAGGTGCCGAGGAGACCGGCCTTCTGGCACTGCACTCGTGTATCGGGATAGACCGCGCAGGCGGCCGGCGCGAACGTTTGGCTCGCAACGCCGTCAACCGTCTGCGAAAGGCGCAGCACCATACCCCCGTCTGAATAGACGCCGAGCACATCCGCGTGGATCGTGCCTTTGTATTGCTGAGTCGGCGTAGAGTAGGTAAGGCTGTAATCCATCGAGCGGATGGGTTTGGGGCTTGCCGT
>DASSRQ010000042.1:0-4171 GCA_035701665.1 Vulcanimicrobiaceae bacterium
CGCGCGGACAGCACGTCAAGGAAGCTGCAGAAAGCGCCGTGGCCGAGATATTCACGGCCGTCCTTGCATCGTCGATCACGGTCATCACCGTCTTCGTACCGCTGCTGCTCATTCCGGGCTTACAGGGCCTCATCTTCCAACCGTTTGCCATGATGGTCATGGTCGCGGTCGCGATCTCGCTGCTCGTTGCCGTTACGACAGTCCCGATGCTGTCCACGCTGCTTCTGCGCGATGAGAAGCCGCATACGAACGGTCACGCCAAAGGCGCCTACGCGCGGTTTACGGCAAGGTTCGACCGTGGTTACGAACGCTTCTCGGAGTGGTATCGTAAACGGCTGTCGTGGGCACTCGATCATCCCGGGCGCGTGATGGCGTTCGCAGGCGTCGTGCTCGTTGCCACGCTGATTGCGATCAACTTCGGCGCGGTGAAGACTGAGATGTTCCCCTCGTCGAACTCGCGGTTCGTGCGCTTCAATCTGCGCATGCCCAACGGTACGGCACTCAATATTACGAACGCGGTTTCAGCAGACGTTGCCGGCCGCATGCGCAAAGATCCGCGCGTCAGCGACGTCAGCGAGCAAGTCGGCGGCGGCGGCGGCTTTGGGCCGGGCACGCCTTCCACCAACTCATCGTCGCTCTCGGTCGTTCTAAAACCGAGTGTCGGCGGAAGCGCCGCGGCACAGTTCGTGCAGCAGTGGCAGGCGGCGCTCAACGGTACGTTCGGCAGTCGCAGCGGCGGTTCGCGCGCAGGATCGACCACGACAAATCGTTCGCGCAGCGCACAGTTTGCAGCGTTCCGCAAGATAGTCGGCGCCCCGATTCCCGGCCTCCAGGCGTTCGGACGCACGATCGACATCATTCAGAATACGATCTCGCGCGGTCAAGATTCGCTCGATCTGCAGATCTACGGGCCCGACATGAACGAGCTGTATACCATCGCGCAGTCGAAGATCATCCCCAAACTCTCGCAGGTGCAAGGCATAACGCGGCCGGACACGGGTATCACGCCGTCGCAGCCGCTGCTGAACGTCTCGGTCAATCGCGATCAAGCCGCGCAGCTGGGTCTCTCGACGCAGTCGGTCGCGCAAACGATCGATACCGCCACCAGCGGCAGCACCGCGTCCTTCCTGCAGATCAACGGCACGGAATATCCGATTGTCGTGCAACTGCCGCCCGATCAGCGCCGCTCGTTCCAAACGATTCAAAGCCTGCAGATTCCGGTGACGCAAGGCGCCACCAACGCGTCGCTGACCAGCACGACGACTGCGGCTGCAGGGCAAAGCTATTCGCTTCCCACGCTGCCGCTGGGTGAAGTCGCGCAGATTAGCACGGGCGTCGGACCGTCCGAGATCACGCGGCAGAATAAACAGCGCGAGATCGACGTCACCGCAACGCTGGCGGGCATACCGCTCGGTGCAGCCGTTCAAGCCGCGACAGCAATCATGAATTCAACGGCACTGCCGGCCGGATATTATTGGCAATTCGGACAGTCCG
The DNA here is from genome assembly GCA_035701665.1 of Vulcanimicrobiaceae bacterium. GTDB lineage: Bacteria > Vulcanimicrobiota > Vulcanimicrobiia > Vulcanimicrobiales > Vulcanimicrobiaceae > DASSRQ01. Next base: position 1,495 of record DASSRQ010000042.1, read on the forward strand.
TGACGCAGCAGAACCAGACGTTCAGCAGTTTAGGGTTTATCGTGCTGCTGGCCGTGCTGCTTATCTACATGCTGCTGGCATCGCAGTTCGAGTCGCTGCTGCACCCGTTGATCATCATGGTCTCGGTACCGCTGTCGCTGGCCGGCGTCGTGATTGCGCTCGTTGTGACGCAGCGTTCGTTCGGTCTAACCGCATTCATCGGCTTGCTGATGCTCGTCGGTATCGTGGTTAAAAACGCGATTCTGGTGGTCGAGTTCACCAATCAGCTGCGGCATCGCGGTTTAAGCGCGCGCGACGCGGTGCTGCAAGCCGCTCCGCTTCGCTTGCGTCCGATCTTGATGACGACGCTCGCGACCGTCGGCGGCATGCTGCCGATCGCGGCGGGTATTGAAGCAGGCAGTTCGACGCAAGCACCGCTCGGCACGGTCGTCATCGGCGGTCTGCTCTGCTCGACGATGCTTTCGCTGGTCGTCATTCCGACGCTGTATCTGTGGGCGGCAAATCACATCGAACCTTGGGTGCAGCGGCGCCGTGCGAAGCGCGCCAAGGGAACGAATGGTCACGCCGTGGTGTCCGCCCCGGAACCGGCGCAAACGCCGGCCCGGTAGCGGCGCACTGTCTTACGCCTCGCCCTTAATCGCGGGCTTGAGCAGAACTTTCGTGTAGCCTTGGGTGCGTAAGTCGAACTTCTCGTACGCATCCGGGGCTGCATCGAGCGGTAAGCGATGGCTTACGAGAAAACTGGGTTTGGCTAGACCCGCGACGATCAGGTCGCGCAAATACTCGTTGTATTTCTTGACCGGCGCCTGCCCCATCTCGATACCGACGCCTTTGTCCCACGCCGTTCCGAGCGCGAACTTGAACTGGCCTTTCTTTTCGTCCTCGGTGACGCCGCGCGGATCTTCTTCGAAATAAACGCCGATAAGGCTGATGTGGCCCGTGGGATTGACCACGCGCACGACGTCTTGCAGAATCTGATTCGGATCTTGGCGTTCTCCGGCCGCATCGTCCGCGTATGCCTCGTAACCGACTGCATCGATCGCGCACATCACGCCGGGCATTTTATCTCCCGAACCCGGCCGCAGGTTTTGCACTTTTTCCCGATGCGGTTTGCGTAGCTCGAAGATCTGTTCGACCGGATCGCCTTTCGAAAAATCGATCGGAATCGCGTTTTCGATCTCCGCGACTTTGGCCAACCGTTCCGGAACGCAATCGACGACATAAATTTCGGATGCACCTTTGATACGCGCGCTGAGCGCGGCCATCAATCCGACCGGCCCTGCGCCCCAAATTGCGACGCTATCGCCCGCGCGCACGTGCGCTTGTTCCGTTGCGTGAAATCCCGTCGGAAAAACGTCCGCAAGTAAGACGAAATCGTCCTCCCATGCATCGCCCGGCGTGCCCGGCAACTTCAAACAATTGTAATCGGCAAACGGCACGAGAATGTATTCCGCTTGACCGCCCTTATACGGGCCGAGTCCCGAGTAGCCGTAACCGCCGCCGTGTCCTTGCGGATTCGTCGTCAAACACGCATTCGAATAGCCGCGCGAACAATTGAAACAGAAGCCGCAGCCGATGTTGAACGGCAGGACGACGCGGTCGCCCTTCTTTACCGTGTGCACCGCCGAGCCGACTTCTTCGATGACGCCTAGACTTTCGTGTCCGAACACCGTCCCGCTTTCAACCGGGGCGCGCCCTTCGTACATGTGGAGATCGCTGCCGCAGATAGCGGTGGTCGTCAGGCGCATCACTGCGTCGTGTGCGTCTCCAACTTTTGGGTTGTCTATTTCACCGATCTCGACTTTGCGCGGTTCTTTGTAAATTAGCGCTTTCATGAGATTGCTGTTCCCTGGCGCCCACCGCATGCACGTGGCAAGGCCTCGATTGACCACACTAATAGCGGTCAACGCCGCGGTCTCTATGACGTTCTCTTAATCAGTGGACAAAGAAATAAGTCGTCATCGAAACGGCGATGACGAGCACCACTCCCCGGGAAACGTTCGATGGAAGCCGGCGGAAGATGCGCGCACCCGCGTACCCGCCGGCCATCGAGAAGACGGCCATCAAGAGCGCAAGGGGCCAGTTGATGACACCCGCGATAAGAAACGGAATCACCGCCACGCCGTTGATGGTTATCGAAAGCATGTTCTTCACGCCGTTCATCGCGTTGAGATTCGGCAATCCCGAAAACGACAGAATAGCGAGCATCAAGATGCCGATGCCCGCCCCGAAATAGCCGCCGTAAATGGAAACGAAGAATTGCAGCAGCAACTGCAAAGGCGAATGAACGTCCGCGCGCTCTTTTTGCCGCGTCAAAAGCGGGCTTACCGCAAAAACGACGGTCGCGAATAACAGCAGCCAGGGAACGAGCCGCTCGAACGTGCGCGGCGGCGTGTGCAGCAAAAGCACCGCGCCGATGAGCGATCCGACGGTGCTGACGATGAGCGCCGGAACGATAACGCCGCGGTAGCGGCGGATCTCTTCGCGATAACCGCGCGCGCTGGCGATGACACCCAAGAACATCGCCGTGTTGTTTGTCGCGTTTGCCGGAATTGCCGGGACGCCCGCAAAGAGCAACGCCGGAAACGTGAGAAAACTGCCGCCGCCGGCAACGCTGTTGATAGCACCGCCGATAAGAGCGGCGAGCGCTAGGAGGGCGTAGATGCTTAGGATGAGC
>DASSRQ010000043.1:0-10880 GCA_035701665.1 Vulcanimicrobiaceae bacterium
GTGTGCAGGTGAGCGATCCATCCGCCGTTGATGCCTGAAACGGCACCTTTAGGAACCGTTAGACTATGAAAAACGACCGCCGCAAGCGTGCCGGTCAGCAAGCCGTAAAATGCGCCGTTGGACGTCGTGCGCTTCCAGAACATGCCGAGCAAGAACGTCGCGAAAAGCGGCGCGTTCACAAACCCGAACACGAGCTGCAGCATGTCCATGATGTTGTTGAACGACAGCGCTGCGTACGCCGCTGCAGCGCTGAGCAAGAGTCCGGCAATCGTGATCAGGCGCCCAACGCGCAGGTAATGGGCGTCGGGCGCGTCGCGCACGATGTGCGCTTGATAGATGTCATAGGTAAAGACCGTATTGAATGCGGTGACGTTCCCCGCCATGCCGGACATGAACGACGCCAACAGCGCGACGAGGCCCAAGCCGAGCAGCCCGCTGCCGTAATACTGCGCGAGCATCGCCGGAACGACCATATTGTAGTCGTAGCCTCCGTGGCCATCGCCCGGAAGATGCAGCTTCCCGCTCGCGACCAGCGCGATGGCGATCATGCCCGGGAGTATCACGATCGCCGGAACGAGCATCTTCGGTATCGTAGCCATCAGCGGCGTCCGGCGCGCGGCTTCCAGGTTGCGCGCCGCCATGGCGCGCTGCACCACGAGAAAATCCGTGCACCAATATCCGAACGACAGGACGAATCCCAAGCCCATCACCATGCCGATCCAATCCACGCCCATCGGATTGCCGGCCGGCGTGCCGAGATTGCGCCAGAGCGATGTCCACGCCGTTGCGGGATAGCCTTGCGAGGTTGCGTACGCGTGCAGATCCACGTTGAGCCCGTGCCAGCCGCCGACGCTGCGCAGCGCCATGAATGCGAGCGGAGCAAACCCGACCACGATTAAAAAGAACTGCAGCACTTCGTTATAGATGGCCGAGCGCAGACCGCCGGCATAGATGTAGAGCAGAATGACGATGCCCGACGCTGCGATGCTGAGGTTGAAGTTCCAACCGAGCACGCTCTGCAGCAGCGTCGCGAGCGCGAACATCGAGATGCCCGACGAAAGCACGGTCATGAACGCAAACGTCAACGCATTGAGCGTTCGCGTTTTCTCGTCAAAGCGCAGGCGCAGATACTCCGGAACCGACCGCGCTTTCGAGCCGTAATAAAACGGCATCATGAACACGCCGATGAACAGCATCGCCGGGATCGCTCCGAGCCAGTAAAAGTGGACCGTCAGCAGGCCGTACTTTGCGCCGTTTGCGGCCATGCCCATCACTTCTTGTGCGCCCAAGTTCGCGCTGATGAACGCCAGTGCGCAGATCCAAACCGGCAGCGAGCGGCCGCTCTCGAAGAAATCGCGGCTCGACCGAACCCGGCGCCGGGCGATCGCGCCCACCGCTATGACGGCTGCGACGTACGCCGCGAGAATCGCATAATCCAAAGCGTGCAGATGAATCATCGGATGACTTTTTGCATGCTTGCGCGGACCATCCCTCGCCAGGAGAACGGTTGGTCCGCATAATACATCGGATGAATGAACCCATTGAGCCGAAAAGCATTCATGGGCGCGAGCAGTGCGGCGGCCTTGTCGCTGCTGGACGCCGGCCCAGCCCGTTCCGCCGAGCCAGTGCCTGGGACAGGTCCGGTCTTCGTCAACACCTGGAGCGATAGTTTTTCATGCGTGACGACGGCGGCCCGCGAGATGCACTCCGGCGGCTCGCTCATGGACGCGGTCGAGAAAGCGATCAACACCATCGAAGACGATCCCGCGATTCAGAGCGTGGGATACGGCGGACTTCCGAACGCCGACGGCGTCGTCGAACTCGACGCAGCGATTATGAACGGCACGAACCGCCGTGCCGGCTCGGTGTGTAACCTCCACGAGATCAAGCATCCGATCTCGGTTGCGCGCAAAATCATGGAGAAGACGCATCACACCACACTTGCCGGTGAAGGCGCGCTGCAGTTCGCCCTCGAGATGGGATTCGAGCGCACGCAACTGCTCACGCCGCAGAGTCTCGAGGCGTGGATGAAGTGGAAGAGCGATCCGCACCGGCACACGTATTGGCTGAGCGGCGCGGAGCCGAAACGCTCGCCGAACCACGATACCGTCGGTCTCCTCGGCTACGATGGCCGCGGACACGTTGCCGCGGGGTGTTCGACAAGCGGTTTGGCGTTCAAGATTCCGGGACGCGTGGCCGACTCGCCAATCGTTGGGTGCGGACTGTATGCGGACGACAACGCCGGTGCCGCCTCGGCGACCGGGGACGGCGACGTGATGACCAACTACTGCACGAGTTTCTTCATCGTAATGCTCATGGCGCAGGGGCACTCGGCGCAAGAGGCATGCGAACTCTGCCTGCACCACATGGCGCAAGGCGATCCGAAATCCAAAGAGATCCAAGCGGCGGTCATTGCCATCGACAAACACGGCCGTGTCGGCGCGGCAGCGATGCGCGCAGATTCGCACTTCCAATACGGCGTGTGGCGCGACGGTTCCAGCTCGCTCCACGTCGCGAAGTCGTTGTACTGATGCGCAGCTCTCTCATTCTTGCGGCGATGCTGCTTTTGCCGGCTGCCGCGTCTGCAGCGCCGGCCCAGATTCCGGCGGACACGCTCGGTATCATCCCGCTGCCGCGTTCGGTAAAAGCGTACGCCGCGACGTACACGGTGCCCGAAAACGTCGCGATCTCCGTTCGCAGCGCCGACGACCGCAACGTGGCGAGTTTCGCGCTCGCGTTTCTGCGCGAGCGGCACGTGAAAGCGTTAACCGTAGCTTCTTTTGCATCGGGCGCGCAGATCGTTGTTGCCTCGCACGCGGGCGATCCGTCGCTCGGGAAAGAGGGCTACCGTCTGCGCGTAACTGCGGCAGGTATCCGCATCACCGCGAACTCCGGTGCGGGCGCGTACTACGGACTGCAAACGCTGGAACAACTGTTCTCTCCCGGCGGCGGCAACACCATTCACCAGGTCGACATCACCGACGCGCCTTCGTATCCTTACCGCGGCGTCCATCTCGACGTCGGGCGGCACTTCTTTCCCGTGTCGTTCGTCGAACGCGATATCGATATCGCTTCGCGCTACAAGCTCAACGAGTTTCACTGGCACTTGACCGAAGATCAGGGCTGGCGCATTCAAATCAAAAAGTATCCGCGCCTAACGACCGTTGCGTCGTGCCGCAACGGCACGATGGTCGGTCACGACTTCGATTCGAACGATCGCATCCGGTACTGCGGGTACTACACGCAAGATCAGATCCGCGAAGTGGTCGCGTACGCAAAAAAACGGTACGTGAACATCGTACCGGAGATCGAGATGCCGGGCCATTCGGTAGAAGTGCTCGCGGCGTATCCGCAACTGGCGTGCAAGCCCGGGAACTATCAGGTCCGCACGACGTGGGGCGTATCGGACGACATCGTCTGTCCGTCGGAACGAACCATTGCTTTTTACGAGGACGTCCTCAAAGAAGTGATGGCGCTTTTCCCCGGCCGGTATATTCACACCGGCGGCGACGAAGCGCCGAAAGAAGTTTGGAAGCACAGCGCGCTCGTCCAATCGATCATCCGTAGATATCACTTGGCGAACGAAGACGCCGTGCAAGGCTGGTTCGACACGCGCATCGAGCGGTTTTTGAACGCGCATGGCCGCCGAATGATCGGCTGGGACGAGATTCTGGGCGGTAACGTCTCGAAATCGGCGATAGTCATGTCGTGGCGCGGCGTGTCCGGCGGCGTCATTGCGGCAACTCGGGGTAACGACGTCATCATATCGCCGGATCCGGTGCTCTATTTCGACCATCCTCAGAGCGACAGCGAAGACGAGCCGATCCATATCGGCGACGGTATCACGACGCTGAGCGACGTTTACAACTTCGATCCCGGGATCGACGCCCTTAGCGCCGCGCAGCAAAAGCACGTCTTGGGCGCGCAGGCCAACCTTTGGACGGAGTACATCGCAACGCCGCAACTCGCCGAGTTCGAATTGCTTCCGCGTTTGATGGCTCTCTCCGAGATCGTTTGGACGCCGGTTGCGAATAAAGATTTCTCGAGCTTTGTAAGGCGTACGCCGAACCACTACGCCCGTTTCGAACGCGAAGGCGTGCAGTTTCGCATCCCGGAGCCGATCGGACTTCAAAAAACCGATACCAACGATGGAAAAGTAACCGTAAGGTTGCGCAGCCCCGTGCCCGGCGCGACGATGTATTACACTACCGACGGTTCTCTTCCGACGCAGGCGTCGACGCGGTACAGCGCTCCGTTCACACTCACATTGGATCCCGGACAAGCGGTAAACGTACGCGTCGTAACGGTTCTGCGATCGGGCCGCGCAAGTGTGCCCGCTAGTGCGATGTACCAGCGGCGTATGGCCGCACAAGTTGTTCCATAACGAGGGCGATTCGTGAAAAAAACACTGTTGGCCGTGTGCGCTAGTGCGTTGTTCAGCGGGCTCTTTGCCGTGCCCGCAATCGCGCAGCCGGCGTCCGATCCGCTCCCGGTGGTCGACCCGTTTATCGGAACGGGCGGAACGAGCGGCACCGGACTCGTCGACGATTTTCCGGGCGCTACCGCGCCCTTCGGCATGCTTCAGTGGAGCCCGGACACGCCGTCCCAGCCTCCGAGCGGCGGATACTTTTACCGCGACTCGGCGATCACTGGATTCAGCCTCACGCACGTGTCCGGAGCGGGATGCGGCGTGTACGGCGACTTCGGCGTGTTGCCGGTGACCGGTGCGGTCAGCGATCCCTCCGCGGCGACGCAAGCGTTTACGCATGCAGGCGAACAGGCATCGCCGGGATTTTACTCCGTTCATCTCAGCAGCGGTATCGATGCAGCGTTGACCGCGGCGCCGCGTACCGGCTTGGCGTCGTTTACGTTTCCGCCGGTTCGGCAAGCGAATCTGCTGATCGAAACGTCGTCGGATCAAGCGGGCGTAACCGCCGCGCAAGCGTGGGTCGCAGGACCGGACGAGATAGACGGCTCTGCCAGCAGCGGCGGCTTCTGCGGCATGCCGAACACGTTTACGATCTACTTTGCGATGCGCTTCGATCGCCCGTTCGCGTCGTACGGTGCGTGGGATGAAAAAGTTGTAACGCCGGGCGCAAACCGCAGCACGGGTGTGCACGGCGGCGAGTGGGTGACGTTCGACGCGCGCACGGAGCGTACGGTCAAAGTGAAAGCGGCCGTTTCGTACGTAAGCGTCGACGGCGCAAAAGCAAATCTCGCTGCGCTCCCGTCGTGGGACCTCGATGCGGTTCGCGCGTCGACGCAAACTGCGTGGCGAACGCTGCTGGGACGCGTACAGATCGACGGCGGAACGAACGACGACCGGCGCATGTTCTACACCGCGCTTTATCATGCGCTGCTTTCGCCCACGCTGTATAGCGACGCCGACGGCAGGTACCGCGGTTTCGATGGAAACGTGCACCGCAATCCGCCGGGGCACGCCGAGTATACGAACTTTTCGGGTTGGGATATCTATCGCACGCAGGCGCCGCTCATGTCGCTGCTCGCGCCGCACGAAACCGGCGACATGGTGCAGAGTCTCGTGCACGCATCGCAGCAAGGCGGCTGGATGCCGAAATGGCCGGTTGCGAACGGCTATACCGGCGTTATGGGCGGCGACTCGGCAGATGCGATTATCGCCGGCGCTTACGCGTTCGGCGCGCGCGGGTTCGATCGTGCCGCCGCGCTGCGTGAAATGGTAAAGAGCGCGACCGATACGACAAGCCCGCCCGGACAAGGCTGGTATTATCCGCGGCCCGGCCTCTCCGAATATTTACGATACGGCTACGTGGTCAACACGCATACGACCAGCGTTTCGCCGGTGCCGAATGCGGCTTCCGAAACACTCGAGTACGCTATCGACGACTTTTCGATCGCGCAGCTCGCGCACAACATCGGAAACGAGCACATCTATAGGCTGTTTCTGCGCCGTTCGCAGAATTGGTCGCAACTGTTCGACCGGTCGACGGGCCTGATTGCGCCGCGCGACTCCGAAGGTGCGTTCATGCAGACGCCGCTTACCGAAAACGGACAAAGCGGCTTTCAAGAAGGCAACGCTGCGCAGTACACGTGGATGGTTCCGCAGGCGCTCGGATCGCTCGTTGACGCGCTCGGCGGATCGCAGAATGCTATCGCGCGCCTGGATCAATTTTTCACGAAGCTCGACGCCGGCCAAAACGAACCGTTCGCATGGTTCGGTAACGAGCCGACGCTCGCATCGCCGTGGACGTACCTTTATGCGGGCGCGCCGTATAAAACGCAAGCGCTGAATCGCGCGGCGATGAACGAACTCTACGCTCCGACGCCTGACGGCATACCCGGAAACGACGACCTCGGAACGATGAGCGCGTGGTGGGTTTGGAATGCGATGGGGCTGTACCCGATCAACCCGAGCGTTCCGGTGCTGCTGCTCGAGGGCCCGCTGTTCGCGCACGTCTCGATAACCTCGCCGAGCGGAAAAACGATCGTCATCGACGCCCCGCAAGCGTCCAGAGCAACTCCATACGTGCAAAGCCTTACCATCAACGGGCGGCCGTCGGATCGATTGTGGGTGACGCTGCCGTCGTCGGGCACCGTGTATCTGCAGTACGTGCTCGGCGCGCAGCCGAACGCGGCACTCGCGGCTTCTCCGGCAAGCGCGCCGCCGAATTACGCAACCGGTATCGTACGTTTTCCGGCGTCGACGTCGACGACGCTTGCGCTGCAGACGCCCAGCATAACGCTGGCGCCGGGCCAAAGCGCGCCGCTCGTTTTCGGCCCGCAAGTCTCGGGCACTCAGGCCGGAATGCGTTGGAACGTAAAAGCGCCGCAAGGCATTGTCGTCGATCGCGGCTCGGGAGAAGAGAACGTCATTGCGAGCGGCTCGGTCGTGCACGGGCAGGTCACTGTCAGTGAATCGCTCGCGCCCGGTCTTTACGACGTCGAGATTCACGCACGCGCGATGAACGGAGCGACGATTCCGCACGTGACGTCGGTCGTTCGCGTGCAGCGCCCCGGCGAGCCGCTTCGTCTATTGTATGCCGCGAACTTCAGCGAAGACTCGGTTACGCCGATCGATCCGCGCACGCTGGCCTATGGAAATCCCATACCAGTCGGCAGCCGTCCCGGCGATCTCGCAATCTCCCGCGACGGCGCGCGGCTGTATACCGCCAATCAAAGCAGCAACGACGTCAGCGTCGTCGATACGAACGCCGGCAAAACGATTGCGACGGTTAAAATGGGCAACGTTCCCGCCGGCATCCGGTTGACGCCCGACGGTTCGACGCTGTGGGTTAGCAACTACGCCGACGGCACGCTTCAAGCGATCGATGTTGCAACGTTGAAACCCCGTCCCGCGTTTGCCGTGGGTTCGCATCCCGAAGAGGTGCAGATTGCGCCGGACGGTTCGCGCATCTACGTCGTTCTGCAGGGGCAGAACGCGCTGGCGGTTGTCGATGCTGCCGCAAGCCGCGTTCTCGCAACGGTACCGGTCGGACGCCATCCTCTCGGTGTCGCGCTCTCGCCGGACGGCAAGCGTGCATTCGTAAGCGCGGATGCATCCGACGATGTAACGGCTATCGATACGACGACGCTGCAGCCGGTAAAAACGATTCCGGTCGGCAAGACGCCGCAGGGTCTGAGCGTCTCGCCGCAAGGCGCGCTCTTGTACGTTGCGAACGCCGGATCGAGCCAGGTTACGCCGATCGACCTGACCACGTTGACCGCAGGTAAACCAATAATGGTCGGTAACGCGCCGTTCGGCGTCGTTTTCGACGAGAGCGGCAAGTACGCGTTCACCGTCAACTCCGGCGACGGTGACGGCAGCGTCATCGACGTGGCTCGCGCAGCGGTTGCTAATAGCGTTCCGCTCGGAAGTTTTCCGATTGCCATAGGGAGGCCGTGACGAGTGGTTTCACGTCGTGAGTTCATCGGTGCAGCGGCGGCAGTGGCCGCCGCCGTGCCGGATATTGCGAAGGCAGCGGCGCCGCACCGGCGGCGCGTGCGGTTCGGCGTAAACTACGTTCCGACCAAAAACTGGTGGTATTCGTGGGGCGATTGGGACCGCGATTCCATCGCGCGCGATCTGGATGACGTCGCCGCGCTCGGCGCGGATCACATCCGCATTCAGTTGTTGTGGCCGTATTTCCAGCCGAACGCCGAATACGTGAGCAGCGCGCATGTCGCGCGCCTCGTGCAACTGCTCGATGAAGCGCACCGGCGATCGCTTGACGTCGAAGTCACGGTGCTCGATGGGCAGCTCAGCGGCTTTCTCTTTACACCCGCGTTCCTTATCGACAACCAAGACGGGCATATCGGCAATATCATCACCGATCCGAAACTGCTTGCCGTGCAAAAGCGCCTGTTCGGAGCGCTTGCGCGCGAAATCGCGGCGCATCCCGCGTTCCTCGGCTTCGATATCTCGAACGAAGTGTATTGGTTCACGCAGCCGCTGCACATCAACTTCACGCCGGCGCAGGGCGATGCGTGGATGAAAGAGCTGTTGACCTATTGCAACCAGGTTGCGCCCGGAAAGTTCCACGTGAACGGCGTCGACAAATGGCCGTATGAATCGTCGAAACCAAATGCGTTTACGCGTCACACCCTAACGCGGACGGGTTCGGCGAGCTGCGTTCATCCGTGGGCCGGGTTCAGTCCGGTGTTTCAAAAGTACGGCCCAATCAGTACGGCGGCCACGCACTACTCCGAGTTTTTTCTGCAATACATGCAGGCATTCTCCGGCGACGGCGCCCGCACGCTTTGGATCGAAGAAGACGGGTGTTCCAAGCAATGGATGAAGGAGTCGCTGATCCCGCAATGGGCAGAAGCTTCGGTGCGCAACGCCGTCAGCTGCGACCATCTTTTCGGAATAACGTGGTGGTGCTCGCACGACGTGAACGCGCGCTTTAGCGGATTCAACAAACTCGAGTACGATCTCGGTCTGTACACGAACGAGCGAAAACTCAAACCGCTCGGCCGCCTCTATCGCGACCTCATCGCGGAGTTCGACCGCCATCCGCCGGCGGTAAAGCCGCGACCGCGGGCGCTCGTCATTGCCGACAATGCGGGCGGCGACGACATCTTCGCGCATTACATGTCCTCGGTGGAGAACGGCGCGGGGCCGCAGATCGTTCTCCAGTCGCGCGCATCCGATACGGCCTATCTTCGGCGGCGCGGCATCCGCTCTACTTTCCGGTGAAGCGCGGGCTCCGGAGTAAAGTATGCTCGCACTTCCCGTTTCCATACACGTTTTCGCAAAGATGCACGATGGGCAATCGTGCGGTCCGGGCTTTGTAGCCGGTGACGGCCTCGTTGGTGAGGATCGAAAACCTCGTTACGTTCGATCCATCGCACAGATCGTCGATGCGAACGGAACGCTAGTTGGTTGGGTGTATCTCGCCGACGCATACCACGGCGATACGGCGGAATATGTCGCGGCTAATCGCAGAATGCCCGCGGACGATATGGCATCGCTCAGGCTTCGGCCCTCGCAGTCTTCGACGTCATCGATATCGCTCTTAGTGAAACCGCTGCCCGCAGGTCTTCGCGTGAAGGCGTGCGCCGGATCTTTTTAACGGCGGCGGCCGTTCTGTGCGCCGCGATTATCGTTGGCGTGATGCTGGTTGCCGTGCCGACGCATTTCAGTCTGGGATCGCCGTCCGATCTTTGGCAAATTAGCGCGAGAGAGTACGCGTACTGGAATCGCAAAGGCTTGCCGCGTGACGAGATAACCGGCGTTACCGTTCTTTCGGCCGGCGATTACGCAATCGCCGACGCCAACATCGATACCGACAACATCTCGTTGTACCGGCGCCGCGCCGGGGGCTGGGAACGCGGAGCGAGTCTAACGACCGGCGCCTACTGTGAGTTGATCGCTGCCGGCGTACCCGCAGGCGTTGCACACCGGCTATCGTGGACCGCGCGCCTGTCCATAGGCGCCGGTGTTTACCGGAGATCGAACTGCCCTAGATAACCGTTCTGTAGCGCCCCTTACACAGTCGTATGCGCATTTCGAGCGGTAAACAACGCGCGGCATCGAAGCATGGCTCGTCTAAGTTGGAGGGGTTTAATGAATCGACGTTCCATCGGAACGCTATTTCTAAGCTCGCTCGCGTGTGCCGCATTGATGGCGCCCGCGGCAGCACAATCAGCATCTAGTCCGTCGGCCGCGCAGGCTGCCGCTGCAGCCGTGAAAGCGCTCGAGGCGCAGCGGCCGCACGCACCGCAGCCCTACGAGTCGTTTTCGCGCGGCGCGGCGGTTCAAGACGGTCTGATCAGCGTCGTCAAAAAAGACGGCAAAGTCTATCTTTCGCTCGCGCCCGCGCAGGTCGGCAAGGACTTCATCGAAACCGCGGTGCCCTCGACCGGGTTGGGCGGCTTCGGTCCGGCTCAAGGCGAGCCGTACGTCGCGCCCGCGCGTCTCGTTCGTTTCGAGCGCGTCGACGACAACATCGTCATCCGTTGGCCCAACACCGACGCGATCGCCCTGCCGAACACGCCGGAGAACGCCGGTACCACGCAGTCGCTGCCGAGTTCGGTCGTTGCCGTCGTCCCGGTAGTCGCTGAAGACGGCGGTCACGTCGTGTTCTCCGCCGATTCGTTTTTGGGCGATGTCGCGGATTTCGCGGAACAGCTGCGCCCGGATCGCAATCCGATGCACGCTTACCGCCTGGACCCGTCGCGTTCGTTCTTCTCGGCGGCTAAAGCATTCGCCGAGAACGACGTTCTGCGCGTCGACCAGACGTGGGCGGCACCGGAGCAAACGCCGATCGACAACGTCCCCGACGCACGCAGCGTGGAAGTAACGATCACGTACAACTTGATCGCGGCGCCGGCCGACGGCTACGTTCCGCGCATCTACGATCCGCGCATCGGCTACTTCTCGCAGCCGCTCATCGACTTCT
>DASSRQ010000044.1:0-58526 GCA_035701665.1 Vulcanimicrobiaceae bacterium
GCTACCCGGCCGCCTTTCGCAAGGTCGTCCAAGACCCGCAGGTTCTCGCGTTCGAGCGCGGCCAACGCTTCCTGGTCCGGCAGATGATGCCCGACGGCTCGTTCGTCTTTGAGCACGGGAACTAAATATCTGCCCGTAAACGACGCCTTGTTGCGAGCCAGCTCTTCCGGCGTTCCGGTTCCGACGATGGTGCCGCCTTTGTCGCCGCCTTCGGGACCGAGGTCGATGAGATAGTCGCCCGTCTTGATGACGTCGAGGTTGTGCTCGATAACGAGTACGGTGTTGCCGGTCTGCACCAGGCGATCCAACACTTCGAGCAGCTTGTGAATATCCGCGAAATGCAGACCCGTCGTCGGCTCGTCGAGTACGTAGAACGTGCGTCCGGTCGAACGGCGCGAGAGCTCGGTTGCGAGTTTGACGCGCTGCGCTTCGCCGCCCGAGAGCGTCGTTGCCGGTTGGCCCATCTTGATGTAGCCCAATCCGACGTCGCAGATCGTCTTGAGTTTATTGTGAATGCGCGGAATCGCCGAGAAAAACGCCGACGCTTCGTCGACGCGCATCTCCAGCACGTCGGAGATCGTCTTGCCCTTGTACTTTACTTCGAGCGTCTGCGCGTTGTAGCGCTTGCCTTTGCAGACTTCGCACGGCACGTAGACGTCGGGCAAGAAGTGCATCTCGATCTTGATGATGCCGTCGCCCTGACACGATTCGCAGCGCCCGCCCTTCACGTTGAACGAGAAGCGGCCCGGCGTATAGCCGCGCATCTTCGCTTCCGGAACCATCGAGTACAGTTCGCGAATCTGATCGAATGCGCCGGTGTACGTGGCGGGATTGCTTCGCGGCGTACGGCCGATCGGCGACTGATCGATGACGACCATCTTATCGAGCTGGTCCGCGCCGCGCACCGCGCCGTACGTGCCGCCCGCCGGCTGCCCGTGCAGATGCTGATTGAGCGCTTTGACCAGCACCTCGTTGACCAGCGACGATTTTCCGCTGCCGCTCACGCCCGTAACGCACGCAAAGACGCCGATCGGGAAGTCCACGTCAACGCCGGCCAAGTTGTTGGCGCGCGCATTTTTGACTTTGAGCCAGCCGCGCGCTTCGCGCCGCTGCTTCGGAATCGGAATAAACTTGCGGCCGGAGATGTACGCACCCGTCGCGGATTCGGGATGCTTCACGATCTGCTCGAGGTTTCCGACCGTGAGCACGTGGCCGCCCTCGGCGCCCGCGCCCGGACCGATGTCCACGACGACGTCGGCCGTGCGGATCGTATCCTCGTCGTGTTCGACGACGATCAGCGTGTTGCCGAGATCGCGCAGCGTGCGCAGCGTCGCCAGCAGACGATCGTTGTCGCGCTGGTGCAGACCGATCGACGGTTCGTCGAGGATGTACAGCACGCCGACCAGCGAGCTGCCGATCTGCGTTGCTAACCGGATGCGCTGCGACTCGCCGCCGGACAGCGTCGTGGCGGAACGCGAGAGCGTCAGATAGTTCAACCCGACGTTCGTCAGAAACCCTAACCGCGCGCGAATCTCTTTGAGCACCTGATGCGAGATCTGGTGTTCGCGCTCGTTCGGAGCAAACTGCGTGAAGAACTTCTCGCAGTTTTCGATGCTCATACGCGTCAGCGCGTCGATGTTCGATCCGCCGATCGTCACCGCAAGCGCTTCGGGTTTCAGCCTTGCGCCTTTACACTGCGGACAGGTCGAAGCCGATTGGAACTTCTCGATCTCTTCCTTGACGTAATCGCTGGACGTCTCGGCGTAGCGCCGTTCGAGGTTGTTGATCACGCCCTCGAACGTCGAGCGGTACTCCCACACTTTGCCTGCGCGCGACTCGTACGCAAACTTTTCTTCACGGTCCGTACCGTACAAAATGATGTCGACGATCTCGTCGGACATCTTCTCGATCGGCGTCGAGGTTTTCACGCGGTATTTGCGCAGCACGCGTTCCAGCTGCTGCAGGTAGTACGGATTCATCGACGGATAGCGGCCGCCGCCGAGCGACTTGCTCCACGGGACGATCGCACCGTCATCGATGGATTTGCTGCGGTCCGGGATAACTTTCCACGGATCGATCTCGACCTTTTCACCCAAACCGCTGCAGCCGGAACAGGCGCCGTACGGCGAGTTGAACGAGAACAGGCGCGGCGCGAGTTCTTCGAACGAGAGCCCGCAATGCACGCATGCGAACGCCTCGCTGAACGTGATCTCTTTCGTGTCCTTCGCACCCGGGTCTTGGACCAGCGCCGTCACGATACCGCTGGAAAGCCGCAGCGTCGTTTCGATGGAGTCCGTCAAGCGCTTGCGGATGTCGGGCTTGATGACCAAGCGGTCGACGATGACTTCGATCGTGTGCTTGCGCTTTTTGTCCAGCACGATCTTCTCGCGCAGCTCTTTGGTCTCACCGTCGACGCGAACGCGCGAGAAGCCCTCTTTGGCGATCTCTTCAAACAGTTTCGTATACTCGCCCTTGCGTCCGCGCACGAGCGGCGAGAGCATCTGCAGGCGCGTGCCTTCCGGGAGCGCCATGATCGAGTCGACGATCTGTTCGCTGCTCTGCGAACTGATCTGCCGTCCGCAGTTATAGCAGTGCGGAACGCCGATGCGCGCAAAGAGCAGACGCAGATAGTCGTAGATCTCGGTGACCGTACCGACCGTCGAGCGCGGATTGCGCGAGGTCGACTTCTGGTCGATGGAGATTGCCGGCGAAAGGCCCTCGATGTAGTCTACATCGGGCTTCTCCATCTGGCCCAAAAACTGACGCGCGTAGGACGATAGCGACTCGACATAGCGGCGCTGTCCCTCGGCGTAGATCGTATCGAAGGCGAGTGAAGATTTCCCCGAGCCGGAAAGGCCGGTGATTACGATGAGTTTGTTGCGGGGCAGTACGAGGTCGAAGTTCTTGAGGTTATGCTCGCGCGCGCCCTTGATAACGATCGAATCAAGCATGCTTGAGCATCAACCCCTCAAGGCCTCAAATCGTTTCACCCTTGGTCAAGCGCCGATAACGCCGAGCGACGGCTCGGTCCGTCCGGTCAGCAGAACGTAGGCAGTGCCCGCCCGGTGGGCGAGAAGTTCGAGTGTTTCCACCTCTTCGGGCAGATAATGCGTGTGGTCGCGCTTCGGCCCGCAGACGATGAAGCCGACCAGCTGCCCGCGCGCCGTCATCGGCAATAGCAGCGAACCGCGCAGCGGATGACCGGGCTCGTCGCATTCAAATGCTTCGTGCCAACGCCGAAGGCGGAGAACCGCAAAGTCGCTCTCGGAGAACCGCTGCGGCAAGGACCCGCATGCGGGCGTTTCGAGCGCGTAGGACGTGCCGTCGCCGGTGTACACGCCGGCAAAGTCGTTTTCCAAACGCACGCGCAGCGCTTCGTACGTTTGTCGCAGCAGATGCTGCGGATCGCCGATCAAGTCGGTTTCGAGGGCGAACCGGTGAAGAGCTTTGAGCGCCAGGGTTTGGGCGCGGAAGATCACGCCGTTGAGAAACGCTTCAAGACGCTTGTGCAGCGTTGTAAGCAAGATACCGATGCCGACGGCTAGAGCGAGCTCGACCACGAGCGCGAAGCGCGACTCCGCCAGCCATCTTCCGAACGCCCAATCGACGAGCGCAAGAAGGCCGACGGTAAAGGACATAAGCAAGCCGTACACAAGCGCGCGGCTGACCACCAGGCGTATATCGAAAAGCCGGTGTTTGAGAATGGTATACGCAAGCGCTATCGGAGCGAGCAATAGCCACGCTTGCGCTAGATTGATCGCCGTGACGGGCGGAAAAATCGACATTGCGTTTTCGACGAAATCGAGCGCAAGCATCGGAAGAAACGCGACGGCAAGTGCTGCGACGACCCACTGCAGCCGGCTGCGGCTGTTTTCGTCAGCGGCGGCATAACGTCCGAACAGCACGACGACACCGAACGCATACAGCAGAACGGGAAGCGCTCGTGCCGCATTCGTCATAATAGCGGACCCGGAATCGCCGGCGAATACGAAAGCCGCATACTGACCGAACGTAACCGCCGTTAATGCCGGAGCCGCAACGAACACCGCGGCGCGTTCTACCCATAGCCAGCCGCCGGAGGGGACGCGATCGGGAAAGCGCAGAGCAAACACTGCAAACGCTACGGGCGCCAGCGCACCTTCAACGAAGAACGAGACCCACATCCAAAAGAGAGCGGTACCCGACACGTAGGTCACCGCGAGCGTTCCGCTGGTGCAAAAGAACGCCGAGAACACATAGAACGCCCACGTCGCCGGCATTGGGCGCAGCAGCACCAGCACGCCGGCCACCACAATGTATCCGATCAGTGCAATGACGGCGACGATGTCGGACGCGTTGTCGATGAACGAGCGCCGGTATTGATGCGCCGTCAGCGTGACCGTGCGTCCATCGCGCAGCGGCAGCCGCATGATGCTGCCTTCAGGCGCTCCGCTGAAGTACCCGACCCGTTCGCGGTCGCCGGGCGGCATGCGTTTCACGTCGATGCGATCGCCGGTATGCAGGCCGCTTCTCGTTGCCTCGGGACTCGCGGACGTTACGAGTCCGGTGCGATCCGCCGAGAATCCGAACGTGGCGAACGGGTGCCATGGCAAGAAAATATCGCCGCCGTTAAAAGCGACGAGATAGGCCGTAAACACGACGATAAACGCCGTACGAACTGCAGCGCGGGCCGTCATGGACGGATCATTCCCCGCGCTGCAGTCTGGTTCCCCATGCCAAGGGAATTTTTAGGTGTTGGAGCCGCCTCCAACGCGGAACACGTATTTGGCGATCACACGGTGCAGCGTCGAGCGCGACGCCGGCGTGCCGTATTCGAAGAAGAACTCGTCGCTGTTTTCAAATCGCTGGTGGAACAGCAGCGAGAGGTTCGTGCCCTGCGGCGCGTAGCCGCCCGCACCGTTAACGCCGCGCAGGCTCATCGCGAGCGTTCCGTTTCGCCCGAACGACCGGGCTACCGAGAACCGGCGCAGCCACTGCGAGTCGTGCAGGCCGTCGCCGCGTTCGACCGTTCCGTCGTACTCCCACGTAAAACTGTACGGTCCGAACGATTGGCTTGTCGAGAACGTCGCCTGCTGTAAAAACGCGCCGCCGAAGGGACCCCACGCGTATCCGACGTCGATAGGCGAAGGCGTGCTGTCTTTATAGCCGATGCCGATCTGCCGCAGATTGAACGGCACGAGCGGCGCCGACGGATCGGCGTCGAAGCGCAGCGCGCTGGTGCCGGTTCCCGCCGTGAAGCTGAGTTGGTTGTTGAACAGGACGTACAAACTGCCGTTGGCGTCGTACTCTTTCACCGCGCCGGCTGAATCGACAAAGCGGTCCACGATGCCGCCGAAGCTGTAGGTTTTTATCGCGCTCGTCTTCGGAGCAACGCCGTTATAGTTGAACGCGAAGCGCGGGCCGCGAATGTCGTCGAACGCCGTGTAGCCGTCGACCGGATTGAAGTTCGGGCTGACGTCGCGATAGTCGATTGCAGCGAACCACGCTGCGGTGTTCACGCCCTGCGAAGCGAACAGATAATGCGACTCGCCGGTGACCGTGTTGTTCTCGAGCTGCGCCTTGCCTATCGAGAACACGCCGCTGTGCGCGTTTGTCAGATTGAAACCGGCGCCGTACGCGCCGTCCTTGACGCCGTCGTGCTGCGCGAACACGCCTTCGGCACTCAAACGCAGCGTCTGCGCCGAGTTTCCGAACGAATAGCCGAGTGCGGTGTCGTTGAAGCCGGTGCCGGCGACGTTCAGTGCGCCAATCGCCGTGCTGCCGCTCGTTCCTTCCACTTTGACGCCGCGATCGAACACGCCGATCGACGGCGTATAAAATAACGATTCGGTAATGCCGTTCATCGTGATCGCCGGTAGAGCGTTGATGTAACGGGCGCCTTGCGCAAAGAACGGCCGGTATTCTGTGTAGTTACGCGCGAACTGCTGCGGTGCGACGCTGGTTTGATCTTTTTCCACGTTTGAGAAGTCCGGATTGAGCGTCCCCACGACGTTCAGCGTTCCGCTGATCGGATACGTGAAGTCGACGCCCAGCGAGCGCGCTTTCATCTGACCGAACCGTCCGATGCCTTGTTGAAACCGGTTATGATCCGCGCCGGCCGATCCGAGCGCGTAGACCTCCGCGTGCGGTTTGGCGCCGCCGCCTTTCGAGGTTACCGTAATGCCGTTGAGCAGCGGCCAAAACTGGGGCGAGGTCGGATCGGTCGCGTTCGCTTCGAACGCCCATACGTACAGATCGCCGGTCGCGGCGACGTAGCGGCCGACATTTGCACGCCAGTGCTGCGGCCCGTTCTGCAAGTGCATTGCCGACAGCGGCACCACCAAGAGCACCGTATAGTTTCCGTCCGCGTCAACGTGCGCGTAGCTGCGCCAATCCGGAGCGTAACGGTTGTTCTCGGTGGACGCTTCGTCATGCACGCCGGTGGGCGAGGATCGGAACGTGTACACGCGCGTGCCGTTACCGGACGTTTCGAGTTCGAGCGTAATATGATCGTCGGCCGCGATGCCCGCATGATCGACCTTCTGCTGCGCCGTGATCGGAATGCCGTGCTGCTCGGCCTGGACAGCCAAGTAGAGATACTTGTCGTCGTACATCAGATAGGCTGTGGTCGCATGCGCCGCCGGCGTCCGCGTCATGAAGTTTTCGAGCAGCGGTATCTTCAGCGCGTCCTTCCAGACCGCCGGATCGATCGCGGCTTGTGCGGGCGGCGGCGATGCCGCGCGCGCGGCAACGAACGACTGCGTATGATCCGCCGGCGCGGCCGTTTGTGCAAGCCCGACCACCAGCGCTCCAAGTGCAAACATCCCGAACATGTGAAAACTCCTTACCGGCTCCTCGGCCTCACCATGACGATGCCACCCCTCCGTCTAGCCAGCGTCTAAGCCTTGCTAGACGCTCCGTAGACGCGGCCGCGCTAGGATGCCGTCATGGAAACGTCAGCCCGGGAACTCGCCGTCCGAACCGATATCGCGCAAATGTACCGATCGTACGCACAGGCGTTGGAGGCCCGGGACGCGCCCACGCTTGCCGCGCACTACAGCGACGACGCGGTCGTCCTCGTCCCGGGCGTCGATCTTATTGCGGGTGCGCAGGCCGTGCGCGCCTATTGCGAAGGGCTCTGCTCGCTGCCGTACCGTTTCCGGCTCAACGGATTTACGCTCGAGCATCTGCTCGTCGACGGCGTCTATGCTATCGAGGTGAGCCGCTATGCCGCGGTTACGACTCCACTGCAGCGCGAAGGCGGAACGGTGCGGCAAACCAAGAGCCTGCTGGTATGGCGCAAAGCAGGCGCAAAGTGGCTGATCGTCCGCGAGATGTACAGCGACGTCAGAGCGTAGGCCACAACCGGTCGCCGTGAGCGCGCAAGATCGCGCGGTTCAGCGGCATCTGTAAAAAGACTTCGCGCGCATTCGAACCTGAAAACCGCTCGCTGCGCGAAACAACGATCGAAGCGGCCGCGTTCAACAGCAGCGCGCTCCGGTCGCGTTCGCCGGTCGCGCGCGATGCTTGCGCCGCATACCACAACGGTTCTTGCGGCATGAATCCTTCGTCGGCCAACTCGTCGAGCGACCGTTCCACCTCGTCCAAGTACGAAGCGGCCTCCGCACCGCGCCCGGCTTTCACGAGTTCGAACGCGAGCGTTGCACCGATCAGCAGCGTTTGCAGATGGTACCGCCGCTCGCGATGCACCTCGTACGCGCGCTCGAGTGCCGGGATACCGCGCTCGAAGTCGCCCATCTCGCAGCGCACGTGGCCGTACGTCGTCATCAAATGATGGATGACGAAATACTCGTCGCGCACCGCATCGAGCTCCTGGAGCACCGACTCCGCCAAAGCGGACGCTTCGTCCAAGCGATCCAGCAGGCGCAGTCCGAAGACGGCGTTTGCGGCGCCGATCGCTATGAGTTCGTGCGATCGCGATTGGCGGGCAAGATCCAACGCCTGCAGCGATGCTTCCAAGCCGCGCTCGACCTCGCCGGCAGAGTACCAATACAATCCGAGGAAGCGCACGAGCTGCGCATACTCCATGCGCCTAGGGCTTTCTGAAAGCAGCGCCCGTGCGGCGTTGAGATGTTCGAATGCGTCGTCGGGTTCGAACCGGTACATCGCTACGGCGCCGAGATAGCTCTGCGCGACGCCGATAGACCCGCGGTCGCCGGCGCGTTCGCCTGCCTCAAGCAGACGCGTTGCCGCATGCACGCAGACCGAACGATCGACGTGCAGAAAAATCCGCGCTTCTGCCGCCGCGACAAGCGATGCCGCGTCGGGATCGTTAACGTCGCGCTCCAATGCGCGTCCGGTCTCGAGCAGATCCGCATACGGGCGCGTAAACCCGTCGCAAAACTGCAAAAGCCAGACACAGCAAAACAGTTGGCCGTACGTATAGTTCGCTGCCGCGCAGCGCTCCATCGCTTCGAGCCCGGCTTCCCAAGCGCGTTGCGGGTCGCCCCGCAGCAGCAGCGACGCCGCATCGAACAATCGTACGCGAGCGCGCCAAATCTCGCTTTCCGGAACGATCTCCGCAAACGACTGCAGGCCGGCGGTCAAAGCGGGTTCGTCGTTTTCGACGAACGCAAGCGCAAGCCGGTTGTAAGCTGCCCGTACGCGCAGCATCGGATCTCCGGTACGGAGCGCGGCCGTTTCCATACCGTCGATGGCCGCGAGTTGATCTTCCCGGCGGTCCGCGCGCCGGTGGAAGAGATTGATGAGTACCTCGTACGCCTCCGCGTGCACCGCGGCATCGTCACCGAGTGAAAGCGCCGCGCGTGCAAAGCGCTCCGCTTCTTCATTCGCGTACGATGCGACGGCGCGGCGCGCTGCGGCGGCGTACTCTCTCGACGCGTCGCCCGGCGCACCCGCGCGTTCGTAATGATAGGCGCGCGCAGCCGCAAACTCGGAACCGGCGTTTTCAAACGTTTGCGCAAGGCGCGCATGCGCAGACGCAACCGCATCTTCCGACGCGAGCGCATAAAAGGCTTGGCGAACTAAATCGTGGACGAAGGCGTACGTGATGCCCGCGGGCGTCGGCTCTTCACGCAGAAACCGCGTGCGCACGAGCTCGTCCGCCGCGCGCTTCCCATCGGCGCGCAGCAACTCCGACGCGACGCCGGGCGGCACGGATATGCCTGCGGCCGCAAAGAGCAGTGCGAGTTCCAGCGCGCTACTGCTGAGCGTCTGCGCCCGCGCACGCACGAGTGCGCGCACGCTTTCGGGAACGTTCTCCGGCGAGCCGGACGCTGCGTACTCGATGAGCTCGGTGAGAAAGAACGCATTGCCGCCGGAACGGCGGTAGAGCGAATCGACGGCAGCCGCGTCGATCGCGGCGCCCAAACGCGACCGGATCAGTTCTTCGGCCGAGGCTTTGTCGAGCGGCGCGAGCGTGATATGCGCGAAGCCGCTCCGGCTCGAAAGCGAACGGCGCATCGCCCACAGCGGATGATCCGGCGCGATAGCGTCGTCGCGGTACGTACCGGCGATCAGCACGCGATGACCGCGCAGACGCCGCGCGAGAAACTCTAAAAGCGCGATGAAGTCGGCGCCGGCCCAGTGCAGATCTTCGACGCAAAGAAGCAGCGGGCGCTTTGCGGCGCGTGCTTCCATGGCTGCGGCGAACGAGGCAAAAACCGTTCCGCGTTCGCTTGCCGCCGCCAGCGGGTGCGACTCCGTTCGTCCCGCGGCAAGTCCCAGCGCACGCGCGAGCGGTTCGAAAGCGGTCTGAGCCGCGCTGCCGGCATCGGCGAACACGGCATCTCCGCGCTGCGAGCGGACGTGCTGCGCGAACGATTGCAGCAGGCGCGTCTTCCCGGCACCCGCTTCTCCACCGACGAGCACGACGGCGCCTTGACCGCTTTCCGCGCGCCGCCATTGTAGCAGCAGCGCGTCGGTCTCGCTCGCCCGTCCGATCAATCCGGGATCGTTGGCCGCAGGCGCCGGTGCAGCCGGCTGCTGCTTTGCAAAAGATTCGTAGAGCGAACTCGTTTGCGCGTCGGGTTCTACATCGAGTTCCGCGCGAAGGCGTTCGCGGAAGCGCTCGTATTCCGCCAGCGCGCCGGCACGATCGCCGGCTTGCATGCGCGCACGCATGATGGCGCGCACGGCGTCCTCGCGCCACGGATCGAGGGCGATCAATGCGCGGGCGAACTGCTCGGCGGAGGCGGGATCGCGCGCGCGTTCCGCGTCGGCGCAGAGCGCGGCCAAGTTGTTGAGCTGGAGCGTACGCAGGCGGTCGCGATCGTAGAAGAGCGCCTCGTCGTCGCAGCCTGCCGCGAGATCGCCGCGATAGAGTTCGGACGCGTCCTTTCGCAGTTGCGCGTACTTGCTTTGCCGCTCGAACTCGGCAACGTCGAGCCGGTACGGCGCATCCGGATTCCATTGCACCGATTTGCGGTCGGCAAGCATCCATTGTCCGGGCGGAAGCGTATTCTGCAGATAGTGCAGGTGCCGGCGCAGATTGGTCCGCGCATCTTCCTCGTCGATCTCCGGCCACAACAGGCCCGCGAGCTGCTCTCGCGAGACCGGTCCGCCCCGCCGGAGCAGCAGCAAACACAGCAGCGGCAGCGTCTTCGGCGGCGCGGAAAACGCGTGCGGCCGCCGTTCGAAGAGGAACGACGGTTCACCCAAAAGGCAGATGTCGAGCATCGCTAGGGGAAGAGTACGGCAGCCACCTGATCGATCCGCTCGACGTTGGCGTCGGGCGGCTTCCCGCCATCGGGAACCGGCTCGCCGCGCACGTTGACCCAGACCGTCATCAGCCCGGCTTGCTGTGCGCCGGCGATATCGCGCTCGTAGCGATCGCCGACCATCGCACTGTGCTTGGGCGCGACGCCGAGCTCGCGGCACGCGTGCGCGAAGAGCAGCGGATCGGGCTTGACCATCCCGGTTTCGTCCGGCAAAAAGAGCGCGTCGAACAGCTCGCTGATCTGCAGGACGATCAGTTTGTCGCGGTGCGTCTCGGAGAAACCGTTCGTGACCATTCCGAGCTTGACACCGCGCGACTTCAAATCGCGTAACAGATCCAGCGCGCCGGGAAACAGCGCAAAATATTTGTTGCGGTACGCGTGATAGTTTGCGGCGCTCGTTTGCGCGAGCATGGGATCCGTTAGTCCGACGCGCTCGAGCGCCGATGCCCAAAACGCTTCGCGCAGATGCGAGATGCGCTCGCGCACCTGATCGCGGTCGAGGCGGTGCCAAAAGCCTTCCGCTTCGGCGACGTACGCGGCTTTGAGTTCGAGGGCGTCGATGCCGTGCTCGGCGGCAACTTCGCGGGCAACCTCTTCGGCGGCGCTGGTAAACGCGAGCGTGTCGTCGTGCAGCGTATCGTCGAGATCGAACAGAACGGCGCGGATATCACGCATGAGAGAACCTTACCCGCAATCCGCGGATCTCGTACGGCTTGAGATCGAAGACCAAGTCCTCGCCTTCGATGGCAACCGAACCGTACGTTGCGCGCTCCAAGCCGTCGACGCTTGCCGCCCACGTCATACGCGCGCCGCACCGCAATCGCACGTTCGCGGGCGCGCCGTCGCACTCGCGCACGCGCACGATCGCGCCGTCGCCGTCCTCCGCCGGCTTGCATGCAGCGACGATTGCCGACGGCGTGCCGCTGGTAAAGAGCTGCACGCGCGGCTCGTGCGCAAAGCGCCGCCACAAGCGTTCTACCGTGCTATTCGCGGCATTCGCCAGCGGTGCGAGCGCATACGCGATGCTGTGTTCGCCTTCATCCGCATGCGGATCGGGCCAGCAGGTTCCGCGCAAAAGTGAGTGCCCGAGTTTTACTCCGCCTTTCGGCAGCGCGCGAGCGCTCCAGCCGTACGTGTCGAGCGACAGCATCGCGAATCCGTCGCCGTTCGCATCGGCGGCGTATGCAAACCGCTGTCCCGGAACCTCGAATTTTGCTCGTTCTTCCGGTGTTTCGTTGCGTGCACTGCGAACGATCGTGCCGTGCGGCGCACCGTACGTTACCGCTTCCGTCTGCACGGGCAGCCAATTCTCGACGCGCAGCAGCGTGCGCCGCTCGCGCCAGTCGGCCGTTAAGCGCACGCGCAAGAACGCCTCGCCTTCGATGAGCTCGAACCGCAGCGACGCCGGCGAGGCCCCGAGCAAGAGATCGACCGTGAAGCCCGCGTCCTCGATCCGGCTGCCTTGCGGCTTTGCCGGCACGACTTTTTTGTCGTATCCGCGATCGACGTTCCAGGCCTCCCACTGCTTGGGGCGATCGGGATACAGCGCGAGTGCGTTCGCCTGCGTGCAGACGTTTCGCCCGCCCGCAAGCTGCAGTTCGCTGACCGTGCCGTCGGCGCGGACGTGCGCGCGAATAAGGCCGTTGTCGAAGACCGCTCCGCCTGCATCCGCCTGCGGTTCGACCGGTCGCGGTGCTACGCGTGTCAGCGCGCGCGGGAGCATCGTTTCGGCGGCAGAGATCACCGACGCCATCAGCGATTCGGCTTCGGCGTACTCGTGCGCGGCGTCGTCGTACACTTGCGCGATGGACGTGCCGGGCAGCACGTCGTGGAACTGCTGCCGCAGCACGATGTGCCACGCGTCGCGCAGGCGCCTTAGATGCTCCGACAGCATCGCTCGCGGTACGTGAACGGCGGTGCACCACGCAAGGAGTTCTTCGGCTTCGGCAAGCGCGCGTTCGCACAGGGCGTTGTGCATCTTCATGCCGTGGTGGGTTGTGTAGACGCCGCGATGATACTCGAGGTAAAGTTCCCCCGCGTACTGCGGCAGCGAAGCGCGGCGCGCCGCGAGTTCGCCGAACCATCCGGCGAAGTCGATCCATTCGCCCTTGCTGCGCGCGAACTCGAGCATGCTCTGCGTAACGCCGCCGCCGCCGTCGCCGTAGCCGACGGCGATCGGCTCGCTGCGTTTCGCGGCGTTCGCAATGCGCCACGGATACGCGGGGCCATCGTAGCCTTGCAGCAGCGCGCCGACGACGCTGCTTCCGTCCGGACCTTGCCAGACGAACTGCGGATACGGAAACTTCGTCGTATCGTTCCACTGCAGCTTCGTGGTCGCAAACGATCCGATACCGGCGTGCGAGAGCAGTTGCGGCAGCGTGTTCATGAATCCGAACGTGTCGGGCAGCCACGCAACTTCGGGCGTTATACCGAAACGGTCTTTCGTGTACGCGTACCCGTACAGCATCTGCCGCAGAAGCGACTCGCCCGAAGGAATGTTGCAATCGCTTTCGACCCACATTGCCGCGACGCGCGGGTCGAATCTGCCGGCGGCGACGTGCGCGCGCACGCGTTCGAACAACTGCGGATCGGTCTCTTCAACGAAGGCGTACAGCTGCGGCTGCGTCTGCACGAACCGGAAGTCCGGATCGCGGTCGAGCAGATCGCAGGCAATCGCAAACGTGCGCTGCGCCTTCCGGCGCGTCTGTTCGTACGACCACAGCCACGCAACGTCGAGATGACTATGCCCGAAAACGGGAACGCGGTTGCCTTTGCTGTCAGCACTAGAGTTACCGGAACTAGTGTCATGCTGAGCTTGTCGAAGCACGGCCGAGCCTGCCGAGGCCACGCCCAAACTCTTAGCCGGCTCCGCATTCGAACGCCAATTAAGATACGTCCAAATGATTCCGGGTCCCGACGGCAGTCCGTTCGTCGGCAGCGCCTGCAGCTCGACTTCCAATTGCAGCTCGCGTTCGCGATCGCTGGGCGGCAACACAACCTCGTGATGCTCGCGATCGTATGCGCCCGCGGAGATACCGTCCACGCGCAGCAGCGCGCCCAGATGCGTCTTGTACGAAAGCGACACGTCGACGTTCTGCGGCGGCAGCACCGCATGCAGATAGACCAGCGACGCATCGCGTCTCGACTCTTCCAGCTTTAAGCGCACGTCCACCAAACCCAAGCAATAAGCGCAGCCTGCAGCGGCAGCCGGATCCACAGCAATGCAGGGCTCGCCACACGCGAAAACGCTTGCGCGTGCTGCGCCATGTACACGTTCGCTGGGAACACCGCGATCAGCAGCAGCACCAAGCCGATGCCGGCGTACAGCCGGAGTGCCGGAATCAACACCCCGATTCCACCCGCGATTTCGGCGGCACCGCTGATCTGCACGAGCAGCGCAGGCAACGGCAGCGACGGCGGGACGATGCGTTCGTACCACTTCGGGTGCCAAAAGTGGTTTGCGCCGGCCACGATAAAAAAGAGTGCCAGCACGACGGCCGATACCGTTTTCAGCGAGCTAATTTCCAACCAGTTCCTTAAGCGCATGCTCGAAGATCTTCGGCGCTTTGCCCTGGAAGAGCAGCGACTCGTTGCCGCCGATCTGCTTGCGCAGTTCGATCAGCTCGTCGCGTAACGCGGCGGCCTTTTCGAACTCCAAGTTGGCGGCATAGTCGCGCATCTTCTTTTCGATATCGGCGGCCATCCGGATCGCGACCTCGCGCGGCAGTTTTTCGCGCTTGAGTTCGAGCTGCGTCTCTTCGGTCGCGCCGATCATCGCTAAGATGTCGCGGACTTCTTTGCGCACGCTGCGCGGTTCGATGCCGTGTTCTTTGTTGTAGGCGAGCTGCAGTTCGCGGCGGCGTTTCGTCTCGCCGATAGCTCGCGCCATCGACTCCGTCACGGTATCCGCGTACATGATCACTTTGCCTTCCACGTTACGCGCGGCGCGGCCGATCGTCTGGATGAGCGACGTGCCGCTGCGCAGGTAGCCCTCTTTGTCCGCATCCAAGATGCCGACCAGCGAGACCTCGGGCAGATCCAGACCTTCGCGCAGCAGATTGATACCGACCAGCACGTCGAACACGCCCAAGCGCAAGTCGCGCAGAATCGCCACGCGTTCGAGCGTGTCTACTTCGCTGTGCAGGTACCGCACTTTGAAGTTCATCTCGATGAGAAAGTCGGTGAGATCCTCCGCCATCTTCTTTGTGAGCGTGGTGACGAGAACGCGCTCCTGCTTTTCGATGCGCTGACGGATCTCTTCCATCAAATCGTCGACCTGATTGCGTGTCGGACGCACGTCCACTTCCGGATCCACCAGACCGGTCGGCCGGATGATCATCTCCACCGTCTGCTCGCTGCGTCCCACTTCGTACGTGCCGGGCGTGGCCGAAACGTAGACGATCTGATTGACGTGCTCTTCGAACTCGTCGTACGTCAGCGGCCGGTTGTCGAGCGCGCTGGGAAGCCGGAAGCCGAATTCGACCAGTGAGAGTTTACGCGAGCGGTCGCCGCCGTACATCGCGTGCACTTGCGGCAGCGTGACGTGCGATTCGTCGATGAAGACGAGCCAATCTTTCGGGAAAAAGTCGAGCAGACACCACGGCGTCGATCCCGGTTCGCGGCCGGTAAGATGCCGCGAATAGTTCTCGATACCGTTGCAGTAGCCGACTTCGCGCAGCATATCCAGATCGTAGCGCGTGCGCATCTCCAGACGCTGCGCTTCGAGCAGTTTGCCGTTCTCTTTGAAATACTTGAGCCGCTCTTCGAGTTCGTTTTCGATCGAAACGATGGCGCGCCGCAGTTTTTCGTCCGGGGTGATGAAGTGCTTGGCGGGAAAGATCAGCAGCTCGTCTTTGCTCTCGACGTATTCTCCCGTCATGATGTTGACGACGTTGATGGCATCGATCTGGTCGCCGAAGAACTCGATGCGGTGGATCAGTTCTTCGTCGACGCCCATAAACTCGAGCGTGTCGCCCCGCACGCGGAAGGTGCCGCGAACCATATTCAAATCATTGCGCCGGTACTGCATATCCACGAGCTTGCGCAGCAGCACGTCGCGGTCGATCTCTTCGCCCAGGCGCAGTTTGACCGACATCTCCGTATAGTCGGAGGGCGATCCTAAACCGTAGATGCACGAGATCGAAGCCACGATTAGCGTATCGCGGCGCGTGATCAGCGACTGCGTGGCCGAGTGGCGAAGCCGTTCGATCTCCTCGTTGATCGAACTGTCCTTTTCTATGTAGGTATCCGTATGCGCGATGTACGCTTCGGGCTGGTAGTAGTCGAAGTACGAAACGAAATACTCGACGGCGTTCTCGGGGAAGAAGTCGCGGAACTCGGCGCAGAGCTGCGCACCCAGGGTTTTGTTGTGGCACAGCACGAGCGTCGGGCGCTGTACCAGCTCTACCACGCGGGCCATCGCCAAGGTCTTGCCGCTGCCCGTCACGCCTAAGAGCGTTTGCGCGCGGTCGCCGCGCAGCACCCCGGCGGCGAGGGCCTCCGTCGCCTTGGGCTGGTCGCCCGCCAGCTGATAAGGCGTAACTAACTTGAACTTCTGCGGCATGTAGGGAAGGGGCATTGGGCGGGGAAACGATGACTTCCGCCTGCTTACGCCTTCGGAGTCTGCACTTGAGTCATAACCCACTGCTGTTCAGCGGCAACTCGAATCAGGCGCTGGCCGAAGAGATCGCCAAGCGCCTCAAGCTTCACGTCGGTAAGGCGCTCGTCTCCAAATTTAAAAACGAAGAGACGCGCGTGCAGATCGGCGAGAACGTTCGCGGTTCCGAAGTCTTCGTGATCCAATCGCTGTGCAAGTCGCCGAACGGCAACGGCGTGAACGATTCGGTGATGGAACTGCTGCTGATGGTGGACGCGCTCAAGCGCGCGTCGGCCTCGCGCATCAACGCGGTCATTCCGTACTACGGCTACGCTAAGCAGGACAAGAAGACGACCGGACGCGAGCCGATCTCGGCGAAGGTGCTGGCCGACATGCTCAAGACCGCCGGCGCGAACCGGATGGTCACGATGGACCTGCACGCGGCACAGATCCAGGGCTTCTTCGACGGCCCCGTCGACAACCTGATGGCGATGCCGACGCTGTGCAACTATTTAAAGAAGGAAGGCCTCTGCGAGGACCGCGTGGTGGTGGTCTCGCCCGACGCCGGCGGCGTTCATCGCGCCGAGCTCTTCGCCAAGCGCCTGAACTCTTCGCTGGCTATCGTCTTCAAGCGGCGCCCGGAGCCCGACGTCTCGGAAGTGACCGATATCGTCGGCGACGTCCGCGGCAAGATCGCCGTGGTCGTGGACGACATGATCTCGACCGGCGGCACCCTGGCGAAAGCAGCCGAGGCCATCCTCGCTCGCGGCGCGTCGCAGGTTTACACGGTAGCAACTCACGGTATCTTTGCGGGCGACGCGATTCGCGTGTTAGACGAATCGGCCATCGAACGCGTAATCGTAACGAATACGATTCCGTTCGCCGGCGCCATCGAACATCCGAAGTTCGTACAGCTCTCGATAGCGCAGACGTTCGCCGACGCAATCAACCGCATTACGACGAACCGCTCCATCTCCGAACTCTTCACGGACGACGGGGAAAAAAAAATGAATGATCTGCCGCGAACGGCGCCCGAGCCCGCCGCGGTTTCCTAAAACGGAGAAGGCATGGCCAATCAGTTATCGCTCACGATCGAGCGTCGCGACGGCGGCGGATCCGGCAAGGCCCGTGCACTGCGCGCGGAAGGCAAAGTACCCGGCGTGCTGTACGGACACGGCTCCAACGAATCGATCGCGGTCGAGCGCCGCACGCTCGAGGATCTGCTGCACAAAGGCGGCCGCACCGGGCTGATTCAACTCTCGCTCGGCGGCAAGAAATTGGACACGGCGATGGTGCGCGAAGTGCAGATCGATCCGGTCTCGCGCAAAGCGATCCACGTCGACCTGCAGCGCGTCTCCGCCAACGAAACCGTGCACGCAAAACTTCCGCTCGTCATGGTCGGTTCGCCCGACGGCGTGCGAAACTTCGGCGGCGTGATGGACGTCGTCTTGCACGAACTCGACGTTGAAGGCCCGGCGAACAAACTGCCCGACCACCTCGACGTCGACGTGGAATCGCTCGGTATTCACGAACACGTGAGCGCGGGCCAAGTGAAGTTGCCTGCGGGCCTCAAGCTCGCCGGCGATCCGGAAGCGATCGTCGTGACGGTCGCGTCGTCGAAGACCGCGCACGCGCTCGAAGAAGCCGAAGCGGCGGCGGCGCCCGAACAGATCGAGCCCGAAGTCATCGGCGAGAAGCCCGAAGGCGAGGAAGCACCGTAACCCTCTTCGGCAAGTCCGGCGAGAAGTCTCAAGCCCCGCGCATCGTCGCGGGGCTTGGCAATCCCGGCAAAGAGTACGCGCGCACCCGCCACAACGCGGGGTTCATGGCCGTCGACCGGCTTGCGGAGCGTCTCTCGCTCGATTCCTGGAAAACCAAAGACGGAGCGCGTCAATTGTACGACGCGCAGCGCCGTCTCGTTCTCGTCGAACCGCAGACGTATATGAACAATAGCGGGGCACCGCTGCGCATCATCGCGTCGTGGTACCGCACGCCGCCCGAATCGGTGCTGGCGATCTACGATGAGATGGATCTGCCGTTCGGCACGATCCGCATGCGCCCGTTCGGCGGACACGGCGGACATAACGGCATGCGTTCGATCATCTCGACGATGACGGACCGGTTTCCGCGCATCCGGATCGGCGTCGGGCGGCCGGCTCGGCAGGCTCAGGATGAGGGCGCGATCGACCACGTCCTCGCGCCGTTCACGCAGCAAGAACTCAAACAGCTGCCGGACGTCATCGACGCTGCAGCGCAAGCCGCACAGATCTGGTTCGAAGACAGCCTCGAAGCCGCGATGCAGTTCGTCAATAATCTAAAGATCGCGTAGCGCGAAACTTCGCGATGCCGCGGCATAGATCGCGGCGATCCAGCAGAGCGTCCAGACGACGAGCGCCGCCGGCGGCGGATTCGCTACGAAAAACGGGCCCGACCACACGTGCTCCCCGGACATGCGTTCGATCAGCGCGAGCGGCTCGAGTTGATACGCTGCGCAGCGCCACATCGCGTCGCTCGGTATCAGCAGTTGCGTGATCGTACCGAAGTGCGTGATGACGTCGTTTTCAAAGTACGTGCCGAGCGTCTGCGCGATGCCGCCCATCCACGCAAGTCCGAAGCAGACGACGCACACGATGCCGGCGGCGATACCGGGCAGCTTCGATGCAGCCAGCGTCGCCAACGACAGCATCACGAGCGCAATAAGGCTTAAATAGCCGGCCGCGAGCGCGGGGTGCGGCGGAAAGTATCCCGTTGCCGCGCGCACGACCAGAAACTCTGCCATGGACGCAAGTGCGACGTACCCGCAGACGACGATGCCCAGCGCCAGCGTACGGCCGCCCAAGATGCTTGCGCGCGAAATAGGTCTGGCTGCAACGGGCAGTAACACCCCACTCTCGATATCGTTGGCAAGCGACGGCGCCGCCACGAACACCGCGAGCATCGCAACGATGAAGCTGAACAGATATGCGAGCAGAATCACGAGGTTGGCGCTAACCACCGCAAGTTCCATACGGGTGGGCACGCTGCCGTGATGGCGCGAGTGCGCGATGTACGAAAATCCCCATCCGGTCAGCGCGATCAACACGGCTGTTGCAATCAGCGCGGTCAAAACGAATTTTCGCCGCGCGAGTTCTCGAAATGTCAGGAGAGCAAAGGCAATCATTGCGTCCCGCCGCCTCCGGTGAGTTCGAAGAAGCGTTGTTCGAGCGTGGCCGCTACGGGTTCGACCGCGAAGACTTCCGCGCCGTCGTCGACCAGCGCGCGCACGAGTGCCGGAACGCTCTTCGGGCCGGCGCCTTCGACGAGAACGGACTTGCCGTTCGGATGCACGTTGCCGAAGCGCTGCAGCAGCTGCGCGATCGGCGATCGTCCGGCCTGCGCGCTCACGCGCACGCCGCGCTGGGCGCCGGCGATCTCTTCCAGCGTTCCTTGCGCAACGATGCGTCCTCGCGTTACAAACGCGACGCGATCGCAGACCTGCTCGACTTCGGAGAGCAGATGCGAATTGAGAAACACGGTCGTGCTGCGAGCCTTCAAATCGCGCAGCAGTTCCCGCACCTCTTGGCGCCCGAGCGGATCGAGCGCGGACGTCGGTTCGTCGAGTAATACGAACTGCGGATCGCCGATCAGCGCGACCGCAAGGCCAAGCCGCTGCTGCATGCCTTTGGAGAACGTATCGACGCGAGCGCTCCGCCGCTCGATCAAGCCGACGCGTTCGAGCAGCGCGTTCAACGTTTTGCGCTCACCGGAACATCCCGCGAGCCGCGCGTGCAGTACGAGCACTTCGTATGCGGTGAGCCACGGCTGATACCGGAAAAGCTCGGGGAGATAGCCGAGATGCCGGCGTGCGCGGCGATCGCCGAGAGGCAAACCTAACAGCGTTCCCGTTCCGCCGCTCGGTGCGGCCAGGCCGGCGATCATTTTCACCGAGGTCGTTTTTCCGGCGCCGTTTGGCCCGAGAAAGCCGAAGATCTCGCCGCGCGAGATCTCCAGCGTCAGATCGGCGACCGCCGTAACGCTGCCGAAGCGTTTCGACAACCCGCGCGTCGAGAGCGCGCTACTTGAGTCCATTTGCGACCGAGAGTGCGTCGTCCATCGAAACGCTTCCCGCGACGAGATGCAGCAGGCCGTTTTCGCGCCACATCACGCCCGCACCGAGCCCGGTGTTGTCGCCGATGGCGAGTCCCGGCGAGCCCTGTACGGTCACTTTTTGCGCGTGCTGCTTGCGTGCATCGAATGGGATAGGCAGTGTCGTGCGCGCATTGTCTATCGCACTCAATTGCTGCACGAGTTCCGGAGAGATGCCGGGCAGTTTTACGAGATACGCTTCGAGCTGCTCGAGCGTTGCACCGGTGGATGACACGACGGGCGCCGTGGTTTGCACGACCTCGAGCATGTCGCGACTACTCCCGTACCGCGCTTCGAAGACCGCGCCGGTGCGCACGCGTACCGTGGTTCCGTCCAACTCCGCGGGCATCGCGGGCAGTGCCCGGTGAGAACGCGCCGCGAACGCGCGCGCCTTTGCCGCGCTGAACGTGAACGTCCACTCGCCCGGCGAGCTCACGAAGTAGCTCGCCTTCGCGGCAATCCCCTGCGGCAGCGCGCGCGGAACTTCCGGTGCGAACGAAAGCCGGCTGCGGGCTTGCGCCAGCGACGCGTAGCGCGTGCGCGCTGCGGCCGTAACGATACGCTGCGTTCCGAACTGGCGCGCTTGCGGAACGAGGCGCAGATCGTGCACTTCCGACGGCGAGAGCTGAACCGGTTGAAACTGCTGCGGCTCGAAGATCGTCAGGAACGAACGCGCATACGAGCCGAGCGGCGTAAAGAGCAGCCCCACGACGAGCGCGGCTGCCGCCGCAAGTCCGGCGAAACGTTCGAATGCAAAACGGCGATCGTGCCGCTGCGCGGCGCGCGCACCGACGCGTGTAAGTGCGCGTTGCGTATCGGGCCGCGTTTCCACGGCAAGCGCGGCTCGCACCGAAGCTGCGTCGCGCTTGAGTGACTCGACCTCGCGCGCGCACTCCTCGCAGGTCTGAACGTGCGAACGAACCTGCGCGCCTGCCTCCTGCGGTTCGTCGATGAGACGCCGCAGCGTACCGGTATCCGGATGCATAGTCATGAAAGCTCCTTTTTGAGCGCGCGCTCGGCGCGGGCCAAGCGCGTCCCAATCTGATTGACGGCAAGTCCTAATGCGTCCGCACACTCTTGGTATGTGAGCCCGCCATAACGAAGCGCGAGCAGCGCCGCGTCCGCCTCGCGAAGCCGCAGAAGCGCGGCGCGAACCGCAGCGCGATCGCTTTGCTGCACGGCGATGCGCTGCGGGTCGGCCTGCTCTTGCGCATCGTTTTGCGCCGCAAGGTACAAACGGAAGCTGCGCGATTCGCGCAGCGACTGCCGCGTACGGCGTCGAATCGCATTGAGCGCATGGTGCGCGCAAGCCGCATGCAGCCAGCGGGCCGCGCCGTCGTCGAACCGGCCGCGTCGCGCGAGTTGTACGAACGCCTCTTGAGCGGCATCCTCCGCTTCGGCGGCATCGCCCGTTATTCGCGCGGCGATAGCCACGGCGCGCGGATACTCGCGCGCGAACAGCGTTTCGAAAGCCTCGTGTACCGCGTGCGGCACCGCAGCTGCTGCCATCATATCTTTATAGCACCGCCCGGAGACGCTTTGTAACGCGGCGGCGTTATATTTCCAAACAAACTGACGATAAGGTGTACAAATGGAGGGCTTCAGCGGCAGATCGTTCGTGGTCCGCGTAGACGAAGCAACGGCTTTCGCCTCGGACTCGACGTTTTTTGAGGACCTCGGTTTCCTTGCCGGCCAAGACGTGGCGGCCATCGTCGTCGCCCCGTCGGCAAAAGCCGGCCGCGCGCTCGTGCGCACCATCAATCGCAGCGGAAACCGCGCCGTCGGCTTGTGCGGTGCGGACGCCGGAATGCTCCCGGGAGCAAACGGCGGCATCGGCAGCGTTCAAACCGGTATTCTTCAAACGCTCACGCGCGCAGGATACATTCCGGTCATCGAGCCGACGGCATATAGCGTCTTCGGCGAACGCGACGAACGCGTCGGCGCCGACGACGTTGCGCGCGCCGTCGCAGCCGCTACGGACGCCGTTCGCGCAATCTTCTTTCACGCGCTCGGCGGCGTGGCCGACCCGCAGACGGAAGCGCTGATCGCCGAACTGACGCCCGCGGAGGCGCTAACGATTGCCGGCGACGCGCGCATCCCGGCAGATTTGCGGACGGCAATTCGCGCCGCTGCGCTCGGCGTACGCGGGGGCGTCGGCGCTGCGCAAATCGTCGACGGCCGGATCGCTCATGCGACCGTCGTGGAGTTGCTAACCGCGCGCCATTTAGGCACGCAGGTGACGGGCGGCGTTTTTACCGGCGCGTAGCGCAGGCGTCGGCCGCGCCCTGAAACGCAGCGATGCGCGGACCGGGCGCCGGATGCGGCGAGAGATACCACAAATCGAGTTCGCTGGGACAAACGGGCACCAGGGCTTGATCGGCGCGCCGGATCTGCATGCGGATCGCACTTGCCGGATCGTGCGTTATTGCCAGCGCCGCGCGATCGGCCGAGATATCGAGATTGCGCGAATAGCCGTTATAAAATGGCGCCGCGACAAGGTAGACCAGCCCGATGATCGCGCCGAGCAGCGCAAGGCGCGAGACCGGATCGTCGTCGCGGCGGAAACCGATGCGGTCGCTGATCGTAACGGCAAGCGCAGCGCCGAGAATTAAAAACGCGCCCTGTACCAATGCGAGATCGAGCGCGGTGTTCGATGATATCCAAACCATCGCCCGGGCGACGACGTAGCGCATCTCTTCTTCCGTTTGCGACGCCAGCAGCGTGTCGGTGACGACGATCCGCTGCGATGAACCCAACCCCGAAACGAACGCGGTACCTAAACGCGTGCGCGAAGCGATCCGCTGTTCTTCGATCGGCGCGGTGATGCCGGTGCGCGCACGCATCGAGGCGATATCGCCTGCGAGCGTTCGCGTCAGCGCCGGCGGCTCGAGCGCGGGAACCGCTACGGCGGGGCCTGCGAACGCCGCCAATAATGAAACCGCCATGATGCCGGCGAGCGTGTAGAGATACCATTGATGCGTCCGGTCGGCGAGCCACAGGACGGCGGCAGCTAAAAAACCGGCAACGAGCATCGCGACGAGCGTGCCGCCTATCCATCCGAGCAGCCACGTTCGAAACAGCTGTTCGGTCAAGCCCATGATGCGCAGGTAGCGGTACTGCGCCGCGAGCGGAATGAACGCGACGGCTTTATCGAGCAGCGCGAGCGCCGCGCCGAAAGCAAACCGGACCCAGAATTCGGACCCAATCTCCGCGCGTAGCCGATCGCGCAGCGCCGCGGATTGGCCCGAACGCCAGAACCACGCGAGTACGCCGATCTGCAGCGCGACGACGATAACCCACAGCAGCAGCTGCATCTGTTCCAGATGCGTCGCTGCCGCGGCGCGAAGGGGATCGACCAGGTCAAACGGCGAGCGCGTGAGCAGATCGTGCGCGGGAATCGCGCTGACTTCGCGGTCCAGCGCGTTCGGCCGGGCGATGGCAAGCGCAACGAGTGCCGTCATTACGGCTCTGTTCGCTACTCGTGAACGGCAAAGCCTCCGGCGCGGCAGAAGGAGACGCAGTCGCGCCCGGCGCGCTTGCTGTTGTACATCGCGGCATCGGCCAGTTCCAACAACGCACCGGCTTCGGATGCGTCGTAAGGAAACGCTGCGACGCCGACGCTCGCCGTCAGCGCGCCGTACCGTCCGAAGTCATGCGCGCGAACGGCCTCGCAAAAGGCTTGCGCGCGTTCGATAGCGGCGACCTTATGCACGTCGCGAACGATCGCGCAAAACTCGTCGCCGCCGTTACGCGCCGGCGTGTCGAGGCCCGCCGTCGTATGCGCGCGCAGCAGCGCCGCCATCGTCTGCAGTACTTCGTCTCCCGCGGCGTGACCGAATCCGTCGTTCACGGCTTTGAAGCGGTCGGTATCGATAAACCACAGCGCGAAACTCGCGTTGCCGGACGCGCGCGCCGCCGCCACGTCCGCACGGAGCAGATCGCGCAACGCGCGCGGGGCGTACAATCCCGTCAGGCTGTCGAACGTCGCGCGCGCCCGATCGTCCTCCCGCTCGAGTGCCAGCGCGAACGGTCCGGCACTTTGTTCGACCAGCTGCGCGATCGTATCCGACTGCAGTTTTGCGCACGAGGATGAGACGTACGCAACCGCACAGACGGCGTCGCCCTTACGCAGCGGTACCGCCAGTGCGTCGGCGTCTGAGGGGATCAGCCGCTCGTCTTGCGCGCGTGCCGCTGCTCGTGCTCGCGTCCGGGCGGCCCGGGCGGCCGGCGTTTCGCCGTCCCGGCGCAGGCGCACCGTGTGATAGTGGCGGGCGCGGCTTCCGAATGCGTACGCGGCGTACAAATCGCTCGCGTCGAGCTGAAAAACGACGAAAGCATCCGCCGCGGGATCGGCCGCGCGTATCGCTTCGCCTAATGCTGCGAGCACGGCCCGCGGCGACTCACGGCTCGCAGCGCCGAGCGCCTTCACCGCGTCGAGCATGGTACGCTCGCGCCGCACCTGACCCGACAAGCGGGTTTCGCAGGCGACGGCTCGCGCGCGCATCGCGCCCGCGTAGGCGACCGAGGATAAACAGAGAAGCGCCACCGCAAGCAATGCCAACCCCACCCCCAGGCCAGTACCCCGAGCATGCGGCCCAATCAGCCACGCCTTCACAAGCGGCCATCGACGCCAACCGGCTCGGAACGTCGCTGCGCGCGCAGGGACGGCTCGACGAAGCGGCCCGCGCGTTCGCACGCGGGATCGACGCGCAAGACGGCATCGCCGAACTGCACTACAACTTGGGCGTAACGTTGACGCACCTGCAGCGCTACGATCAAGCGCGCACGAGTTTCCTACGCGCGGCTGCGCTGGATGCAAACAACGCCGGCGCGCATTTTGCGCTCTACGAACTCGAACAGATGGCCGGAAACCGCGAGACGGCTCTCGAGCATCAGCGCGATGCGCTGGCCGTTCAGACGCTGTACAGCGCTTATGCGCCGCAGGAAGAACGGCGGCTGCTCGTGCTGCTCGCGCCCGGCGACTGGCAAGCAAACGTGCCGGTGGATTATCTCGTCGATCCCGCGCGCACAACCGTTCACCGCTTGTTTCTGGCGAAGGACAGCGATGCCGGCGCCGCGCTGCCGTCCGCCGATGCGGTTTTTTGCGCGATCGCGCAGTCGCCCGAGAATCATGCGCGTCTCGAATGGGCACAGCGCGTCGTGCGGCGCAGCGGATTACCGCTCATCAACGATCCGGACGACGTTGCACGGGCGGACCGCGCGTACGTGTACGAACGGCTCTCGCACATCGATCGCGTGCGCGTTCCGCAGACGTCGGTTGCCGATCGCGACGCCTTGCGAACCATCGCGTTTCCGGCGGTCGTGCGGCCCGTAGGGTCGCAGGCGGGACGCGACCTCGCAAAAATCGATGACGATTCCGCGTTGACGGGCTACCTGAAGACGACGGACGCTCAATCGTTTTACGTCATGCCGTTCGTGGATTATTCGAATGCCGACGGATACTTCCGTAAATACCGCATCTTCGTCGTGGACGGCGTTCCGCTGCCGTGCCATTTGGCAATCTCGAAACATTGGATGATTCACTATTACAACGCGCCGATGCGCGAGCATCAATGGATGCGCGACGAAGAACGCACCGCCCTCGAGGACTTCGATAGCGTCTTTCCGGAGCCGTTGCGCCGCGCAATGAGTGAGATCGCTTCGGCGCTGCATCTCGACTACGTCGGACTCGACTGCTCGATCGATCGCGACGGCAATTTGCTCGTTTTCGAGGCGGATCCGGCCATGATCGTGCACGCCGCGGACGATCCGCAGATGTTCGGTTACAAACATCGCGCCGCGCACGCCATCTTCGATGCTTTCGCCGCCTTGGTGGACCGTGCTCGATCCGTCTGATTGGGAAGCGTTTCGCAGCGCGGCGCACCGCGCGCTGGACGATGCGATCGACTCGCTGCGCGACGTACGCGACGAGCCGGTGTGGCAGCAAGTCCCGGACGAGATCAAGGCGCGGCTGCGCGAACCGATGCCGGACCGGCCGCGTGCGTTCGAGGACGTCTACGGCGAGTATCGCGAGACGATCGCACCGTACGTCACCGGCAACATCCATCCGCGTTTTTGGGGATGGGTGCACGGCAGCGGCACGCCGGGCGGTGCGATTGCCGATATGCTCGCGGCATTCATGAACTCGAACGTCGGCGGACGCGATCACGGCGCCGTCTACGTCGAACGCCAGGTCATCGGCTGGTTCCGCGATCTGTTCGGGATGCCGGCAGACGCGAGCGGACTGCTCGTAAGCGGCTCGTCCGCCGCTAATTTTATCGCGGTGCTGGCGGCACGCACGCGCGCGCAGGAGAACGTTCGCGCAACCGGCGTGCACCAGCACGATGCGCCGCTAGTCGGATACGCGTCTGCGGCTACGCACGCATGCGTACGCAAGGCGTTCGAAAACGCCGGACTCGGCTCGGCCGCGCTGCGCGTGCTGCCGGTCGACGCGAATCACCGCATGGACGTGAACGCGCTTCGTACGACGATCGAATCGGACCGCAGCACGGGAAACCGTCCGTTCTTGATCGTGGGCAACGCCGGCACAGTCGACGTCGGCGCGATCGATCCGTTAAAAGAACTAGCGGAGATCGCGCAGCGCGAGCAGATCTGGCTGCATGTCGACGGTGCGTTCGGCGCGCCCGCGTACCTTTCGCAAACGCTGCGCGGGAAACTCGCCGGCATCGAGTCCGCCGATTCCATCGCGTTCGACTTTCACAAATGGCTGCACGTACCGTACGATGCGGGCTGCGTGCTCGTTCGCGACGGCGCGGTGCATCGCGCTACGTTTGCAAGCGAAGGACCGTACATCACGCGGATGCCGCGCGGCCTGGCCGCGGGCGAGCCGTGGTTTACGGACTACGGTCCCGAACTCTCGCGGGGATTCCGCGCGCTCAAGGTCTGGTTCACGCTCAAAGAACACGGCAGCCAAAAACTGGCGCACGCGATCGAACGAAACTGCGAACAAGCCCGGATGTTCGCATCTCTTGTGGACGCGCATCCGCTCTTCGAACGCGTAGCGCCGGTCGAGCTGCAGATCGTCGTGTTCCGGCCCGTCCTTCCGGGAATAAGCCCCGTCGAGATCGATACGATTGTGGATGAAGCCGCTATTCGCGTTCAGGAGTCGGGCGAAGCCGTGCTCTCTTCGACGACCGTCGAAGGACGGCGCGCGCTGCGCGTTTGCATTACGAACCACCGGACGCAGGATGCCGACCTGCAGCGGCTGCCTGCGCTGCTCGAAGCCGTCATAGGAGAGATGCGATCTACGCGAGCAGGCTGATGCGCGCGCGCATCAACGAGCGGCTGGAGCGCGCGACGCGGTATCCGGTCACGCTCATCGTTGCGCCGGCCGGTTTCGGCAAAAGTTCCGCGCTGCGCGATTATCTGCAAACCGCGCGCATCGACGCGGTCCGCTGCGACGTACGGCGGGAAGACAACTCGCTGCTCGCGTTCGTGCACCACCTGAGCGAAGCGATAGAACCCGTCGCACCCAGCGCGCTTGCCGCATTTCCGTCCATGCAGGAACGCGTGCTCGCCGCGGGCGAGCCGGTGCGCCAGATCTCCGACTGGTTCGCCGAACATTTAAAACGCACTGTCTGCACGATCGTGATCGACGATCTGCATTATGCCGCCGCCGATCCGGCATCGATCGCGCTGCTGGCCGATCTCATCGAGCGCTCCGGCGATCGCATCAAGTGGATCATCGCCGCACGCAGCGATGTCGGTCTTCCGGTCGGAACGTGGATCGCTTACGGACGCATGGATCTCCCCGTGGGCGAAGACGAGCTGCGCTTCACCACCGACGAAGCGCTGGCGGCAGCCGATGCGAGCGCCGTCGAACTCGACGCGCACGAGATCGAGTCGCTGCGTCAGCTCACGGAAGGCTGGCCGGTAGCGCTGACGATTGCGATCCGCACGCGTACGCATTCGCGGGATCTGCGCAGCGCATCGCTCGGCACGCAGGAGATGGTGTACCGCTACTTAGCGGAACAAGTCTTTAGCGCCCTGACGCCGGAGCAGCAAACGTTTGCCCTTGCTACGTCGGTCTTCTCGTCGTTCGACGTGGCAATAGCGGAACGGTTCGGTGCGAAGACCGCGTCGCTGCAAGAGTTGCGCTCGCGCATTGCATTCCTCAACGAAACCGCTCCCGGCCAGTTTCGCTATCACGATCTCTTCCGCGACTTTCTAGAGACGGAACTCCGCCGCTCGGGCGATCGCGAATACGCGAACGCCGTTTGTCACGCGGCAGAGATCCTCGAAGAGCGCGGGTCGTACGGCGATGCGTTGACGCTTTACGCCAAGGTTCAATCCAGCGCGAACGTTCTGCGCATCGTCGACGAACGCGGCTTCGGCCTGCTCGAACGCGGCGAAGGCGAACGGTTGTGGATGGCGCTCGAAGCGGTTCCCGAACGCGACCTGAACGCTCACGCTGCTGCGCTCGGGCTCAAAGCCGTCGTGGAATCGGCTCGAGGCCGCTTCGAGCTCGCGGAGCGGCGATTCATCGCAGCGATCGAGGCGGCATCGGGAACGACGGATCTGCAGATTTCGCTCGTGAGCCGGTACGCGATCGAGCTCGTGCGCCACGAACGCGATTCGATCCATTTCCTCGAACCGTATGCAGCGCGGACCGATCTGACCGACTCTCAACGGGTGCCGCTACTCGGCACCCTTGCGACCGCGTACGCGCGGGCAGGCAGACGAAGTGAAGCGCTCGCGACGATCGACGCCGCCGTTGCTTCGAGCGAAGGTGCGTTGGACGAGACGCAGCAGGCGCGTCTGTATCAGCAAGCGGCATTCGTTTATCACGACATTCCCGACCACGAACGCACGCGGACGTACGCCGAAGCCGCCGTCGATCTTGCGCTCGCGCACGGATTGCACGATGTGGCCGCACGGGCGTATAGCGCGCTCTTCACGATCGTTTTCAACGAAGAAGACGATCCGATCTCCTCGCTTGCCATTCTCGACAAGATCGAAGAAAACGCGCTCAAAGGCGCGAGCCAGCAAGCGCACATCTTCGCGCTGATCGCGGCATACGAGATCGAAGCCGACCGCGGCGACGATGCGGCGCTCGAACGCCTTGACGGCGCGCTGCACGACAACGAAGGACGGTTGCCGTTTGCGCGTTTCGAAGCGCTGCTTCCGGCTTCCGCATTGCGAGCTGCGGGCGACGGCGACTTCGGCCGCGCGTTCCGCCTGCTCAACGGAACGCTCGATCCGCTTTCAGCGGCCGACCGGCGTGCGCTTCGCGCGTCCGAGATCGCGCTGTACGCAGCAGCGGGCGGAGAGTCGGAGGCAGCTGCCGCGGCCGTACAACTTGCCGACGAAGCGATCGAATTGGCACACGCAAACAACCGCCGCACGATTCGAGCGCGTGTCTTTTTAGGACTTGCCGAACTCGTGCGCGGTCACGAAGCGGCGGCGCACCGGTATCTTTCCGAAGCGGAAAAAGCCGTTTCGGGAACGATGCGCCGCATGCGCGCACTCGTAAATGCGGCGCGCACTGTTTACCGTTTGCAGCTCAAGCAAAGCGACGAGGCGGCGTATTTGAGCGCACTCGAGCGGCTGCGTTCGGAACACTTCGGCGGATTGGCGAAGTTGCTCAAAGCGCTGCCCGCATCGCAGCAAGGTCATGCATACAGCTCGCTCACGGTCGCCGAACGCGAGATATTGCAGCTCCTCGCCGGCGGAGCAAGCACCAAGGACGTCGCGGGCAAGACCGGCCGCAGCCCCCACACGGTGGACACGCACATCCGTTCCATCTGCCGCAAACTCAACTGCAGCGGCAGGCGCGAAGCGGTGGCGTTAGCAACCACTCAGGGCTGGGTACACACCTAGAACTTAGGCGGTCCCGTCTGGGAGTGTTGACTTTGAGCCGATTGCGTACTTTAACAACCGTGGCCCTCATCTGCGCCCTCGCAGCGTGCAGCGGCTCGCCCGCGCCGTTCGTTCCGGTCCAGAGTCAGAGCTCGGCCTCGGCTAAAGCCCCCCACACGACCGCCGACAATCCAAGTGCGCTCCCGGGCGACAACCCGAGCGCCCTGCCCGGCGACAACCCCAGCGCGCTTCCCGGTGACAATCCGAGCGCGCTGCCCGGCGACAATCCGAGCGCGCTGCCCGGTGCCCAGCTTGCCTGCGCGAACACGTTCGCCCAAGGCCAAGCCAACTGCACCGTTGCCATCAATCTGAACTCGCCGGTCGTTAAGAATGCGCAGACCCCCGCCAACCTGCTCGCGGGCCTGCATCCGGCCGATCTGCAGAGCCGGTACGGCCTGCCTTCGGCAAATGCCGGCGGGTTGGTTGCGATCGTCGATGCGTACGACGACCCGACCGCCGAAGTCGATCTGGCCGCCTATCGCGCCGCTTTCGGTCTGCCGTCATGCACCAGCGCCAACGGCTGCTTCACCAAAGTCGATCAGCGCGGCGGTACGTCCTATCCGCAAACGAACCTGGGCTGGTCGCAAGAGATCGCCCTCGACCTCGACATGGTCTCGGCCGTCTGCCCCAACTGCAGCATTCTGCTCGTCGAAGCCGACTCGGCAAGTTTCGACGACCTCGGTGCGGGAGTGGATCTCGCGGCTACGCACCATCCGGCCGCCATCAGCAACAGCTATTACGGCCCCGAGTACTCG
Source organism: Vulcanimicrobiaceae bacterium (assembly GCA_035701665.1). Taxonomy (GTDB): domain Bacteria; phylum Vulcanimicrobiota; class Vulcanimicrobiia; order Vulcanimicrobiales; family Vulcanimicrobiaceae; genus DASSRQ01. The sequence goes on from DASSRQ010000044.1 coordinate 31,035, forward strand.
GGTGAAACGGCCGAAGACGTACACTATAAGCACCCGGGAATTGCGATCACGGTCAGCTCCGGCGATCAGCGCTCGCCGTTCTACCCCGCCGCCTCGCCGTACGCCACCAGCGTCGGCGGAACGTCGCTGACCAACAACAGCGGCGCGTGGAGCGAGAGCGCGTGGCCGTACGACGGCGCCGGCTGCAGCAAGTATGAAGCCAAACCGTCCTGGCAAGGCAACACGGGCTGCAAGACGCGTTCGACCGTGGACGTCGCGGCCGTCGCCGATCCGCAGACCGGTGTGACGACGTTCGATTCGACCGCCGGCGGGTGGTATGTCGTGGGCGGAACGAGCGTGGCCGCGCCCATCGTGGCAGCCGCGTACGCGCTGTCCTCAAACCCGCAAGGACCCGCGTATTCGTACGCTCACCGGAGCGCGTTCAATGCCATCGGCGGCCAGAGCGGCTACTTCTGGACAACCGGCCTGGGATCACCGAACGGCTTGGCGGGCCTCTAGAGCGTCTTCGACGCTGCTGTAGATCGGGTAGACACCCTCAAGCCCCGTCAGGGTTAACAATCTGCGAACGAAAGCCGACCGGACGGCCAATGCCGCCGGCGGCTTTTGCGTTTCCACGCGGTGCTTGTGCGCGAGCAAAAGCGCGCTGATCAGCGAACTGGTGATGTATTTGGCGCTCGTGAGATCGAGCACGACGTCGCGCTCGGTGTACGCAGGCTCGAGCCGCTTCCGAAGTTCGGCCGCCTGATAGATATCCCACTCCCCCGCTAGCGATATAACCATGTCTGAATGGTAACCCGTTAGCAGGCAGCCCCGCCCTACTCAAATCTAGGTATGTCGGGTGGAGTCCCTCATCTCGTACCGTGAGGTTAGGAGGGAGTCCAAACTTCATGAAAAGAGCGATCGCCGCGGCGCTGGCCGCCGGCATTATAACGGCCTCGTGCTCCGGGCACGGGGGCTCGGCGCTTCCCAACGTTACCTCGGGCGGCGGTACGCCGGGCACGATGGGAATGCACGGCACCCGCGCAAGTTCGGTGGCCGTCAATCTGCCGCTGGGATGGGCCGCGACCGGTACGCAGGCCCTCAGCCTAACGGGCGTCACCGATAACGGTGCACTGCCCGCTTCTCAAGTTCTGACCGTCCACGTCGCGCTGCAACTGCACAACGTCGACCAACTCAAACAATCCGTTGCCGCCGGGCAGATCACCCCGCGCGCAACGTTCATGAGCACGTATGCGCCGACGAACAGCGACGTCGCACAAGTAACGCAGTATCTCAGCTCGCAAGGCTTCACGAACATCAACGTGCAGGCCAATCATATTCTGGTGGATGCATCCGGTACGGCCGCTACGATCGAAAAAGCGTTCAGCACGAAACTCGAGTCGTTCAGCGGCGCATCCGGCAACGTTTTTGCAAACACGCAGCCCGCGCTCGTTCCGCAGGCCCTTTCGGGCATCGTGGTTTCGGTGCTCGGCCTCGACAACGTGCAGATGGCCAAGCCCGCGCCGAAGAGCGGCGGCAAACCGAGTGTAACGCCGACGCCGGTTCCGGCAACGCCGACGCCTGCGCCGACCGCAACGCCGACGCCCGCGCCGACCGCAACACCCACGCCGACTCCGACGCCGACGCCGGTTCCGAGCGCGGATGCGTGCACGCAAGGCGTGAACGCCGAAGGCATCTGCCCGCGCTATTACGATCCGGCAACGATTCAGCTCGCGTACGACGCGGCGAACGTTCCGACGGCTGCGAATACGCGCGTCGCGATCTTCACCGAAGGCGACCCGTCCGGCGCAATCAGCGACTTCCGCTGGAACGAGCAGGTCTACAAGCTGCGTCAAGTGCCGGTCAATTTGATCCAAATCGGCGCGCCGAACAGCGACACGTCGGGTAACGGCGAGTGGGTGCTCGACATGACGGCCGTGCAAGGCACCGCTGCCGACGTGCAGCAGATCGATCTCTACGACATGCCGTCGATGAGCTTCGCGGACATGGCCGTTTCGTACAACAAATGGGTGATCGACAACACCGATCCGGTCGGCAACAGCTCGTTCGGCGGATGCGAAGTCTTCCCGTATCAAGACGGCTCGATGCTTGCGGCCGACGAGATCCTCGTCGAGGCCGCATCACAAGGCCAATCGATGTTCGTATCGACGGGCGATAACGGCGGCTTCTGCACCGCAGCCGTGGATACGAACGGCGCACCCGGCGGCGTTCCGATGGTCGAGTATCCGGCCGCGTCACCGTACGTCGTTGCAGTCGGCGGAACGGATCTGTTCAGCAACGCCGACGGTTCGTATCTCGGTGAGACGTCCTGGGAAGCCGGCGGCGGCGGTCTGAGCCAATTCGAATACTCGCCGTACTGGGAATCGCCGACGCAGCCTGTCGGAACGACGCCTGCAGGCCTGACGTTCCGCGGACTTCCCGACATCGCAATGGATGCGTCGATCGAAACCGGTTATCTCGTCTACTCGTCGGCATCGGCCGTAAACGGATCGTGCACGCCGTGTGTGTCGGCCGGTACGAGTCTTGCATCGCCGCTTGCAGCAGGTGCGTACGCACGCATGCAATCCGCGCACGGCAACGCGCTCGGCTTCGCGCCATTCCGCTTCTACCACATCTACACGAGCAATCCGAACTCGAGCGAAGCCAGCGCGGGACCGCCGCCCACCTCGCTCGTCGGCGGATTCCACGACATTCTCTCAGGCGCTAACGGCGACTACACCGCGCTGCCGCGTTACGACTACACGACCGGCATGGGCAGCTTAGACGTCGCCAAGACCAACGCGATCATCGGACAATGAGGAGTCACGGAATGAAGAAACTGTCTGCAGTCGCGTTGGCGACCGGATTACTCGCTGCGTCGTGCTCGGGACACGGAGGGCAATCTGCACTGCCCTCCGTTCCCAGCCAAACGCAAAACGCGTCGGCGGGAGCGCGCAACGCATCGGTTGCGATCGCCGCGCCCGCCGGCTGGTCGGGTACTGCAACACAAGGCGCGACTGTCGCTAATGCAAGCGATCTCGGCGCGCTCGCTTCCACGCAAGCACTCACGGTTCGCGTGGCGCTCGGCGGACACAACCTGGACGCACTCGCAAAAGCGGTTGCATCCGGACAGCAGTTCACCGATGCGCAACTGATGGCGCAGTATGCACCGACGTCGTCTGAAGTGCAGCAAGTCGTCAGCTACTTGCAGTCGCAAGGCTTCAAGAACATCGACGTCGCGCCCAACCACTTACTCGTGAGCGCCGACGGTACGGCGGCGAACGCGCAAAGCGCATTCAATACATCGCTGCACGCCTTCTCGCTCGGCGGGAAAACACTGTACGCGAACGTTACGCCGGCCTACGTTCCGGTAGCGCTAAACGGTATCGCGGTTGCGGTGCTCGGATTAAATAACGCCGCGCACATGTCGTCGAGTCCGACGGACTGCTTCCCGACGAATCCGCCGCCGGGCGGCGTACCGTGCGTGCGTTCGTTCGACGCGCAAACGATTCAAACGTTCTACGATGCCGGCTCGACGCCGACGGCGGCAAACACCACCATCGCCGTCATGGCCGAAGGCGACGTCTCGCAGGTCGTTACGGATCTGGCAGAGGCCGAACAGGCACAAGGCCTTGCGCAAGTGCCGGTAACGGTCAAGCAAGTCGGCCTCGCCAGCCCGGATACAGCCGGCGTCGGCGAGTGGGACCTCGATACGCAGTCCTCGACCGGCATCGCCGGCACGGTGAAAGCGCTGTATCTATATCACACGACGTCGATGACGGACTCCGATATTGCGAACGAATACAGCCATTGGGAATCCGATAATCTCGCGCAAACCGGCAACTCGTCGTTCGGCGAATGCGAATATGCGGCATACCTCGACGGCGCCATGAAAGCCGACGACAACGTGCTGTTGTTCGCGGCAGCGCACGGCCAGACGATGTTTGCATCGAGCGGCGACACCGGATCGTCGTGTCCGATCGTCGGAACCAACGGCGTTCCCGGCTCGGGGCCGCCGATGGTATCGTATCCGTCGTCGTCGCCGTGGGTTGTCACCGCCGGCGGTACGACGCTGACGTCTAATACGGACGGAACGTACGACGGCGAGATCGCGTGGAATGCGGGCGGCGGCGGATTGAGCCAGTTCGAAAACGCAGCGAGCTGGATGCAGCCGGTGCAGCTGACGACCGGCATCGTTGCCGCAGGCAATCTGCGCGGCGTTCCGGATATTGCGATGGCTGCAGATCCGAATGCCGGCGGCTATCTCGTGTACGACGAAGGCTGCGGCATGCCGTGCGGTATCGGCGGCACCAGCGAAGCTTCGCCGCTATCGATGGGCGTGTACGCGCGCATGCTCAGCGCGCATCCCGGTCTTGGGTTCGCCGGACCGCATCTGTATGCGAACTACCAGCAATACGAAGGCGGAGAGAACACGGTCACCGGACCGCCGCCTTATGCAACGTACGGCGGATTCCACGACATCATCACCGGTACGAACGGTATCTACCAAGCGCTTCCAGGCTATGACTACACCACCGGCTTGGGTACGTTCGACATCAGCAATCTGAACAACACCATCCACTAACCAAGCCCTGTTTAGGTTGTAGGAGGCCGCGCGCTGCGCGGCCTCTTTCTTTTGTGCGCGACTACTCTGTTTTCGGTATGTTGCGGGTGCAGCACGGCGCGTTACCCTGCTCGAGAGGGAGAAACACGAATGAAAAAACTCGCCGTTGCTACACTAACCGCTGCCCTGCTCGCTTCGTGCGGAGGGCACGGATCGAATGCGCTTCCCCCTGGAGCGGGCGCGGCGCAAAGCGCCGTCACCGGCGTTCGAACTGCAACTCTTGCCGTCGCACCAACGGGGTGGGCGAATACGTCGACGCAAGCGCTGAAGATCGTCAACGCGTCCGATACGGGCGCAACCAACGTCACGCAAACACTCAACATCACCGTCGGACTCGCGATGCGCAACCAGTCGCAACTCGCATCGGCCGTCGCTTCGGGTCAGCAAGTCGACGACGGAACGTTCATGGCAACGTACGCTCCGACATCCGCACAAGTCTCCGCCGTCACGTCCTACCTGCAAAGCAAAGGGCTGACCAACATCTCCGTTTCGCAAAACAATCTGGTCGTCACCGCGAGCGGAACGGCCGCGCACGTGCAGTCGGCGTTTAATACGAACCTGCACTCGTTCGCGGGCGGCACTACGCCGTTCTTTGCCAACGTTACGCCGGCGTACGTCCCGTCGAACCTCGGCGGGATCGTCGTTGCCGTATTGGGATTGAACAATCTGCAGGCATTCAAACCGACGCCGCACGTAACGTCGTGCTCCGTTGAAGGACAGACCACGCCGCCGCAAGAGTGCCTGCGCTTCTACGATCCGGCGACGTTCCAAAAAGCATACGACGCGACCGGTGCATCGAGCGCGTACGCAACGCCGATCGCGATCATGGCCGAAGGCGATCCGACGCAAGCCATCACCGATTTCCGCACCAACGAAAGCAAGTTCGGTTTACCGCAGGTACCGCTCACGCGCGTGCAAGTCGGCCTCGCCAGCACCGACACCGCGGGCAACGGCGAATGGACGCTGGATATGACGTACTCGACCGGTATCGCGCAAAACGTGAAAGCGCTGTACCTGTATACGACGACGTCGCTGACCGATCAAGACATCGCACTCGAGTACAACAAGTGGGTGACGCAGCATTATACGAACGTCGGCAACAGCTCGTTCGGCGGCTGCGAAGTCTTCCCATATCTCGACGGGTCGATGGTCATCATGGATAACCTGCTGCTCGAAGGCGCCTCGCACGGACAAACGATGTTCGCTTCTTCCGGCGACAACGGCGGCTACTGCAATCAATTCGTCGATACAAATGGTGCACCCGGCGGCGCTCCGTTCGTGGAATACCCGGCCGCTTCTCCGTACGTTACGGCAGTCGGCGGTACGGATCTCTTCTCTAACGCCGACGGTTCGTACAAAGGCGAAACGCCGTGGGAAGCCGGCGGCGGCGGCATCAGCCAATTCGAGTACTCGCCGTATTGGGAAACCGGCGTGCAGCCTGTCGACAAGGCCGGAAGTTTCCGCGGTGTTCCGGACGTTGCACTCGATGCTTCGTTAGAGACCGGCGCGGAACTGTGGGGCGGTCAAGCGGCAAACGGATCGTGCACGCCGTGCGTCACCGGCGGAACCAGTTTGGCAAGCCCGCTGATGGCCGGCATCTGGGCGCGTGCCGAAAGCGCGCACGGCAACTCGCTGGGCTTCGCTCCCATCCGTCTCTATAAAGACTTCACCGGACATGCGGCCGGAGCTGTTGTTGCCGGTCCGCCCGCGTGGCAACCCGACGGCGGATTCCACGACATCCTAACGGGCACCAACGGTTTGTACACGGCACTGCCGGGTTACGACTACACGACCGGATTGGGCTCGCCCGATATAGCCACGCTGATCAAACAAATCTGACCCGCGCAGACTCCTTGGAGACGAGCAAAGGGCGCCGCTTGCGGCGCCCTCTTTTTTATTTACAGTTGCGTCTGTTTCGCAGGCAGCGGCCTTGCGGGATTTCCTACCACGCGTCCGCCGGCGGGTACGTCTTTCGTGACGACCGCCGACGCGCCGGTCAGCGCACCGTCGCCTACTGTCACGGGCGCAACGAGCGAGGTATTCGATCCGATAAACGCATCGCGGCCGATCGTCGTTTTATTTTTGCGCACGCCGTCGTAGTTGCACGTAATCGTTCCCGCGCCGACGTTCGTGTTTTCGCCGATCTCCGCATCGCCCAAATAGGTTAAATGACCCGCCTTGACGCCCGCACCCAAGTGCGAGTTTTTGACTTCGACGAAGTTGCCGACGTGCACGCCGTCTTCCAGCACGGTTTCGTTGCGCAGATGCGCGAACGGTCCGATCGTCACGCCGCTTCCGATACTGCTGTCGAGAATGACGCTCTCGCGAATCGTCACGTGCGAACCGGTTTTTGCAGCCGACAGACGGGCATTAGGTCCGATAACGCTCGCGTTCCCGATCTCCGAAAGACGCGAGATCGACGTGTTCGGATAGAGCACGACGTCGCGGCCGATCGTTAGCTCCGGTTCGAGATAAGTCGTCTCGGGGTCAATAATGGTCACGCCATCGCGCATGTGCTGCTCGCAGATGCGGCGGTTGAGTTCGCGGCGCGCGACGGCGAGTTCCGTGCGATCGTTAACGCCCAGCACGTGCATGTGATCGTCCACGGGAACGGGCACGACGTTCTGTCCGCCCCGTACGAGATCCGCGATCGTGTCGGTGAGATAGTACTCCTGCTGCGCGTTGTCGTTGCGCAGCCCGGCAACCGATTCGCGAAGCTGCGCTTCGTCGTATGCGTAAATGCCGGCGTTCATCTCGTCCACGAGCAGCTCTTCCGGGGTCGCGTCGCGCACTTCGACGATGCGGTCCACGCTATCGCCATTCCGGATCACGCGTCCGAAGTTGGAAGGCAGCGGCATACGCGCGGTGACCATCGCCAGCGCGTTCCCATCGAGCTGCATCAGCACGCTCCGGTAAACATCCGTATGGACGAGCGGCATGTCGCCGTAGGCAATTAGCACTTGGCCGGACGCGCTCTCGAGCTCGTCCAACGCAACTTTGACGGCATGTCCGGTGCCGAGCTGCTCTTTCTGCACGATGCCCCGCACGCCGAACTCCGCGATTCGCGGCTGCAGTTCGTCGTTCGTGACCACGACGATCTCCTCGACGCCGGCGTCGCGCAGCGAACGCAGCACGTACCACAACATCGGGCGGCCGCACAGTTCGTGCAGCACCTTCGGTGTAGCACTCTTCATACGCGTGCCTTTACCGGCGGCCAGAACGATCGCGCGAATCATCTACTGCAGAATCTCCAAAGCAAGCCGCAAGCGGCGAAGCGTTTCCGTCTTGCCCAGAATCTCGATCGCGTCGAAGAGCGGTACCGAGGCGGGGCTGCCGGTAATCGCCAGGTAGTATACCCGCGCGACGTCTTTGAACTTTTTGCCCGTCTGCGTTGCGGCGGCCTTGAGCCGTTCGCCCACAAATGCTGCGTCCCAGGTACCATCGGTAGGCACGAGCGTCTCTTCTGCGGCCTGCAGCGCATCGCGAACCTCCGGCGGCGAGATCTTCGGCAGGTCGAAGTCGCTCTTGCTCAGATCCGGCATCTCGTCGAAAAACGCGACCAGCGGGGCGAAGTCCGTCAGTTTTTCGATGCGCGGCTGCGCGACGCGCGCGATATGTTCGCGGCGGCTTTGCGGCACCGACTCGGGCCAGCGGTACCCGAAGTCGTGCAGCACGTGCAGAAACTCGTCGACGCTCTTCGCGCGGATGTGCTGCCCGTTCAACCAATTGAGTTTCGCCAAGTCGAACACCGGACCGCCGAGCGAGATGTGCTCCAGCGCAAAACGCGCGGTCATCGCTTCGATCAATGCGTCGGTCCCGCGCGCCTTCTCGACGAGCGTGTCGTCGTTGCGCGTATCGATGAGCATGCCTAAGAAATGCAGCAGCGCTTCGGCGAGATAGCCTTGTTCGCGATAATAAAGAATCGAGGTCGGATTCTTCCGCTTGCTGAGTTTGCTCTTATCCGGGTTGCGCAGCAGCGGCAAATGACACAGCTGCGGCGCATCCCATCCGAAATACTGATACAACAAGAGATGTTTGGGCGCCGAACTGATCCACTCTTCACCCCTAACGACATGCGTAATGCCCATCGCATGGTCGTCGACGACGTTCGCCAGATGATACGTCGGAAACCCATCCGACTTCATCAGCACCTGCATATCGACGGTCTTCCACTCGAACTCGATACGCCCGCGCAGCACATCGTCGAATACGCAAGACCCCTCGCTGGGAACGCGCAGCCTTACGACATGCGCGACGCCGGCATCCATGCGGTGCCGTATCTCATCTTCGGTTAAACTCAGACACAGACCATCGTACCGCGGCGGCATCTTAGCAGCCCGCTGCGCCACGCGCATCTCTTCAAGCCGCTCGGCCGAACAAAAACACCTAAACGCCCCGCCACTTTTAAGCAGCTGATCGACATGCGTCTCATAGATATGCGTGCGCTCACTCTGCCGGAACGGATCGCCATCCCACTGCAACCCGAGCCACTGCAGCGATTTCAAAATCGCACGCTCCGACTCGATCGTACTGCGGACCCGATCCGTATCCTCAATCCTCAACACGAACGATCCGCCGCTCTTCTTCGCGAGGCAAAGATTGACGAGCGCGACGTAGGCTGTACCTACATGCGGATCACCGGTGGGACTGGGAGCTACACGCGTTTTTACTGCCGTCACACTACTTCCAAACGAGGAGGTTAGGATTGTCGTCCGGGGTGCGGTAGGTCACTCCGGAAGTCTCTGACTTTTTCGACTTCGACAGGATGTCGATTTCAAAACTTTGTTCTTCCAAAAAAGGCCGCTATGTGCACATCCTGTGCTCGCGGCATGTACGGCATCGTGCCTACTACAGCGAAGCAGCAAATTCACACGATGTGAATTTGCGAGCGTCTTTCGAAGGGACTCACCCCGTCCCGAGCCTCAGCCGACTAATTCGCGACGTTTACCGCAGGCGTTCTCAACAAAATTAATAATCTCCGACAACGGCGCTCCCGGCGTAAAGATCGCCGACACGCCCTTGGCGCGAAGATCGTCCGCGTCCTCAGGCGGTATCGTTCCGCCCCCGAAAAACACGATGTCGTCCGCGCCCTGCGCCTTGAGCTGTTCGACGATGAGCGGGAACAGCGTCATGTGCGCGCCGGAGAGGATGGAAAGACCGATGCCGTCGGCGTCTTCTTGAATGGCCGTCTGCACGATCTGCTCGGGCGTTTGAAAGAGGCCGGTGTAGATCACTTCCATGCCGGCGTCGCGCAGCGCGCGCGCGATGACTTTCGCGCCGCGGTCGTGCCCGTCCAAGCCGGCTTTGGCGATGATAATGCGCAGTGGTCTAGGCATGTGTCCCCGTGCTGCAGGTTTCGCGCTGCGCTTCCTGTTCGCGCGCGAGTTTGAGCGCTTCTTCGAGTTTGCTCATGACTTCTTTGAGCGTCTGTTCGGCCAAAAGCCGTTCTTGTTCGGAATGAATGCGCATGACTAGAATGCTGCTTTCTCGGTATAGCGTCCGTAAACGTCGACCATCGCTTCGACGATCTCGCCTTCGGTCGCATACGCGTTGACGGCATCGATCAGATGCGGCATGAGGTTGTCCGAGGGATCTTTGCACGCGGCCTTGAGGCGATCGAGCGTGCCTTGCACCGCGTTGTTGTCGCGGTTGGAACGCACGCCTTGCACTTCACGCGCTTGTCCGCGCTCGACTTCTTCGGTGATCTTGAGCAGATCGATATCCGCTTCGATCGCCGTCTTCTCGAACGCGTTGACGCCGACGATGATGCGGTCTTTCGTTTCGAGCGAACGCTGGTAACGGTACGACGCATCTGCGATCTCGCGTTGGAAGAAGCCGGCTTCGATCGCTTCGATGACGCCGCCGTACTCTTCGATCTGACGGAAATACTCTTCGGCCTGCTTTTCCATCTCGTCGGTGAGCGCTTCGACGTAATAGGAACCGCCGAGCGGGTCTACCACGTTCGTCACGTTGGTTTCGTATGCGAGCACCTGCTGCGTGCGCAGCGCGATCTCCACCGATTTTTCGGTCGGCAGTGCGAGCACTTCGTCCATGGAGTTGGTGTGCAGCGACTGCGTGCCGCCGAGCACCGCCGCCATCGCTTCGAATGCGACGCGCACGATATTGTTCTCGGGCTGCTGCGCGGTGGCGCTGCATCCGGCGGTCTGCGTGTGGAAGCGCAGCTGCCACGAACGCGGATCCTTCGCGCCGTACTTCTCGCGCATGCGGCGCGCATAGATGCGGCGCGCGGCGCGGAACTTACAGATCTCTTCGAAGAAATCGATGTGCGAGTTAAAGAAGAACGACAGGCGCGGCGCAAACGAATCCACGTCCATGCCCGCTTTTATGCCGGCCTCGACGTACGCAAATCCGTCGGCTAGCGTGAATGCCAACTCCTGAACGGCAGTCGATCCGGCTTCGCGGATGTGATAGCCGCTGATCGAGATCGTGTTCCATTTCGGCATCTCGTCGCGGCAGAAGCGCATCATGTCGACGATAACGCGCATGTGCGGACGCGGCGGAAAGATCCACTCTTTCTGCGCGATGTACTCTTTTAAAATGTCGGCTTGAATCGTTCCACCGAGCTTCGCGCGCGGGATGCCCTTCTTCTCGGCCGCCGCGACGTATTGCGCGAGCGCGATGCAAGCGGGACCGTTGATCGTCATCGAGGTCGTGATGTCGCCCATGTCGATGCCGTCGAACAGCGCCTCCATGTCGGCAAGCGAGTCTATTGCCACGCCGCACTTGCCCACCTCGCCGCGCGACTGCGGCGCGTCCGAGTCGTAGCCCATCAGCGTCGGCATATCGAAGGCGACCGAAAGGCCGTGCTGTCCCTGCGAGAGCAGGAAGTGGTAGCGCTCGTTCGTCTGTTTGGCATTCCCGAACCCGGCGAACTGGCGCATCGTCCAGAGGCGGTCACGGTACATGTTCGGATGAATGCCGCGCGTGTACGGGTATTGGCCGGGGTAACTGAGGTCGCTCGCGAGGTCCAGGTGCGAGACGTCCTCGGGTCCGTACAGCGATTTGACCGGCAGATCCGAGATCGTGCGGTCCACGGCACCGGAGCCGGGGCCATGGCGGCCCTTGCCCTTGGCGGACGCGGCTTCCCACTGTTCCTTTTGATGTACGAATTCGTTCGTCGGCTGCGCCCCAAGTCCGGAGGGCCGTTCAATCATTTTCGCCACAGGTGTTTCCTTCGACGCGAAGTGCGCTACCCTTCACTTTCTCCCATCTGCGGTACCCAGGGCAAGCCCTTTTGCGGCAGGCGGGCAGGGTATGCCACGCCTAGCAAGAGGGCGACCCTTGCCAAATCCGGCACGGACAGCGTATGGTGGGTACTCACCCCGTTTTACGCTTGTTTGGTTCGCCGCTCCAGCGCAAAGCACACCCGCAATGGGAGTCTTCGATTGGAACGGTTCTTAGCGAGCCAAGGCGAGATCGCCGCTACCCTTCACAGGGCCTTCGTCCCGAAACTGCCGAGCGTGCCGCTCGTCGAACTCTCGGCGAAATATCTGCCGGCTTCCAAAGACGCGATGATCGGCGGCGACTGGTACGACGCCATCGAGATGCCCGACGGCCGCATTCTCTTTTCCATCGGCGACGTTATGGGCCACGGCGAACAGGCCGCCGTATCGATGAGCCGCGCCCGTCAGACGCTGCTCACGCTCGCCCACTTCGAAACCTCTCCGGCTACGATTCTTGAAAAAGCCAGCCGCGTGCTGTTCGCGCAGCGGCAGCCGATGACGTCGGCCATGTGCGGATTCTTCGTTCCGGAGTCGGGCGCGATCGTGTACGCGAACGCCGGCCATCCTCCGCTCATCGCCGTGCGTCACGCGAGCGGCGTCGAGATGCTCCCAAGCAGCGGACCGCCGCTGGGCACGTTCGACGACGCGACGTACATCGACGAACTGCTCGATGCGCGTGAAGGCGACATGCTCGTCCTCTACACCGACGGCGTCACCGAAGAAGATCGCGACATCGACAGCGGCGAGCTTCGTTTGCTGGAATGCATTCGCGGCGCCGCAACCGTCGAACCGGCGTACCGCGCCGAACACATCGCTCAAAATATTTTCGGTGAGGCCTCGCCGCGCGACGACGCAGCGATTCTCGTCCTTTCGTTTTTGGCGCGTGCCGCCTGACCTACTACGTCAAACCCTTAACCGAAGCGCGAATATGCGGCGGCCGGATCGGCTCGTCCGTAATCTCCGGGTGCACGCCGAACTGTTGTAAGACGCGTTCGGCAGCAGCGTAAGGATCTGCGCCGCTCGCGACCTCGTTTTGCATCTCGCGCTCGAGTTGACGTGCAAGATGCCCCATCGCGAGCTGCCGCACTTGATGCGCGAATGCTTCCTGGCGTTTCGCGCCGAGTTCTCCGCTGGTTTGCAGCCAGTCGTGATGTTTCTCGATCGCTTGCCACAGATCGTCGATGCCTTCGCCGCTCGTCGCTTGCGTCATCACGAGCTCCGGAACCCAGCCGGAGAAATCCAGCATCTCCATCATCGAGCGGATCTCGCGCTTGAGCTGATTGGCCATCGGGTGATCTTTTTTGTTGACGACAAAGATGTCGGCGACTTCCATGATGCCGGCTTTGAGCACTTGAATCGAGTCGCCGCTGCCGGGCTGCAGCGCGACCAGCGTCGTCTGCGCGAGCTCCGCGATCTCGATCTCGGACTGGCCGACGCCCACGGTCTCGATCAAGACGACGTCGAGGCCGAACGCATCCATTAAAAGAACGGCGTCCGCCGTCGCCCCTGCGAGGCCGCCCAGGTGCCCGCGGCTGGCCATCGATCGGATGAAGACGTCTTTGTCCGTGAAGTGCTCGGTCAACCGGATGCGGTCGCCGAGCAGCGCGCCGTGTGAGAACGGCGAGCTCGGGTCCACCGAGATGACGCCCACGCGCTTGCCGAGCGAACGCGCCTTCTTCACGAGCGCCGAGCCCAGCGTCGATTTGCCGACGCCCGGCGGACCGGTTAGCCCGATCGTCATCGCACGCCCCGTTTTTGCGTAGAGGTGGCGGATAAGGCCGGCACCCCGGCCGGACTCTGCTTGCGAGATTGCACGCGCCAGCGCGCGGATCGAGCCTTGTTCGAATTGGCGGAGGACGTCCATCGGCAATGGAAGTGCGCTTCGTGCTCGCGCTGCTCCTGGCACTGATGCTTGCCGTTAGCTCGCTGCTCGACGCACCCGCCGAGTGGACGCAGTTTCGTTTGAACGCGGCTTCAAACGCCGTCATTCCCGGTACGCTCTCGGTTCGCTGGACTCGCACGTTTCGCGGCGGCTTTTCTTCGAGCCCGACGCTTGCGGGCGGTTCGCTGTTCGTCGCCGACAACGCGGGCGAGCTCGCCGCACTCGATCCGGTCACGGGCCGGACGCGCTGGCTCTTTCGCGCGTTCAACCCGCTGATGTCGGCACCGCTCGTCTATCGCGGTCTGGTCATCGTCGGTGAAGGCAACGCCGATCCGATGTTGGGAACGCCGGAGCATCCGGTGCGCGTCGGTAGCCACGCTTCGGAGCTCATCGCCGTCGATGCGCGGACGGGCGAACTGCGTTGGCGGCGGCCTTTACCGGGGAGCGCGATGCCGACGCCGGCCATCGTAGGCGGTGTTCTCGTGCAGCACAGCGGCGGCGGCTTTTTGTCCGCATTCGATCCGCGCGACGGACGGCCGCTGTATCAAGTCAATTTATCGTCCATCGCATCGATGAGTGCCATCCTGCCGGTAGGTGACGGCAGTTACGTTACGTCGGGCGCGCTAACGAACGCGCTTTGGCGTCTTCACGCGCAGACGCCCGGCATTCTTTGGAAGCACGAGTTCGACGTGCGCGCGAGCGGTATGGGCGATTGTCCGGCGGCGTCAGCCGGCGGCTTGATCTTCTGCAACTATCTGCGTACGCGCAAACCCGCGTATCAAAACTTGATAGGCGATCCGGTGCGCATGCACGCATTTGCCGTCGACATGCAGACCGGCGTACTCGCGTGGGACGTCGCGCTCGAAAGCGGCACGCTCAAACCCCGAAACGAAGCGGCCATCCCGCTTGCAACGCCGGACACCGTGTTCGAAGGGTCGTCGGTCGCGCCGTATATGCACGCCTTGGATGCACGCACCGGGCGCGTACGATGGCGTATGAAAACGCGCGGTGTGGTGAAGGGCGGATCGGTGCTGAACTCCGGCACGCTGTATTTCGGCGACCGCGCGGGTTATTTTTACGCTGTGGATGCGCGCACGGGCCGCAAGCGCTCGGAACACCGCTTTGCGACACAATTCAATGTAGGATCGCCCATCTTGGCCGGGCGCACGATCGTCGCCGGCGGATTCAACGGCTTGCTCGTCGCGTTTCCTATCGGCGGCGCCTAGGCGCCGAACCGCCGCTGCCGGCCGCCGAACTGCGCGACGGCTTGCGCTAGATGCTCTTCTTCAAAATCGGGCCACAGCACGGGCAGCGTAACGAACTCGCTGTACGCGCACTGATAGATCAGAAAGTTCGAGAGGCGCTGCTCGCCGCCGGTACGGATCACGATCTCGGGATCGCCGACGTCCGGCAGATCGAGATGGCTGCGGAACACGTCTTCGGTAATCGCATCGTGCGCAACGCGATCGCGTGCGATCGAACGGACCGCGCGCAAAATCTCGTCGCGTCCGCCGTAGTTGATTGCGAGGACGAGCGTTAGACGGCTGTTGCCCGAACTCGCACGTTCGAGCGCGCGCAGTGCCGCTCGCGCCGCAAACGGCAGTCTGGCGAGATCGCCGCGAACGCGCACGCGGATGCCGGCGGCAAGCAGCTCGTCTTTACGGATCGAGGCGAACGAGGCGATCAGACGCATCAGCGCGCCGACCTCGTCGGAGCCGCGCGACCAATTCTCGGTGGAAAACCCGAAGACGGTCAGCGTGCGCACACCGAGACGCGGAGCGGCCATGACGATCCGGCGCAGCGCCGCTTCGCCGGCCGCGTGTCCGTCGGCCGGAGCCAATCCGCGCAGGCGCGCCCAGCGCCGGTTGCCGTCCATCACGATTGCCGCATGCATATTAACTTTGTATCACAAAGCAATGGCGGCCGCAAGCCCGGCGGGACGCCCGCAATTGCACGCCCAACCCTGCGCGAATGAATCAGGGGTACTTGCGTCAACCGGCACTCGCGGGCGACCGCGTCATCTTCGTTTGCGAGGACGACCTGTGGTCGGCGCCGCTCGCCGGCGGTACGGCGATGCGCCTGACGACCTCGCAAGGAGCCTGTTCGCTCCCGCGCGTCTCGCCCGACGCGCAGACGATCGCGTTTGTCGCTACCGACGAAGGCCACCCCGAACTTTATACGATGCCCGCCCGCGGCGGCCGCGCGCAGCGGCTGACGTACCTCGGCGGTACCGCGACGATGACGAGCGCGTGGAGCCCGGACGGAAGCGAGATCTACTTCGTGGGCAACCCCAGCGCATGGTATATGCGCGAGACTCGCGGCTTCGCGATCGCGGCAAACGGCGGAGAGCCGCGCGAGCTGCAACTCGGTCACATGAAGTCGCTTTCGCCGGGTCCGCACGGACGTTTCGCGATCGGGCGTAACGAAACGGACGCGGCGCGCTGGAAGCGGTATCGCGGCGGCACCTCGGGCGAAGTGTGGGCCGACGTACGCGAACCGGGAGAGTTCGACAAACTGCCGCTTCCCGACGGCAATCCGACGTGGCCGATGTGGATCGGCGAGCGGATCTATTTTCTCTCCGATCACGAAGGCATCGGAAATCTGTACTCGTGCGATCTTGCCGGCGGCGACGTGCAGCGGCATACGCATCACAACGATTACTATGCGCGCTTCCCGTCAACCGACGGAATGCGCATCGTGTATAGCGCAGGCGCAGTGCTGTATTGTTACGACATCGCGTCCGGCGAAACGCGCGAACTCGCGATCGACGTACCTTCGGCGGCACCGCAGACCGCGCGCCGGTTTGCAGCCGGCAGCGAAGAGTTCACCGAGTTCGCGCCCTCGCCCGACGGAACGCGCATCGCGCTGATCGCGCGCGGCCGCCCGTTCACGATGCCGCTGTGGGAGGACGCGCCGCTCAACCACGGCGACAAACCCGGCGTGCGTTATCGCAACATTGCCTGGATGCACGACGGAAAGCGAATCGCACTCACGACCGATGAGAACGGCTACGAGCAGATTGCAATTGCCGGTGCGGAAGCCGGCGGTACGATGCGGATCGTTACCAGCGGCGATATCGGCCGCGTCACCGAGCTCGTGTGTTCGCCGTCAAACGATCGCATCGCATTTGCAAATCACCGCTACGAACTCGTGCTCGTCGACAACGACGGCTCGCTGCGCGTGCTGGACAAGAGTCTTGGCAATCGCGTTACCGATCTCGCGTTTTCCCCCGACGGCCGGTGGCTCGCGTACGTGTGGTGGCCCGGCGGCGACAACCGCGCGATCATCCGCATCGTAAAGTGCAAATCGGGCGACGCTTTCGACGTAACGCCGACGCTCCGCGTCGATCAAGCGCCCGCGTGGGATCCGGAAGGGAAGTATCTGTACTTCATCTCGACGCGCGACTTCGATCCGGTCTACGATGCGCTGCAGTTCAATCTCAGCTTCCCGCAAGCACAGCGGCCGTTTTTGGTGACGCTGCGCAAAGACGTGCCGAATCCGTTCTCGCCCAAGCCCAAACCGGTTCACCGCGAGCACGAACACGAACGCGAAGACGCGCAAGAGGAACGCAAACGCGCCGACAAGCCGCCGCGCATCGATATCGACAAAGACGGCATCACCGGCCGCATCCTCAGCTTCCCGGTCGACGAAGGCGACTACGGCGACGTAGCGGCCGTACGCGGGCGCGTGTATTTCACGCGATTCGAAGTTCGCGGCATCAAGCCGGGCGATCGCGGCTGGGACGACGATGCGCCGGGCGGCACACTCGTCGCGTACGATTTCGAACAGCAGCGCAGTGCGACCGTGGCGCAAGACGTCTCGGATATCGCGCTTGCAAGCGACAATCACACGCTGGCCTATACGTCGCACGACCGCCTGCGCATCATCGATGCGCTTGCCGATCTGCCCGACGACGGCGACGATGCGAAACCGCCTTCAGAACCCGGCCGCAAGAGCGGCTGGATCGACCTCGATCGCATCAACGTCGAGATCGATCCGCCGGCCGAGTGGCGTCAGATGTATATGGAAGCATGGCGCATGCAGACCGAGCAGTTTTGGGTCGAGGATATGTCCGACATCGACTGGGACCGCGTTAAGGACCGGTACGCGGAACTGCTGCCGCTCGTGCGAACGCGCAGCGAGTTATCGGACGTCATCTGGGAGATGCACGGCGAGCTCGGAACCTCGCACGCGTACGAGATCGGCGGCGACTTGCGCCGGCCGCCCGACTACAACAGCGGATTTTTGGGAGCCGATCTCAAGCGAGCCGGGAACGGCTGGCAAGTCGAACGCCTGTACCGCGGCGACTCGTGGAACCGCGAGGTAGATTCGCCGCTTGCCGAGCCCGGTTTGAACGTCGAACCCGGCGACGTCATCGTGGCGATCGGCGGACGCCGGCTTAGCGACGATCTCACGCCGCAGCAGGCGCTGGTCAACATGGCCGGGCGCGACGTCGCGGTCACGCTGCTGCGCGGCGGACAAGAGCGGACTATCGCTGTCCGCGCGTTGGCAAGCGAGCAGCCCCTGCGCTATCGCGCGTGGGTCGACGCCAACCGCGCGTACGTGCACGAAAAAACGAACGGAACGATCGGCTACGTGCACGTTCCGGATATGGGTCCGTGGGGATTCTCGGAGTTTCACCGCGGCTATCTCTCGGAGTTCGATCGCGACGGCTTGCTCGTCGACGTGCGTTACAACCGGGGCGGCCACGTCTCGCCGCTGCTGCTCGAGAAACTCGTGCGTAAACGCGTCGGGTACGACGTGTCCCGCCACAGCAACAAACCGATGCCGTATCCGCCCGAATCGGTCGCCGGGCCGATCGTTGCGCTAACGAATCAGTTTGCGGGATCCGACGGCGATATCTTCAGCCACTGCTTCAAGCTGTACAAGATCGGTCCGCTCGTCGGAAAGCGCACGTGGGGCGGCGTGATCGGCATCAATCCGTATCACGCACTCGTTGACGGCACGGTCACCACGCAGCCGGAGTTTTCGTTCTGGTTCAAAGACGTCGGCTGGAACGTCGAAAACTACGGCACCGATCCGGATTACGACATCGATATCGCGCCGCACGATTACCGCGCCGGTAAAGATCCGCAGCTGGACTTTGCGATCAACCTCGTCTCGCAAGCGGCAACGAAGCACGTCGAACCGTATCCGGATCTCTCCGCGCGTCCCTCGCTGCCGCTTCCGAGTCTGCCGTAGGTTAGTGCACCTTCATCGTCGAGACGGGGATGAAGTGCAGCTGCGAAAGCAGCGTCGTGTCGGTCGTGACGAAGTTGATGAAATCGGCTACGTTCGCGGCCGGCTGGCCGTTGGTGAACATGTGCTCGTACGACCAGAACGGATACTTGCCGCTCTGCACGTTCGCATCGTTCGGCGCTACGCCGTTAATTGCAACGGCGACCTGCTGTCCCGGTTTGACGTAGCCCATCGCAACGTAGGAAACCGCTCCCGCGGTCTGCGAGACCATCGTAGCAACGGTTCCCGACGAATCTTGCGTCAAGCCCGCGTCGCTCGGCTGCGCGCCGCCCATAACCTTGTCGACGAACACGGCGCGCGTTCCGGAGCTGCGCGGACGGTTGATGATCGTAATCGCCTGATTGGCGCCGCCGGCCGCTTTCCAATTGGTGATTTTGCCGCTGAAGATATCGCGAATCTGCTGCGTCGTTAGATTCTTCACGCCGGCCTGCGGGTTGACCGCAACGCCGAACGCGACGACCGCAACTTTATGATCGACGAGCGCCGGCTGTCCCGTTGCGGGAATATCTGAGTCGCCGATGTCCGCGCCCTTTTGCGCGACTTGCGTGATGCCGGTCACGGAGCCGCCGCCCGAAACACCGATTTTTACATCGGCGTGCTTGGTTTGATAATCGGTTGCTGCCTGTTTGACCAGCGGCAGCAGCGCCGTCGATCCGACGGCCGTGATCGTTGCACCCGCCTGCGCGTTCGATTGGGTCGTTGTCGTCGACGTCTGCGACGATTGCGAGCCCGAGTTTCCGCTGCACGCACCGAGCGTTACTGTTAAAGCGGCCGCAAGCGCCGCTGCACTGAAGTTTCGCAATTGCATGCCCGAGGGTTACTCGATGCCGGTGCGCCCGTCCTCGAACAAGAGTGAGAGCAACCGGGGATAGACCGCATCCGTGCGCGCCTTGGGGTTGTCCGGTTCTACGATGTCGTGGTTGCGCGGCAGGCCCGGGATCGCAATCGTGCGCGCGTCGGAACCGGCGCGGCGCCAGCGTGCGACGACTTCTTCCGTTACGGCATTGTTCACCGCGGGATCGGCCGGGTTGACGACCGCCCGGACGGGCGAGCGCAGCGGTGCGCCCGCTTCCAGGTCGCCCGCAATGCGCAGCGTCTGCGCTAATGCGCGCGTCGAAAAACGCGGATAGGCCGTGAGCGGATGCATCCCGTTCTTCACGCGCGGATCCCACCAGAGCATCATATTCGGAAGAACGCGCATCGCGAGCGCTGCGGCGTGCGTTGCGGCGAGCGAGAGATCGAGGATCGCAAACTCCGGCGCGATGGCGATCGCTTGCGCAAGATCGCCGCGGAACTGCGCGAGATAACACGCAATGAGTCCGCTCGACGAGATTCCCAGTACGGCGACGCGTTCGCCCAAGCCGCATGCGGCGTCGACCGCATCGACCGCGCGTTCGATCAGCATCTCCGCTTTGAGCCGCTTTAGGCGTTTCGTCATCCGGTCGCGGTCGCCGTGTTCGGGCAGACGCGGAATCAGCACGTTCGCGCCGCGTTCGAAGACGAGCGGCGCGAACGCGCGGTACTGCCCGGGATGGTTCGTGAAGCCGTGAAGCAGCACGACCGCGAGCGGCGCGCGTGCACCGTGATGCAGCAGCGTGGTATGCGCTTGCGGTAGGATCTCCGGACCATCCAAGCTCTGCAGCGCGCGAACGCGCGCTACCGCCGCGTCGAACGACGCAGCCGGATCTATCCGCGCCGCCGAAAGCACGCGGTTTCGTGATCGTCGACTAAGCCGACGGCCTGCATGTACGAATAACAGATGGTCGATCCGACAAAACGGAATCCGCGTTTGCGCAGATCTTTACTGAGCGCGTCGGACAGCGGCGTGGTTGCCGGCAGCGGTTCGCCGGCTTTGCGCCGGCTTTTTACCGTCTTTCCGCCCACGAAGTTCCACACGTAGGCATCGAACGAGCCGAACTCGCGCTGGACACGCAGAAACGCCTTTGCATTCGTAACAGCCGAAGCGACTTTGAGCCGGTTGCGCACGATGCCCTCGTCTTCGAGCAGCGCGGCGATCTTCTTTTCGCTGAAACGTGCCACCCGGACCGGATCGAACTGTGCGAACACCGCGCGGTAGCGATCCCGCTTACGTAGAATGACTTCCCAGCTCAGCCCGGCTTGCGCGCCTTCGAGAATCAAGAACTCGAAGTGTACGCGATCGTCGTGAACCGGTGCTCCCCACTCTTCGTCGTGATACGCAACGGCCAGGTCGCTGCGCGCCCACGAACAGCGCTTCACCGGTCGATCATCTCGACGAGCTGTGCGTTCACGCGCTGCGCGAGTGCAGGATACCGTTTCGGCTCGACGATGTCGTGCACCATCGGTACGCCGCGGAGTTTCACGATCTCGAGCGATCCCGGTTTCGACGCGGCCCACAAACGCGCGAGTTTATGGATCGCGCGATTGTTCACCGCCGGCTCCCACCGGTGCGTAACGAGCGTAAGACGTTCCGCCGCCGGCGCTTCGGTTCGTGCGCGCGCAAACAACTCGTCGGCGAGGCTGAGTCCGTGCGCGATGGCATGCGTCGAATACTGCGGGTAGCCGTGATCGGGCTGCTGGCGCTCGCGCAAAATCGGATCCCACCAATAGAACTGGTTCGGCAGCGCCAATGCGAGCCGCGCGGCCAGCGCGCGAAGTGAAGCCGGCAAAAACTTGACGCCCAGGAACGGCGAGAGCGCAAGGGCGCTGTGCACCGGCGCGATCTGGCCGGCGTAGCAGCTCAAGAGACCGCCGAGCGAAAATCCCGCGACGTGCACGCGCTCGCCGAAGCCATGCGCGATCTCCAGCGCATCCGCGGCACAGGCCTTGAGCTGCCGCGAATCCAGCGTTTCGAGCGCGCGGCTGTGCCGGTCGCGATACCCATGGCGCGGCAGGCGCGGAACGAACACGTTGTGACCGCGGGCGTGCAGGCCTTCGGCGATAGCGACGAGTTGGCGCGGACTGGCGGACAGCCCGTGAAAAAGGACCGTCGCGTGTTCCGTGCGCCGGCCGTGATCGAAAGCAAGCGTCCGCGTAGAAACGCCGATGCGGTCGCCGTCGCGTTCTAAAAAGCGCTGTAAACGTTCGCGCGCGCGTGCGTACGCGGCATCAGGCATAAAAGAGGTTGGTATCCTGCTGGTCCTTAAGTGCTGGTTATGATGGCGGACGTTCGCGCAGACAGCCACGAATTCATAGCATTGGAAGACCGGTACGGAGCACACAACTATCATCCGTTGGATGTCGTCGTCCACCGTGCCGAGGACGTCTGGCTGTACGACGTCGAGGGAAACCGGTACCTGGACTGCGTGAGCGCGTACTCCGCGGTCAACCAAGGCCACTGCCACCCCAAGATCCGCGAGGCGCTCGTGGAACAAGCGGCGCGCGTTACGCTGACGTCGCGGGCGATGCGCAACGATCGCATGGGCGAGTTTCTGCGCAAACTGACCTCGCTCTGCGGGTTCGAGATGGCGCTTCCCATGAACACCGGCGTCGAGGCGGTGGAAACCGCGATCAAACTGGCACGCCGGTACGGGTACGACACGAAGGGCATTCCCGACGGGAAAGCCGAGATCGTCGTTTTCAACAACAATTTTCACGGGCGGACGACGGCTGCGATCAGCGCCAGTTCGACACCCGAGTACCGCCGCAGCTTCGGCCCGTTTACGCCGGGCTTCGTGTTTGTCGAATACGGCGACTTTGCCGCACTCGAACGGGCAATCACGCCGGACACGTGCGCGATCCTCATCGAGCCGATTCAAGGCGAGGGCGGCGTTATCGTGCCGCCCGAGGGATTCTTGAAGCGGGCTTGGGCGCTGTGCCGCGAGCATCGCGTGCTGTTTATCGCCGACGAGATTCAAACCGGACTCGGCCGCACGGGCGATCTGTTTGCGTGCGATCATGACGGTATCAAACCCGACGTGCTGATCGTCGGTAAAGCGCTCGGCGGCGGCTTCTATCCCGTCTCGGCGGTGCTCGCGTCCAGCGAACTGCTGCTGCTGTTCAAAGCGGGCGATCACGGCAGCACGTTCGGCGGAAATCCGCTGGGCGCAGCCGTTGCCATCGCCGCGATGGACGTCATCGTCGAAGAGCATTTACCGGCGCGCGCGCGCCGCGCCGGCGGGGAGATCGTAAAGGCGCTCCAGGCGATGCAGTCGCCGATCGTGCGCGAGATCCGCGGCCGCGGATTGCTCATCGGCCTCGAACTTACGGTAAAAGCGCGTCCGCTGTGCGAACGGCTGCTGAAGCTGGGCGTCGTCGCGAAAGATACGCACGACAACGTCTTGCGCATTGCGCCGCCGCTCACGATAGACGCGGCCGCAATCGACCTTCTGGTGGAAGCATTTAAGAACGTTCTGTGTACGCCGCCGTCGACCGACTAGCGGCCTCGACCCGCACCGCAATCGTCTTCATCGACCACTACGGTCACCGGCGCGACTATTCGTATACCGAAGTCGCGGATTGGACTGCGCGGTACGCATCGGTCCTGCGCGCGCTCGGCATTCGCGAAGGCGACCGCGTCGCATTGTGCAACGCGAACACGCAGCGCTGCCTCTTCCTCATGCTCGGCCTGGAGCGTTTGGGCGCAAAGGACGTGGAGTGTCCGGAAGAGCCGGGCGGCGACGATCTGCTCGACCTGCTCACCCATCCGCCCGTCGCGGCGCTCGTAACCAATAGGCGGCGCCGCCCGGCTGTCGAGTGGCTGCAGGAACGGCTGCCGGAGCACACGCTGTACATGCTCGTCGGTGAAGAGCGCGACGGGTGGGCGCGCATGGACACGCTCGTGCTTGCCGCCAAGAATTACCGCGACGTTTACGATCCCGATACGGCCGCGCCCGAAGATATCGTGCGCGTCGCGATGGATGTGTTGGAACTGCGCGCCAGCGATCGCGTCTGGAGCACGCTCGCTTTCGCCGCAGCGTCCTGGCGCGCGTACGCGCTCGCACCTTTTTACGCGGGCGCCTGCTCGATCGTGCGCGAGCGCGAGTTCGATGTGCGCGAATGCGCCGACATTTTATATGAAGCGGACGCCACGGTGCTGTGCGGCCCCGCAGAACACTTCGAAGCGCTGCTCGCGGCCGGCTTAGGCGATCGCTTTCAGCGCTTGCCGCACTTGCGGCGCTGTGTTGCTCTGGAAGCGAGCGAGGATCTGTGCGCGCGATGGCTCTCGGAAACCGGCAAGGCGCTGCACCGGGCTGGGTACACGTAGGCTATGAACGCCGCGTCCTTTCCCGAACTGCCGGCCTATCCGGTCAAGCAGAAGCTGAGCGTTGAAGGCGTCGAGGTCGTGCTGCTTGCGGTACCCCCCGAGGAGCACTTCCCGCAGAACATCTACGGCCTGACCGAAAAGGGCGACGTGCTGTGGCAGATCGAGCCGCGGCCGTCCCAGACCCCGAATAACCGCTATACCTCTATACGGGACGAGATCGGCCTCGTCGTAGCCGTCGCCGAGGACACCGTCCAGCGCAAAATCGACCCCCGCACCGGGCGGGTGCTTCAAGAAGACCCGCCCACCGGAAGTCCTTGACGTCCGGCCCCCATCCTGTGGTAAACTCCTTGAGCCGAAGTAGTCCGAGCTTGTCGAGGACTCACCGGATGCCTACGGGCGATCCGGTCGCTTCCGAGGAACCGCCGGTAGGTTCCGCGTGCAGCGTTGTCGTCTTCGGCAACGTCTTTTGTTTTTTAAGGAGTAATCGCTCATAGCAAGACCGCTCAGAGTAAACGACCAGATCCGCATCCGCCAAGTGCGCGTGATTGACGACGACGGCAGTCAGCTCGGAATCATGCTTACGGAAGATGCGCTGCAGCGCGCGCGCACGGCAGGTCTCGATCTGATCGAAGTGTCGCCAACCGCTCAGCCGCCGGTTTGCAAGATCGGCGATTACGGACGCCTCAAGTACGAGCAGTCGAAGAAAGACAAAGACGCGCGTAAGAAGCAGAAAAACTTCGAATTAAAAGAAGTGAAGCTGCGCCCGAAGATCGAGACGCACGATTACGAGACCAAGGCCCGCATGGCCGAACGTCTGCTGCTCGACGGCAGCAAGATCAAAGTCACGATCATGTTCCGGGGACGCGAGATTACGTATACGAGCTTCGGGCGCAAGCTGCTCGACCGCATGGCCGCCGATATGACGCCCATCGCGACGATCGAACGCGATCCGAAACTCGAAGGAAAAAACATGTTCATGATCCTCGCGCCGCGTGCGACGCCGACGGGTCCGCCGAAATTCTTGTCCGCTCACGAGCACGAGAAAGAACGCGACCAGAAGCCTGCCGAGCCTGCCGAGCCCGCCGAGCCCGCCGAGCCCGAGGACAAAACGAAGGAGCCTACCAGTGCCTAAGATCCGTACCCACCGTGGTACCGCAAAGCGTGTGAAGGTGAGTGCGAACGGCGTCGTTCAGCACCGTCACCAGTTCAGCGGCTGCGGCCACATCATGAGCAAGCGCACGCGCAAGCGCAAACGTAAATTCCGTAAAGATCAACCCGTATTCAAGGGCGATCTGAAGCGCTTGGCGCCGACGATTCCGTACCTGGTGTAGGAGACGCATCTTAGATGGCACGTATTAAACGCGGTCTTCACGGACTCAAACACCGCCGCAAAGTGATGAAGCTCGTCAAGGGCTTCCGCGCCGCGCGCCGCCGCAACTATCGCGTTGCGAACGAAGCGCTGCTGCACTCGCTTGCCTACGCTTATCGCGACCGTCGCGTCCGCAAGCGCGACTTCCGCGCATTGTGGATCAGCCGCATCAACGCGGCCGTTCGCAAAGAGGGCCTGACGTACTCGGTCTTCATGAGCGGTCTGAAAAAGAGCGGCGTTACGCTCAACCGCAAAGCACTCGCCGAACTCGCCGTATCCGACGGCGCGGCGTTCAAAAGCTTGGCGCAAACCGCAAAGCAAGCTGTTAAAAAATAGAGTATTCCGGGTTTTAAAAAAGAGATCGCCGCCGGCGGTCTCTTTTTTTATTTACCCGGCAATTTCGACTCTTAAAGTAATTGGATCAAGGCGATGGTAAATCGCGCACGCGCTTTCTTGATGGTGCTGCCAAGCGAGGCGTAGTGTTGATGCACGCCTGCCCGGACAATACAGGCGTGGCTTTTGTGGGGTATCGTTATGGTGTACGCCAAATCGCTGCTTGCTTTTGCGTTTATCACCGCCGCGGCATTCGTATTTTCTCCGGCGAACGCGCGCGCGACGACCAATCCCTGTTCGGTAACGCCGAACGGATTGGGCGGATGGAACTTAAACTGCGCGGCAAATCCGCCCACGCTTATCAACCCGCTCAACGACATCTTCAACGGCAGCCCCGATCCCGCATCGGGCGGATCGACGGGCGCCGTGGTGGTCTCTCCGGGCGACGGCGATAACGGTAATCCGGGCCAAAATCAGACGCTCGATCTGTTTCCGGCCGCGAACGGCGTGCAGGCCATTGAAGATTTCGGCAGCGCGAGTTACGGCATGTTCGTGCAGTCGAAAGGCGCGAACGGCGGCGGCGGCGGCGATGCCGATGCATGCGTTTGCGGCGGCGGTAACGGCGGCAGCGGCGGAGCCGGCGGCAATCTCACGATCACCATCGAGCCAACGCTGACTGTTTTTACCTCAGCGTTTAACGAGCCGGGCGTCTTCGTGCAAAGCGCGGGCGGCAACGGCGGAAACGGCGGCGACGGCAACGGCGCGCTCTCCGCGGGCGACGGCGGCGTCGGCGGTGTCGGCGGAAGCGTCTCGCTTACGATCTTCAGCGACGTCACGACGGTCGGCGATGCATCCGACGGCGTCATCGCGCAAAGCATCGGCGGCGGCGGCGGAAGCGGCGGCGGCGGCCTCAACTTCAGCGGCGGCAGCGGCGGCCCGAGCGAAAACGGCGGCAGCGTTACCGTCAATTTGGGCGACACCGGCGGCGGCAAACCGGGCTCGATCGAAACGTTCGGCAACGGATCGATCGGATTGCTCGCGCAGAGCATCGGCGGTTACGGCGGCGTCGGCGGCAGCAGCTTCGGACTCGTCTCCGTTTCCGGCGGCGGCGGCAACGGCGGTAACGGCGGCGACGTCAGCGTTACGACGAGCTTCGATTCGTTGATAACCACATTCGGCGCGGGCTCCACCGGGCTTATCGCGCAGAGCATCGGCGGCGCGGGCGGAAGCGGCGGCGACGGCGGCGCGCTCTTTTTCGGTGCCGGCGGCAGCGGTTCGGTCGGCGGAAACGGCGGCGGCGTAACGGTACGCAATGGTGCGGCGATTACGACCTACGGCGGCGGAGCGAAAGGGTTGCTCGCGCAAAGCATCGGCGGCGGCGGCGGTAACGGCGGCGCAGGCGTCGGCATCGTGGGCTTGGGCGGCAGCGGAAGTTCGACCAGCCCCGGCGGCAACGTTGCGGTGTTCAACACCGGAACGATCGCGACGAACTCGACGAGCTCCAGCAGCGGCGGCAGCAACCCGACCTTCGGTAACGATGCGATCTTCGCGCAAAGCATCGGCGGCGGCGGCGGCAACGGCGGAACGGGCGTCGGATTGTTCTCCGTCGGCGGAAGC
>DASSRQ010000045.1:0-10455 GCA_035701665.1 Vulcanimicrobiaceae bacterium
GCCCACATCTCGGAGATAGCGAAATCTCGCAACGCAGGCGCAGCCGCGGTTGCCGCGTGCAGCAGCGCGTCCACGCCGCCCGCCGTCACGCGGACGTCGTCCGCATCTTCTACCGTAGCGCCGACCAGCAAACGTCCGTCGTCGCGCGGGACGAGATATGCGCCCGGAATCCACGTGGTCCGCCGCACCATTCCCGCGGGCAGCTGCAGCGCCAGCATCTGGCCTTTAACCGGCCGTACCGGAACGTTGCATTCTTGCGGCACGCCGGCGACGTGCGATGCCCACGCACCGGCCGCGTTCACGGCCGCATCCGCTGCGCGGAAACCTCTCGATGTGCGCACGCCCAGCAAACGGCGCGAGTCGAACTCGAGCTGCAGTTCGCGCACGTTCGTTTCGACGCGCACGCCGCGGCTCGTGCATGCTGCAAGCAGCGCCCGGCCCAGGCGGCGATTGTCGATCTGTCCTTCGCCTTCCAACAGCATCCCGCCGCGTACCCGCGCGCTCAGGGCCGGTTCCGTAAAGAGCAGATCGCTGCGCGAGAGCAGTTGGACGCGACCTCCGGATGCCGAAAGCACACCTGCATGTTCGCCCATGCGTTCGAACGATGCGTCATCGAACGCCGCGTTGATAATGCCGTTCAGGCGAAGGTGCGGATCGACGCCGCTCATCTCGTGCACGCGCTGCGCGTACGAAGGATAGAGCGAAAGCGAACGCTCGCAAAGCTCTTGCATCTGCGCATTCGCCAACCGTTCCGTGCGAGGTGCGAGCATGCCGGCCGCCGCCCACGACGCCGCGCGACCGGGCTCACCGGTATCATAAACCGTTACGTCCGCTCCGCGCTGCGAGAGTTCGAGCGCGATCGAAAGACCGATGACGCCGCCGCCTACGACAAGTGCGTTCACCGGCGGATCACATTCCGGTGTAGACCGGACCCTCGCCGCCTTGCGGCGGTACCCAGGTGATGATCTGATACGGGTCGGCGATGTCGCAGGTCTTGCAGTGCACGCAGTTGGTGAAGTTGATGGTCAGCTCGCCCGTTACCGCTGCAGAACCGTCGCTGCCGGTTTTTTGAAAGACCGGTTCGTAAACTTTCGCGGGACAGAAGTACTGGCACGGATTTCCGTATTCAACGGTGCACTTGTCGCGGCAGATATTCGTATCGGAAACGTGCAGATGGCACGGCTGATCTTCCTCGTGCATCGTGCCGCTGTTGTACACGTCGGTGAGTTTATCGAACGTGAGGACGTTGTCGATAACGGCGCGCGGAGACTCTTTCGGTTTGTAGCCGCGTTTCTGCATGCGTTCGAAGCCGGCGTGACCGGCAAGATGATCGCTCACGCCGAACCCGCGTCCGCCGCTGATCATTCCGAGTCCCGTGTTCAGCATGCCCGCGAACAGCCCGTTATGAAAACCTTGGTGGAAGTTGCGCGCCGTTCGCAATTCAGTATAGGCCCACGATGCTTCGAACTTCGTCTGCATCGCGGAGAGTTTTGCACTGGAGGTATCGTCTGCGGTCAGCGCTTCGAACGCGGTTTCGGCGGCGAGCATGCCCGACTTCATCGCCAGATGAATGCCCTTCAATCGCATACCGTTTAGGAAACCGCCGGAGTCTCCGATGACGAGCAAGCCGTCGGCATACAACCGCGGCATCGCGAACAGGCCGCCTTCCGGAATCGCTTTCGCACCGTAGCGAATCAACTTCGCGCCGTCCAGCAAACTCTTGACGGCCGGATGCGTTTTGAACATTTGGAACACGTTGTGCGGATCGGTCGTCGGGTCTTGATAATCCAAGCCGGTGACGAAGCCGACGTCCAACACGTCGTTCGCCATGCCGTAGATGAAGCCGCCGCCGAACGTATCGTTCGGTAACGGAAAGCCGAGCGTGTGAATCACGCTGCCGGCTTTAACGGTTCCCGGCGGACACTGCCACAGCTCTTTAACGCCCGCGGCATACACTTGCGGATCGCTGTTCGCGTCGAGATTCAAACGCGGCACCGCCTGCTTTGTCAGCGTTCCGCGCGGGCCTTCGCCAAGGACGACGACCTTCGCCAAAATATCCGCACCGGGTTCGTAGTTCGGCTTCTTGTTGCCGTGTTTGTCCAGGCCTTTGTCGCCGGTGCGAACGCCGACTACGCGATCGCCTTCAAACAATAGCTCTTGGCCGGGAAACTCGCCGAAGACTTGCGCGCCGGCGTCTTCCGCCTTGGCGGCCATCCACTTGACCATCTTCTGCAGCGACGCGACGTATTTGCCGCTGTTGTTCATCATCGGCGGCACGATCGGTGCTTTGATCTTGTTTTGGCCGAGCAGCACCCAGAGTTGGTCGCCGGTTACCGGCGATTCCACCGGCGCTTCGCCGCGCCAATCCGGCAGCAGCTCGTCGAGCGCGCGCGGATCCATAACCGCACCGGACAATCCGTGATTGCCGATCTCGCCCGCTTTATCGATGACCAAGACTTCCAGTTCTTTGCCTGCCGCCTTTGCGAGCTGCATGAGGCGGATTGCACCGGCCAAACTTGCCGGGCCGGCACCCACGAACAGGACGTCAACTTCGAGCGAATCGCGTTCAGCCATGATGCTCCAGGTTCGAAAGCGCGGCGATGGCTGCCTTTACCGCAATCCTGTGAATTTCAACGCGCTGCGCGAGCGGCAGGCAGACAGGCGTTTCGAACGTGAGCGCGCGGTGGGCGGCCCGGCGCGACATTGCCAGCGTGAAGGAAAGGCCTCCAATTGCTTCCATTTCGTGGGCGGCATCGGGGTGCAGCACGTCCTCGTCGGCCGGAAATCCGGCTGCGCTTACCGCGGCGATCGCTGCGGCGCCGCATCCGTGCGCACCGTACTCGTAAACGTAAAAACCGGAACACGTGTCGTCTTCGTGCAGATCGATCGACAGGACGAATTTGCGATCCCGGTTTGCGGTTATCAGCGCGCGCGCTTCCGGCGTTGCGCCGCCGCGACCGAAGCTGCGGTTGACGTCGATCCCTTCGGCGTTTTCACGGCATCCGATCTCGAAACCGCTGGGATTGGTGCACGGCCAGAGCTTGTAGGCGAAGCGCGGATCGAGTTCGGCGCGTTCCGCAAGTTCGACGAGCGCAAGCGCGCCTGCGGGTTCGTCGCCGTGAACCCCCGCGGCGATTTGTATCGACGGTGCGTGCCGCTCGCCGTATTCGACGCACAAGAGCGTACGCGCCGCGCCTTCGCACGCCACCTCGCGCACGGTAAGGTCGCCGCGCCCTCTCAGCTGCTTCCAACGCCTTTGCAACTCCGCGTAATCCACACGCACTACTGCGGCGCCCACGGGGAACATTCATGTTAGCTACACAATTAGGCGCCATGAGAAAATCGGGGGCCCCGTCGTTTACGACGGGGGGCGCGCAGCCTAGGGCGGAGCGCCTTTCAAAATGAAACTGCAAGTCGGCGTCATGGGCTCGGCCGGCGGCGTATTGACCGACGGCGAGCTAGACCTCGCAAAGCGGTTGGGCCGGCGCATCGCGCAGCTCGATTGCACCATCGTCACCGGTGCCTGTCCGGGACTTCCGCATGCGGCGGTCCTCGGCGCACACGAAGAGGGCGGCATTAGCCTCGGCGTTTCGCCGGCACTCTCACCCGAAGAGCACGTCAACGTTTATGGATCGCCGCTGCAGCCATATACGACGATGGTCTTTACGGGCTCGGGATTGATGGGCCGCGAGACGCACAATATTCACAGTTCGGACTTCGTGCTGTTCGTCGGCGGCCGAAGCGGCACGCTTGGCGAGTTTTGCATCGCATACGACGAAGGCAAATTGATCGGCGTGCTGCAGCACTCCGGAGGCATCTCCGACGAGTTCGAGAGCATCGTGAAGATGGTGCAGAAAGAGACCGGCACGACGCTCGTTACGGACGACAATCCGGAACGGTTAGTGGAC
The DNA here is from genome assembly GCA_035701665.1 of Vulcanimicrobiaceae bacterium. Lineage (GTDB taxonomy): Bacteria > Vulcanimicrobiota > Vulcanimicrobiia > Vulcanimicrobiales > Vulcanimicrobiaceae > DASSRQ01. The sequence goes on from DASSRQ010000045.1 coordinate 3,909, forward strand.
CGCTGCTTGGAGATTTACCGGCGGACGGATCGTCCGAGCGCACACGCCTTTAACCGCACCGCAACGGCAATTCCGCCCGAGCATCCCAGAATCACGCAGGAGACACGTGGCTGAAGTAACCTTCGTCGGCGCTGCCGGCACCGTCACCGGCAGCAAACACCTCATCACGACCGGAGGAAAGCACGTCTTTGTCGATTGCGGTCTCTTTCAAGGGCTAAAAGATATTACGGCGCTCAACACCGCGCCGCTGCCGGTGCCCGCAACCGAGATTGACGCGGTTATCGTTACGCACGGTCATATCGATCACGTGGGCTATCTGCCCAAACTCGTGCACGACGGGTTTCGCGGACAGATCTTCTGCACGCCGCCGACGCGGCCGCTGATGAACATCGTGCTCGAAGATGCGGCGAATCTACAAGCGCATTTAAAGGCACGGGGCATGCACAACGAACCGTACGCGCCGCCGCCGTTTTACAACGAGGCCGACGTGCAGCGGACGATTCAAATGACGCAGCCGCAACCGCTGCAGAAACCGTTCGACGTTTGCGGCATGACCGTCACGTATCAAAACGCGGGACACATCATCGGCTCGGCATTCGCGCAGATCGATCTTGAAGGCAAGCGCGCCGTCTTCTCGGGCGATCTCGGACGCTACGGGCGTCCGCTGCTCTTCGATCCCGCGCCGATGGGACCGGCAGACGCGTTGTTTTGCGAGTCGACCTATGGCGACCGCATTCATCCGCCCGACGCACTTGGGGATCTCGAAAAAGCGCTGAAGGCCGGGCTTGCCCGCGGCGGCGCGATCGTCATTCCGGCGTTTGCTGTGGAGCGTTCGCAAGACTTGCTGCTTGCCATTGCGCAGTTACAGCAGCGCGATTCGGACCTTGCCGGCATTCCGGTTTATTTGGACAGCCCGATGGCCGCAAAAGTCGATGCGCTGTTCGAAAACTTTCCCGACGCGCACAAACCTATCGCGCACGACGGTCCTTCGACGCCCTTCGGCCTACAGAAACTGACCGTCGCCGTCGACACCGACGCGTCGAAGGCGATTAACGGCGTGCGCGGACCGCACATCATTATCTCGGCGAGCGGAATGGCCTCGGGCGGCCGCGTGCTGCACCATATCTACAACCACATCTCGGATCCCAACGCAACGATGCTGTTCGTCGGTTATCAGAGCGCGGGAACGCTGGGTTTCTTCCTACAGCACGGCGCAAAGACGGTGCGTCTGTACGGCGATACGCTGCCGGTTCGCGCGACGATCGATCAAATCGAAGGCTACAGCGGCCACGCCGACCAGAACGAGATCCAGCAATGGTTCGACACCTGCACGGGCAAGCCGAACTTTTATGCGATTCACGGCGATCCGTCGGCGGCGCAAGCGTTGTGTGCGGTCGTTCGCACGAAGTATGGCTGGCCGGCTCAGGCGGCGCAGCGGGGGACGACGGTTACGGTATAACTTCGGTGCCCGGGAATGGCACCGGCGGCACGCGCGGCAAGTCCTTTGGATAAAGCGACGTGCCATGGCGCTTTGAGAATCGCTGTTCCAGCGCTACCATCGCTTCGAAGTTCTCGAACACTTCGTCGCCGCGGCTTTTTCGCGTCAGAATAATGTAGGAACCCGCAACCTGCCAAATGTCGCTTGGAAGCATAAAGTAGCGCAGCAAAAGTTCCAGGTCGATCACTTGCGCGCAGACTAAGGCGCCGCAGGATTCGTAAAAATTCATGACCGGAAGGGCCGCCCGGCACGGACCGATCGTTGGAATTGCTACGACGCCTTCGCGATTATCAGGATCCTTGAGATCTTCATTGAGTTGACGCAGGACGTACTGCTGAGATGCCTGCAGCTCCGGCGACCGGTACTGCTCGATCAACGGCAGAAGCGCCGCGACTTGATTACCCGAACGCATGTGCCGCATCTGCCGGATTGCCGCATATGCGGTAATGGCCACGACCACCAGCGTTGCAAGTGACGCGGCCGCCGAGATCCAATCGGAAGTCAAAACGTCCGCTCTTTCGGTTCGAGGTGCGGTAAGTGTTTCGGATAGAGCGATTTGCCGTGCCGTTCGATATGCTGCCGCTCCATCACGACGATCGCTTCAAGGTTTTCGAAGACACTCGGTCCATAGGCTTTGCGCGTAAGCGCGATATAATCTTCGGCCCAATCCCAAACGACGGTAGGCGGCAGAATATACCGCAGCAAGAGCGAGAGTTCGACGACGTCTTCGCAGACAAGCGCGCCGCACGATTCGTAGAAGTTCATGAACGGAAGCGCCTTCCGAACCGGGCCTTCTTGCGGCGCCATCAAAGCCCCGCGTCGGACTTCCGGATCTTCGAGATCGATGGCCATTTGGCGCGCGACGTACCGCTGTGAGTCGATCAACTCGGGCGACCGGTACTGGTCGATCAGCGGGAGCAACGCCGCGACGCGGTTCCCGGAACGCATGTGGCGCATTTGACGGATCGCTGCATATGCGGTAATCGCTACGACGACCAGCGTGGCGAGTGACGCAAACCCCGATATCCAGTCGGAGTTCAATCGTGCGTCCACTCCAGCATCGTCTTCCACTCGGGTTTTGGGAAGCGTCGCTTGGATTTGATCGTCTCGACGTACTTGCGCTTGCCGCTGCGGTTGCCTTTGCCCATGAAGCAGCCGCCCACGAGGCGGTCTTCCCAGAAATACAGCGCGCGGTACCACTTCTTCTCGCGATCCACGGTGAAGACGGTTTCGATATCGCTGCGGTATTCGGGCGAGAGACCGAACTGTGTGATGGTCTGGCCTTTGAACAGCAGGCTCGAATATTCGGGAACGTCGTCGTAGAGCTGCTCGCCGCCCATCATGTTCTGCGCGACGACTTTGCCGTGGGCGCCCGCGTTATTCCACGTCCCCATACGATAACGCATCTCGAGGATCGGGTCGTAAAAATCGGCGATGTCGCCCGCGGCGAAGATGCCTTTGACGTTCGTTTCCAACCGTGCATCGCACAGGATGCCGTTCTTGCTGACCTCGACGCCAGTGCCGGCGAGCAGTTCGGTGTTCATCGTCAAGCCGAGGCCGATGCCGAAGCATTGCGCTTCGATCTCTGTTCCGCTTTTCAAGCGTACTTTCGTCGCGACCCCGTTGCTGCGCACGAACTCGTCGACTTCGTCGCCGTAGTGCATGTGCACGCCGTCCGTTTTGGCGGCGTCGTCGATGAGCTCGCCCGCAATCTCGTCGAGCATACGATGCAGGACGCGCGGCCCGCGCATGATCCAATGCGTCTCGACTTTACGCGAGGTGTACGCTTCGGCCAATTCGTACGCGATAAACGATCCGCCGACTGCTACGGCCGCTTTCGCCGTCTCGAGTTCGCGCGAGATGGCCAGCGTATCGCTCATATACTGAAAGTTGTAGACGTTTCGGCCGTCGGCGCCGGGCGCAGGGTGCGGGTTCGGGCGTCCGCCCGTTGCAACCAGCAGCGCGTCGTACGGATACGAGGTGCCGTTAGCGGTGACATAACGCTCTTCGGGAACGACACTGTCGACGCGCGTTTCGAGATGCAGAGCGATGTTCTGCTTTTCGTGCCACGCGACGTCGCGCATGATCACTTTCTGTTCCGTCACCTGTTTGCGAAGCAACGGCGGCAGCGCGATGCGATTATAAAGCGTGTAGGGCTCGTCGGTAAAAAGCGTGATGCTGCACGAGGGATCGTGCTTGCGCAGTTGCTCGGCCGCCGTCGTTCCGGCAAAACCGTTTCCGACGATGACATAGCGCCGCGTGTCTCCGACTGCGTCCACAAGAGGCCCGGTTCGTCGCGAGGGGTAAGCTCCCTGGGCCATGGAGGTCCGGCTCGTTCAGCTCTTGGCGTCCTTCATCCGCGTTAGCGCGGAGTACGCGCTTGCGCGTCTGGAAGTGGCGATGGAGCGCCCGGACGCGCCGGCGCCGCCCGCCATCGACCGGTTGAACGACGCGTCCGAGCAAACGCTGCGCACGAAATGGCCGCAGATCGAGCAGCAACTGGACGCGGCACGGGCTTATGCGAAACACCTGGCCCCCGGCGCAGGTAAAGCAGAGAGCACGGCGCGCGGATGGCTGCGCCGGACCGTGCAGGAACTCGACCAATACGCCCGCGCCATCCGCTGGGTATTGACGGTAACGGAGACGGAATGAACAACGACAACAACAGCGACGAGCTCATAAACGAAGCCAAGCAGCGGTTGAACGACGCAGTACGCGAGACGCAGCGGCAATCGCAAGAGGCCGCGGTTCAACTCGGCGGCTTGCTGCGTATCGGTGCAAAGAAACTGCGCGAAGCTGCGGATGCCGCAGGAAAAGCCATCGCAAACGATATTAACAAGCGTGGATGACCGCTTGGCGTAGCCTCTTTCTGAGCGGCGCGCTTGCGTTGACGGCAGCCGCGTTTGCCGGTGCGCGCGCGCAAGCCGCCGCTGAATTTTGTCCTGCAACTGTAGCAAGTCCGGTTACGCCGGTGGACGCGACGCACGTGCGCCTGCGAATCGGCGCCGCCGGTGCGCGCACCGTAAGCGGTTTTCTTCGCATGAAAACCTCAGGCGGGTGGTTCTCCGTTCCGTTCTTCAGCGTACCGCTGCAAGAAGCGCCGGCCAACTACAATGTCGGCGGCTTCAGTTTTAGTCATTCGGATTACATCTCCACGGATCTGGTCGTGAGCTTCCGGCAGCACGTCGACGTGACGTACGCTTACGTCAGTCAGGCCGGGAGCAAAGGCGATGCCGATTTCGGCTGGGACGCCAAAGGCTCGGTTTCGTGCCTGCCGACGCCCGTGACGAAGCTGCATCCGGCAGCGCCAGCCCCGCAGCCTCCGCCGGCGTCGAATGCGATCGCCCTTATCGCGATGCCGATGGACGACCCGTTCGATGCGAAGTGCACCGTGCCCGACGCACCCATTGCGGTGACGAAAGCCGGCGAGTTCCGCATGCCCGCGGCACTCGCGCACGACAACTTCACGGCAATGCCCGAAGGGACGACGGGCGCGATCGTCGCGGTGGACGTGGACGGCTCGGTCGTCGATGCGTGGCTCTGGGAGACCAGCGGCACGCCGATGCTGGATAAAGCCGTGCTCGACGAAGCGCGCAAAACGACGTTTTCGCCCGGCCGAATCTTCTGCCGCAACGTTCCCGGATTCTATTTACTGCAGACGACGTTCCGCCCATAAAGCGAAGGCCGCGCTTGGCCCGCGCCCGAATCCCGGCGCGATGATCGAAGAACTCGTCCGGCACCGGCGGCACTTTCACGCGCATCCCGAGCTCTCCATGAAAGAGTTCGAAACCGCCGCCTACATCGAGCGCGAATTACGCGCGCTGAATCTAGACGAAGTTCGCACCGGGATCGGACAAACGGGCGTCATGGGAACGCTAAAAGGCGGCAAACCCGGGCCGGTAACGCTGCTGCGCGCCGACATCGACGCACTTCCGGTGCAAGAAGTGGCGCAGGTCGATTATCGATCGCAGAATGCCGGCGTCATGCATGCGTGCGGCCACGACGCGCACATCGCGATCCTGCTGTGCGCTGCAAAAGAACTTGCGCGCCGGCGGGATGAAGTTCCCGGCACGCTCGTCTTCTGTTTTCAGCCGGGCGAGGAAGGCTACGCGGGCAATAAATTGATGATCGAAGACGGGGCGCTCGAGAACCCGCACGTCGACCGCTGTTTTGCGCTGCACGTGTTCAGCGGCCTCGAAGCCGGCAAGATCGGCGTGCGCGACGGCCCGTTCTTTGCGAGCTCGGATGAATTTCATCTCAAGATCTCCGGCAAGGGCGGCCACGGCGCGATGCCCGAGCGCGCGATCGATCCCATCGTTGCGGGTTCGCATTTCGTCACGATGCTGCAAACGATCGTGAGCCGTGAAGTTGCGCCGAAAGATCCGGCGGTATTCACGGTCGGCAAGTTTCATTCGGGTTCGACGTTCAACGTTATTCCGACAGAAGCCGACATGGAAGGCACCGTTCGCAGTTTCGATAAGGACGTGCGCAAGGCGATGCCCGAGCGCATGGAGCGCATTCTCAAAGGTTTATCGGAAGCGATGCGCGTCGAGTACGAGTTGAAGTACCGCTTCGGCTATCCGCCGACGGTCAACGATGCGGCGATGAACGCAATCGTCCGCGAAGTCGGCGAAGCCGAACTCGGCGCCGAGAACGTCGTGTTTCCGCATGACATCGTGATGTGGGCCGAAGACATGTCGTACATGCTCGAAGAGCGGCCCGGGTCGTACTTTATCGTGGGCGCGCGCGGCGAGAAGTTAGGAACGTTCCCGCAACACAGCGCGCAGTACGACATCGACGAGAAGTGTTTAGAAGTAGGCTTTAAGATGATGGTAGGTTTGGGGCTGCGCGGCTAGACGCCGGCGTCATCGCAAAGCGACCTCAACCGCATTGGAGTTAAATAACGAGACTGTCTGCGCATTGATATTCAGCCGCACGCTCCTAAACCGGATTTCATACTTGCCTGGCTCGAGCATAAGAAACTGCTCGTTGATTTGAAATCTCAGGAAAATTGATTCGTTAGCCGGCACCGGATGTCCGATCATTGGT
>DASSRQ010000046.1:0-2941 GCA_035701665.1 Vulcanimicrobiaceae bacterium
CTGCGGGCGATCTACAACATTCCCGCGGACCGGTATAAGCGCAATCTCGACACCTTCATGGAAGTGCTCGAACTGGGCGAGTTTATCCGCACGCCGGTTCGGCAGCTCTCGCTTGGACAGCGCATGCGCGGCGACTTTGCAGCGGCGATGCTGCACGATCCCCGCATCGTCTATCTCGACGAGCCGACCATCGGTTTGGACGTCGTGGCAAAAGAAGCGATTCGCGAGTTCGTCCACCGGATCAACAGCGAACGCGGGACGACGATCATTCTAACGACGCACGATCTCGCCGACGTGGAACGGTTGTGCCGGCGGATCGTGATCATCGACAACGGCACGATTATCTACGACGGCGGCATCGAACATATCAAAGAGCAGTACGGCACGCACCGGACGCTGATCGTGACGCTGACCGAGCCGAACGCCGATCCGGCGCTAGACGGAGCGGAGATCGAGTCGAACGATCACGGCGTGGTCCGGTACCGCTTCGACCGGCGGCGCGTACGGGCAGATCAGTTGATTCGCCAGGCGATGGAACGGTACGATCTGCGCGACGTAAGCATCGAAGAGCCGGAACTCGAATCCATTATCCGCACCATTTATCGCGAGGGGTACGAACAGGCGCCCGTATGATCATTTCCAGCGGAACGAAGAAACCGAACGTGCACGCGAGCGCCTACGTTGCGCCGAACGCAGTCGTCAGCGGCGACGTAACGATCGAGGAAGGCTGCGCCGTGCTGTTCGGCGCCGTTATCTCGGCGGAAGGCGCGCCGATCGCGATCGGTGCGAACACCGTCATCATGGAGAACGCCGTCTTGAAATCGAGCGGCGGCAGCGTCATGCAGTTCCCGCTTACCATCGGCGAATGCTGCATCGTCGGGCCGGGCGCTTACGTCGTCGGCGCGACGCTCGAGCCGGGCTGTTTCGTAGCGGCAGGCGAACGCGTGCGTAACGGGCAGACCATCCCCGAGCAGACCACGGTCGGGACGCTTCCGGAGTCTTTCTTTGCCGACGTTTTCAACTTAGAAGGCGGCAACGACATTCGCTCGCAAGCCGCCGAAGCGTACGCGAAGTTCTTGCGCAAAACGCATGCTCAAGACGCCGTCGTAGCCGACGCTCCGAAAAAGCCGGCGCCCAAGGCGCCCCCGCGTAAAAGCGCGGAGGAGCCGCCGCCGGCTCAAAACGTCGAGGTCGAAAAGGTCGTCGACGTGATGTTCGTCGAGTTGGAAGAAGCGCGGCTTCGCCGTGAAGCGGCGATCGCGCGCGAGAAAAAAGGGCGTAAGTGAAAAGAGTCGCGCTCCTACTCTGCGCAGCGCTGCTTTGCGGCTGTTCGGGCGGCGGTTCCGAATCGCGCAGTGCCGGCGGGGGACAGTACAAATACCTGGCGCTCGTTCAGGCGACGTATGGTCCTGCACGCAACGGCAAGTCGGGTGCGCCGGTGGATGCGCTCACGATCTCCGGAACGATATCGAACAAGAGTAAGACGGGTGTCGGCTGCAACGGGCAGGCATTCATTCTGACCGACGCCGGCGGCGAATCGTTCACGCCGGTCAGCGCGTCGTGCGAAGTGCCCGAGATCGCTCCGAACAATGCGGCGGCCTTCAGCGTCGTCTTCCGCACGCCGATGCGCGCGCACATGCGCCTGCACTTCGAACACGACGACGGCACGTACGAGATCCGCGACCTCCAGCTTCCCGCAAAATGATTGCCGCCGCGCTCCGGCCCTACGCGGAGTTCGCAAAGAAAGCGTTCGCACGCGAGGCGACGTACCGCATGGAGGTTTTTACCGAAGTCGGCTCGCTGATCGTCCGCGTCTATTTGATGCGTTCGCTCTGGACGGCGCTTTACGCGCAGAATCTGGCGCCGTCAAACCTGCCGCTGCACGCAATGATCACGTATTCGACCGTCGCGCTGCTGATGTCGCTCATTCTGGAAGTCGACGGCACGCGCCTGATCCGCGAGAAGTTGCGCGAGGGCACGATTGCGATGGACCTCATGAAGCCGATCGTCGTTCCGTTTTACTTCTTCAGCGACGGCGTCGGACAAACCGGACTGCACGCGCTGCTCATCATTCCGTCGGTCGCGTTCGCGCTATTGATGGTGCACGTCGACCTGCCCTCGCTGCCGGTACTCGGCGTCTTCTTCGTCTCGTTTCTCCTCGGCTATCTGGTGAATTTCTTCGTCAACTTCTTGATGAACGCCGTGGCCTTCTGGACGCTCGAGACATTTGCCATTCAACTGATCGTACGCTGGGTTTCGGATCTTCTCAGCGGGCAGCTGATTCCGCTGACGTTTTTTCACGGAATCTTCGGACGGATCGTCGGCGCGTTACCGTTTGCCGCAATCTATTCGACGCCGCTGCTCATCTACGTGGGCGTAATAAAACCAGAGGACTATACGCGATATCTGCTCGCGCAAGTCCTCTGGCTCGTGTTGTTCTCCGGATTATCGTGGATCGTTTGGCGGGCCGCGGCGCGGCGCGTCGTCGTCCAAGGCGGCTAGTCTAGCCCGTTATAATCCAATCCGTAATCGTCGCGGTCGTGCCGTTCGAATACGTGATCGTACCGTTGCCGTATCGATCCGTAACGAACGTCGCCACCGACGCACCCGTGCTCGTGCGCACGATCGTACCGTTCACTGCGCCGGTCTGCGACAACGTCATATTTACGGTCGCGTCGGTCTTCGAGTCGGTCAGCGTGAACGTGCTCGTCGTGCCTTCGGTGCCCGTCAGGGTTGCGGTGCTGAGCTGCTGGCCGCCGGAGATCGTAAACGCGGGGAAGGTTCCCGGCCCCAGCGTCATCGAGTTTAACGCGCCGGCGTAGGTGTTCACCGTACCATTGATAGTCGTGGACGTTCCGTGCGTCATCGACAACGACATCGTCGTGCCGAGATCGGCCGATGCGCTCGCAACGTGCGCTACGCTTCCGAGCCCGCAGCTCTG
>DASSRQ010000047.1:0-6777 GCA_035701665.1 Vulcanimicrobiaceae bacterium
GCGCGCGTTCGCGGCGCGCACGCAAGACGAAGAGTGCGGCGATCTGCGCGATACTGCCGCCGACGATGCTTGCGGCAATGAGGGCGGCAATGACTTGGTCGAGCGTAAAGAAGCACGCGGCGATCGAGATCGCGCCGATTCCCAACAAAGAGATGTGCGGGAACTGTCCGCGCGGATGTAACCGTGCAAAGGCGGGCAGAAACGCGTTGTCGCGTGCAGCGGCAAACGGCACGCGCGCGGCGCCGACGAGATTGCCGTAGAGCGAGGCAAAGGCGGTGAGCAAAACCAGCAGTGTCACGACGACGGCGGCGGCGTACCCCCACGCGTGCTGCACGACGGTCGAACCGACGAACTGCGATGCCGGCGTGGGATCGCCGTGTGCGTCGAATAACGTTTGCCAATCGATCCCGGTCAGTACGCCGATCTGCAGAAACAGATAGAAGGCGAACACGATCGCGACCGAGACGACGATAGAGCGGGGCAGCGTGCGGCGCGGTTCGATCACCTCTTCGCCGACCGTCGCGACTTGCGCGTATCCCCCGTAATCGTACAGCGTGATATAGAGCGCCTGGCCTAAGCCTACCGCGAATGCCCATCCAAACGTCGCGTTATTGGAAATCGAGTAGCCGAACCCGGGGCCGCTCGACGCATGCCAAAAGCCGGCGATACCGACGATCGCGAGCGTGCCGACTGCCAAGATCGCGAGCACGCCGCCCAGATTTGCAACAGCCGTTATCCGCCGGTACACGAACGCGATGCTGATCAGACCGATTGAAACTGCGGTTAGGTGGAGCAGGTTCGGATTTGCAGCGATCGGCGGATACAGATAAGCGGCATATTGCGCGAAGCCGATGTACCCGCTCGCAACGACAAGCGAGACGCTCAGAACGTACTGCCAGTTATAGACGAACGCGAGGAGCCGTCCCCAGCGCTGGGCGCCGAACACGTCGCGCAGGTAGGCGTAGGTACCGCCGGCGCCCGGGTATTGCGATCCGAGTTCCGCCCACACCAGGCCGTCGCACAGCGCGACGAGCGCTCCCGCGATCCAGCCTGCGAGCGCCAACGGCCCGTGAAGTTTCTGCAGCACCAGCGGGATCGTGATGAGCGGACCGATGCCGATCATCGTAATGACGTTTAAGGCGATCGCCCCGCGAAGCGTGATGCCGCGTATCATCTGCGCCGGGTTCGGTGTAGCGATTGCCGGCCCTGGCGGCGAACGCTTCGCGGATGAACGTCCAAAAATCCGCAATGGCGCGCCTGATGGGACTGAATGGCGAACTCGAAATCGCGTTCATCCGGAGCGCCGCGTTGGAGAACAACGCGCTCGGAGATTCGCCCACCCGTCCGGTTGCGGTGTACGTGCCGCCGGGTTACGACGCGAACGGTTCGGTGCGTTATCCGGTGCTGTATTGTTTGCACGGTTACACCGGCGACACGGCTGCGCTGCTTTCGACGCGTCCGTGGGAAACGAACGTCGTCCAGTGGATGGACCGGCTGATTGCCGAGCGCCGGATGCCGCCCGCCATCCTGGCGATCGTCGACGGTTTTACGCGTCTGGGCGGTTCGCAGTACGTGAACTCCGTGCACAACGGCGATTACGAAACGTACGTGCTGCGCGACGTGATCGGCCACGTGGACACGCGCTTTCGTACCGTCGCGCACGAAGGCGGCCGTGCGGTGTTCGGTAAGTCGTCGGGCGGATTCGGAGCGCTTTATCTGAGCATGCAGCATCCGGGTACGTTTGCCGCATTTGCCTCGCACAGCGGCGATTCGTATTTCCGGTACGCGCACCCGCGCGCGTTCGCGGATACGCAGCGGACGCTCGAGAAGTTCGATTGGAACATGGAACGCTTCGTCGAAGCGTTCGAATCGAAGAATAAGCGCGGCGCGCACGAGTACGCGACGATGGAGATGCTCGGCTATACGGCCGCCTATTCACCGCGAAGCGCAAAAGCGTTCGATCTCGATCTGCCGTTCGACCGTAAGACCGGCGAACTCGACGAAGCGGTCTTTCAAAAATGGCTGGCCTTCGACCCGGCCGAGATGTGCCTGACCAAGCACGGGGAACTGAGCCGCCTGCGCCTGCGTTATTTGGACTGCGGGCGCCGCGACGAGTACGCGCTGGACATCGGCGCGCGCGTCGTTGCGGACCGCATGCGTGGTATGGGCTTAACAGTCCGCCACGAAGAGTTTGACGACGACCACCGAAATGTCGGATACCGCTACGAAGTATCGCTGCCGGCTCTTGCTGCCGTTCTTGACAGAGAGTAAATGAAACCGCCGATGAACCGCCTCACCCCGATCGCGCTTGCCTTGCTGGGCGTCCTGGCTCCGCTTTGCGCTTCGGCCGAGGATACGCCGAACCCGAACACGTTCAGCGATCCGGCGATGTCGTTCACGGCGCCCGCGAACTTCCGCCGCATGCAGATCCCTCCGCACGACCCGGCGCAGTTCGAGCAGAAGTCGATCGTTGCGGCATATATCAAGAATCCGGGAACGCAGGAAGCGGCCAGCATCACGATCTCGATGGAAAACTTCGAGGGCAGCGCTAACGGCTACTCGACGTCCGCCGACAACGATATTCGCGGAGCGGCAGACGGCGTGTTCATCAAACGTCAGAACACCACGCTGTCCAACGGCATGCCGGCGGTCTTCGAAGAGATCACGATCGGCAGCGGCTTCGCGCAGATGACCGAGTACCGCTATCTGTGGGCCGACGGCGTGCGCGGCGTCGAACTCGGCGAGACCGCGCGTTACGGCACGCTGGACGAGAAGAAGGCGAAAGCCGATCTCGCGCTGGCTAGCGCCGTAGCCTATCCGAAGAACCGCTACTAGCGCGTTCCAGGGCCGACCGCAGGTCGCCCAACAAGTCCTCGATATCTTCGATTCCAACCGATAGACGCAGCAAACCGTCGGTGACGCCGCGTTTTTCGCGATCCTCTTTCGGGATCGATCCGTGCGTCATGCGCGCCGGATGACAGATCAGCGATTCAACGCCGCCCAAGCTTTCGGCAAGGCTGAAATACCGCAGCGAGTTCGCGAAATCGATCCCGCGCTGCTGCGCGCCTTTGAGCGTAAACGACACCATGCCGCCGAAGCCGCTCATCTGCTGCTTCGCGAGCTCGTGCTGCGGGTGTGAGGCGAGTCCCGGATAGAACACGCGGTCCACTTCTTCGTGCGATTCTAAGAACGCCGCAACGGCCTGCGCGTTCTCGTTATGCGCGCGCATGCGCAGCGCGAGCGTTTTCGCACCGCGCATCGTCAGCCACGCGTCGTGCGGGCCCGGAATGCCGCCTACGGCATTCTGATGGAACTTGATCGTTTCGTACAGCGCTTTGTCGCTGGTCAACGCTGCGCCGCCGACTACGTCGCTGTGGCCGCCGATGTATTTGGTCGTCGAATGGACGACGACGTCGGCGCCGAGCGAGAGCGGCTGTTGAAAGTACGGCGTCGCGAACGTGTTGTCGACCACGACGATGGAACCCGCCGGCTTCATCGCGGCAACGGCGCGGATATCGATGAGTTTGAGCAGCGGATTGGTCGGCGTCTCGAGCCAGAACATCTTGGTGTTCGGGCGAATGGCCGCGCGCACCGCACCGGTGTCGCTCATATCGACATAGGTAAACTGCAAACCATAGCGTTCCAGCACGCGCGCGAAGAGCCGGTACGTGCCGCCGTACATATCGTCCGTTGCCACGACGTGATCGCCGGAAGAGAGGGCGTTCAGCACCGCCGACGTCGCGGCCATGCCGCTCGCAAACGCGCATCCGAACTCGGCGTTCTCGAGCGCCGCAAGCTGGGTTTCGAGCGCGACGCGCGTCGGATTGATCGTGCGGCTGTAATCGAAGCCTTTATGCTCGCCGACCGCATCCTGCGTGTAGGTCGAGGTTTGATAGATCGGAACGATCGTCGCACCCGTTGCCGGGTCCGCACCCTGGCCGGCGTGAATGGCTTTCGTGCTGAACTTCATTGATTCGATCCTTATTCGTGATGGGAGCCGAAGACGGCGTGCGGGCGGTACGGGTGCCGCGTATAGTAACGGTAATCTGCAAAATCGGCTCGCGGTTGCGCCGTCAAGAACGGCCCGGTTGCTGCGTCTCGCGGCTCGACCAAGAACTTCACGGTTTGTCCGTCGTGCGTTTTGAAGAGCAGAATGTCGCCGCTCTGCAGCGGCGGGACGATGGTGAAGTCGTCGCGCCAATCGGAGGCGCGTAAGTAACTGAAAAACGACTCGGACGGAAAGCGTATGAGCCGTCCGCCGTACGGCACGTGCAGTTCGAACGCGCTGTTCGCGCGCGCCGAAACGAACGGACCAGTGCAGCCCAGCCACGGCGTTTTGACGTTGACCCCGGCGCCGCTCATGAAGATATCGCTCTCGCCGGGATTTCCGACCGCGTGGACGCTGCCGTCACTTTCGAAGCGCAATCCGTCATCGAAGTTCATGAGGCATCCGACGGCAAGCGTATCGTACACGTAGCCTTGCATGGTCGCCGTCTCGCTGCCGCGCGCAGCGCGAATCGTTACCGGTCCGCGGTACTGGCTCGCCGTAACGAACGTTCCGCCCGAAGCCGGATACACGTGCGGCGCGAGATCGTCCGAAAAGACCGCGCCATCGTCGGGCGAGACACTCCATTCGGCTTCGACCGGAACGCCGTTCTGCAGCGCGCGCACGAGATTCGGACGCGCCGGACGCCGCACCGCGGCCGGCCGCCAAATGACTGCCGGCTGACGCCAAGTGTTGGCGGCGGTTGCGCCCGTGCCGCTCCAGACGATCTGGAGCGCAGCGACGAGTGCGTGAAGCACGTTTACTCTGCCGCTGGCGCGTCGCTCGCCGCTGAGAGGTAGCTGATGATGTCTTGACGCGTGAGCACGCCGATCGGCTCGTCCTCATCGGTGACGACGACCGCATGATTTGCCAGCGTCAGGAGTTTGTAGGCGCGTTCGATCTCTTCGCTCTGATCGAGCACGGGGAACGGACGGCCCATCACCTCGGCGACCGGTTTGTGAATGATGTCGGCTTGATCGAACACGGCTTGCATGACGGCCACGTCGTTGATGCTGCCGATCTGTTCGTTTGCACGCATGACGGGAATCTGCGAGATCTCGTATTTGCGAAGCAGATCGAGCGCGTCTTTCACGACGTCGGTGTCGTTGACTGTGATGAGCGGCGGCAGCGGACGTTTGCTGCGAAGCACGTCGCCGGCGGTCGCGCGGCGTTTGCCTTCGGACAGAAAGCCGTTCGCAATCATCCACTCGTCGTTGAAGATCTTCGACATATATCCGCGGCCCGAATCCGGCAGCAGCACGACCATCACCGCATCTTCGGGAAGCGTTTCCGCAAGTTTGATCGCCGCGACGGCAGCCGTTCCGGCGGATCCGCCGACGAGCAGCCCTTCCTCGCGCGTAATGCGCCGCGCCATCATGAACGAATCGCGATCGGAGACGCGCACCATCTCGTCGATCACTTTCAAATCGACCGTTTCCGGCAGATACGACATGCCGATGCCTTCGACTGCGTACGATTTGGGCGTATCGCCGGAGTAGATCGACCCTTCCGGGTCGGCGCCGACGACGTGAATCTTCGGGTTCTGTTCTTTCAAATAGCGCGCCGTGCCGGAGATCGTTCCGCCCGTGCCGATGCCGGCAACGAAGTGCGTGATGCGTCCGCCGGTCTGTTCCCAAATCTCGGGTCCCGTCGTGCGGTAATGCGCCTCGGGATTGTGATGGTTGTGAAATTGGTTCGGCTGGAATGCGCCGGGAATCTCGGACGCGAGCCGGTTAGCGACGCCGTAATACGATTCCGGCGAATCGTTCGGAACGTTCGTCGGCGTAACGACGACTTCGGCGCCGTATGCGCGCAGCAGATCGACTTTCTCTTTCGACATCTTGTCCGGCATGACCAAGATGCAGCGGTAGCCGCGAATCGCGGCCGCCATCGCCAGACCCGAACCCGTGTTGCCGCTGGTCGGCTCGACGATCGTGCCGCCGGGTTTGAGTAAACCGGCTTTTTCGGCCGCATTGAGCATCTGCACCGCCGGACGGTCCTTGACGCTGCCGCCGGGATTCATGTACTCGACTTTGGCGAGTACGAGCGCTTTCGCGCTTCCGGTTATCTTATTGAGGCGGATAAGCGGCGTATGGCCGACCGCGTCGAGCGCATCGCTGAAATAGTGCATACCGGTTCTGGGGTCGGACGCCGTTGAAGTCATGCTGGCGCGGTTCCGCACGTTCGGCGGGAGGCCCTTCGGTGGAAAACGCTTGGTCACAACGCCCGGTCCGGGTACTATAAGTGGAGAAGTGGAGGCCGCATGAAACGCGCACGTCTTATTCTAGGAGCCGTTTTCGCACTCGTCGCGCTTGCCGGATGCAACGATTCCGCGCTGCCCCCGGGCGGCACGTATCAGAGTGTCTCAGGCGTAGTCGTCGATTCGGCCAATAAGCCCATCGCCGGCGCTACGGTCACGGTCGACACCGTGCTCACGCAAGTGACGGATTCGGCGGGCAAGTTTTCGTTCGCGAAAGTTCCGGTCGGCGAAGTGGACTACGTCGTAACGCCGCCGGCAAACTCGTCATACAAGCAGACGCCCTCTCAAACCGCGCATCTGCTGCCCGACAAACCGTTGACGCTTACCGTTACTTTGTCGCAGTAAGCCGTTCGGTGACGCGTGCGGGCCGAATGTAGGCGGCCCGGCGCGCAATGCTGCGGTCGATAACGCCGATGACCATCTGCGCGAGCTCCTGCGGGTCGTGACGCACGGTAGCGGTTTCGCTGATCAT
>DASSRQ010000048.1:0-5467 GCA_035701665.1 Vulcanimicrobiaceae bacterium
CCGCGCAGCGCGTCGATCTTCGCGCGCGCTTCGATATCCTCGAGACCGTCGCAGATGATCCGTGCAACTTCGCGGCACTCGTCCTCGCCGAATCCGCGCGAGGTGATAGCCGGCGTGCCGATGCGGATACCGCTGGCAACCATCGGCTTCTGCTTGTCGTACGGAATCGCGTTCTTGTTGACCGTGATGCCGATCTCGTCGAGATACGCTTCGGTCGCTTTGCCGGTGATGTTCTTCACCGAAACGTCGACGAGCATTAGATGCGTGTCAGTGCCGCCCGCGACCAGACGCAGCCCGCCTTTGAGGAACTCGTCGGCCATCGCTTGCGCGTTATCGAGCACTTGCTGCTGATATTGTTTGAAATCCGGGCGCAGCGCTTCACCGAACGCGACGGCTTTCGCCGCGATCATGTGCATGAACGGCCCGCCTTGAATGCCCGGGAACACCGATTTGTCCAGCGGTGCCGCCCATTTTTCCGTGCATAGAACCAGTCCGCCGCGCGGTCCGCGCAGCGTCTTGTGCGTGGTGGACGTTACGAAATCCGCGTACGGTACGGGCGAGGGGTGCAGTCCGGTCGCCACCAGGCCGGCGATGTGCGCCATGTCCACCATAAAGACGGCGCCGATCTCGTCGGCAATCTCCCGAAACGGTGCATAGTCCATCGTGCGCGGATACGCGCTCGCGCCGGCGATGATCATCTTCGGCTTGTGCTCGCGCGCAAGCGAACGGACCTCATCGAAATCGATGCGTTCGGTGTCTTGCTTGACGCTATACGCGAGCGCATTGTACAACTTGCCGCTGAAACTGACTTTGGTGCCGTGCGTCAGATGGCCGCCGTGAGCAAGCGACATGCCCAGAACCGAATCGCCCGGCTGCAGCACTGCCATGAACACCGCCATGTTGGCCTGCGCGCCCGCATGCGCTTGGACGTTGGCATGATCGGCGCCGAAGATCTTCTTCAGCCGCTCGATCGCCAAATTCTCGGCAACGTCGACGTATTCGCAGCCGCCGTAATAGCGTTTGCCCGGGTACCCTTCCGCATATTTGTTGGTCATGCCGCACGCCATCGCTTCGCGAACGGCCTTGCTGGCATAGTTTTCCGATGCGATCAACTCGAGGTTTTCGCGCTGACGGCGATCCTCGTTTTGAATGGCTTCAAAGACTTCCGGGTCTTGTGCTTGGATGTGATCGAGCGTTAACAGTTCCATGTCCTTACCACCAGGATTTCGAGTAATCTTGAAT
Source organism: Vulcanimicrobiaceae bacterium (assembly GCA_035701665.1). Classification (GTDB taxonomy): domain Bacteria; phylum Vulcanimicrobiota; class Vulcanimicrobiia; order Vulcanimicrobiales; family Vulcanimicrobiaceae; genus DASSRQ01. Next base: position 1,243 of record DASSRQ010000048.1, read on the forward strand.
GACGATTTTGCGCATCATCGCGAGCGCAAGTGCGGCCATCACCGCGGCCAACACCCACGCGAGCGTGCGTCCGTGCAGCGCCGAGTACACGTCATAACTGCACACGAACGTTGCGATGAGAAAGATGGCAATCAGCGTGAAGCGCCCGCCCGGAATCACGTTTTAGCCGCGACCTCGTCTTTGGGCGTCTGCGCGTCGGCGACTTCGCCGGCTTCCAGCGCTTTCAGCGTGCGTTCGCGCTGCGCATCTGAGTATTCGAAGAGCTGCTCGACGCGGTATGCGTGCCGGCCGCCCTCGGCTGCAGTATCGAGAAAGACTTGCACGCAGCGTTCGATCATCTCCCACCCGGTCAGCCGTTCGGAGATAGCGATCACGTTCGCGTCGTTGTGCTTGCGCGAGAGTTCGGTCATCAGCGGTTCGAAGACGGCCGCGCATCGCACGCCCGGAACTTTGTTCGCGGCCATCGCGATGCCCAAACTCGAACCGCACACGACGATGCCGCGCTGCGCCTGACCCGACGCAACGGACGCGCCAACGACGTATCCGAACTGCGGGTAATCGACCGGCGTCTCGTCGCACGTCCCGTAGTCCAATACGGTGTGGCCGGCGTCGCGCAGCATCTGCGCGATCCGGTTTTTCACTTGAAAACCGGCGTGATCGGCACCGAGGGCGATGGTCATCATGAGCGCAGGGCCTTCCATTGAGTTCTCGAAAGCGGGCGCCGATGAAACTGGCGTGCTCGAGCGCGGCGTTCGACGAACGCTTTCGCAGCGGCGACCTCACTCAACTGGAATGGGTCGACCTGTGCGCACACGAGTTGGCCGCCGACGGCGCCGTTTTTGACGTGCGGCACTTTCCGCGGACCGATACGGACTACCTCGCCCAGATCAAGAAGATGGCAGCCGACACCGGGTTGACGGTCGCTGCGCTCAGCGACGCGGCCTTCTTCTCCGCTTCGGACGACCGGATGAAGAACACGTTCGAGATGGCGCTCGCGGTCGGTGCTCCGCTGCTGTGCTCGACGTTACCGGCCGAAACGCAAACCTCATGGAGCGAGGTCAAGGAGCGCCTGGACGAAGGGTGCTCGCTCGCGAAACGCGCCAACGTCACCCTCGCCGTGCGCAACGTGCCGCAAACGTTCGCGGCATCGTCGCACGATCTCAAGCGCGTCGCAAAAGAAGCCGACTCGGCGTGGCTGCGCTTCGGGCCGGACCTCGATCGCTTCGAAGCCTCGGACGATCGCGACGCGATCCTCGCGCGCTCGGTTATCGCGTTCTTTCCGGCAGGGGAGCCCTCGGCGTCCGCCCGCTTGCTTACCGGATTCCGCGGTTTTGCGGTGCTCGACGATGCAGCCGGAACGTCGGATGCCGGACAAATGAAAAACGCCCTGCACGCATGGCGCAGAGCGTTCTCCGACTTCGAAGTCAACCGCACGTAACGTCTTCCGCACGAGGTTGCGAACCTGCGTTCTCGCAGGTGGGTGCGGCCCGGGCGCCAGACCGGTAAGCGTATTGCCCAAACCGGACTGTCGTGACCGGAGCTGATGCTCCCTAGGTTATCTCGTTGGTCCACCACCTATGGTGCAGTGCGCGATATGCGCAGTCGACGCTTTTCACTGTAACACTGCGGTCAAGTCTTGACAGCGAAGCATAATATCGCACACCTCTTTCCGATCCGAACCTTTGCCGCGAGAAGATCGGCGATGCTCGACATACCTGCGGCCATGCGTGCCGACTATTCGCTCGCGGCAGCGTATCTCTCGCGCGATCGCACCGCCGCCGGCGTTCTGCACGCGATCCGGACCACGCACCGCGCGATCCATTTGCGCACAGCGCTGCACGGCAACGACCGCTTCGATTCGATGACGAACACCGTCTATTGGGATCCGTACAGCGCGCTGCGCACGACGCAAGGCGGACGGCAATCGCCCGCGTTGGGCCTCGTGCACGAGCTCGCGCATGCGGCACTCCAGCCGCGGCGCGAAGCCTCGCTCGATTCGCAAAGCGTTGCGAAGTACGACACGATGGAAGAACGCCGCGTTATACGCGGCGTCGAACGCGCCTCGGCGCGAACGCTCGGCGAATCGATGCGAACCGATCACCGCGGATCGGTCTATCGCGTAGCGACGCCGGTCTCGCGCTGAAGTGGGTACAACGCCGTTATGGACCAGCGAACTGCCGACGGCGAACCGCTCGAAGACCGCGGAACAGCGCAGACCGGACAAACGCGCGAACAGGACGACAAACGCTCGGACGATCTGCAAGGCGACGACGACTTCGAGAAGACTAACGCCCCAGAACCGCCGCGTACGCCGTAAGCGCTCGAGCGCGCGCGGCTGCGTGATCGACGATCGGCGCGGGATATCCGCTCACGCCGCCGGCTTTCCACGGTGCGTGTACGGCTTTATCGGGAACGGTTCGTAGTTCCGGAATATAGCGGCGCACAAATGCACCGTCCGGATCGAATTTCTGCCCTTGCAGCACGGGATTGAAGATGCGAAAGTACGGCGCAGCATCCGTTCCCGTCGATGCGCTCCATTGCCAGCCGCCGTTGTTTTGCGCGAGATCGGCGTCTAAAAGGTGCTGTTCGAAGTAGCGCTCGCCCTCGCGCCAATCGATCAGCAGATGTTTGGTGAGGAACGAGGCCGCAATCATGCGCAGCCGGTTGTGCATCCAGCCGGTTTCGTTTAATTGGCGCATCGCGGCATCCACGATCGGATAGCCCGTGCGGCCTTCGCACCAGGCGTCAAACTCCGCACCGGGTTTACGCCATGGGATACGATCGCCGTTCGCAACGAACGCGCTATCGACCACGGATGGATAGCGTCGCAGCACCGTTTGATAGAACTCGCGCCAGATCAGTTCGTTCGTCCAGACGTCGCCGCCGCACTCGAACGCGCGCGCAAAACACGTGCGTATCCCAATCGTGCCCGCGCGCAGATGCGGCGAGAGATGCGAAGTTGCATCCAATGCTGGAAAGTCGCGATCGTGCGCGTACCGGCGCATCCCACCGTCCGCCGCAAAACGATCCAGCGCGCGCGCTGCGTGCTTTTCACTCATGCCGGGGACGTTGAACGGTTCGAATCCGAACCGGTCCGCGGACGGAACGCCATCCGTTTCACCCAGAGCCGAAGCCGGCAACCACTTTCGCGATGCCGCGCGCAACGATTCGACCGGAGAGCGCGGACCGGCATACCACAGGTTCAGCCACGCGCGTTTGAACGGCGTGAAGACTTTATAGGGCGAGCCGTCCGGCTTTGCCGACTCTTCTGCGCCGAAGACGACGTGATCCAGCGAGTTGTGCGCTTCCACGCCATGTTCGCGCAGTTCACGCGTCACGCGCTCGTCTCGCGCAATGGCCGCCGGTTCGTAGTCGACATTAAAGAACACCGCGCCGGCACCGATGCTGCGCGCGAACGCCGGAATCTCGCGAACCGGATCGCCGGTCAGTATTGCCAAGTCGCTGCCCGCTTCGCGGAGCTCCGAGCGCAGCGCGTTCAGTGCCGCAAAAAACGCACTGACAATGGGCGCGCCGATGCGCGGCGAGGCGAGCAACCCGGGATCGACGACAAACGCGGCGCACACGCCATCCGCTGCGGCCGCAGCGCGCGCCAACGCAACGTTGTCCCGCAGGCGCAAGTCCCTTCGCAGCCAAACCACTGCCTTCATGGCTCTCTCGCTTTCCATAACGCCGCTCGACTTACCGCTGGTTCACCCGTTCACTATTGCCCGCGGCACCGAAAGTGTCGCGCATACCGCCGTCTTCCATCTCGATTCCCACGAAGGCCAAGGCATCGGCGAATCGGCACCCATCGCGCGCTACAACGAGTCGGTAGAAAGCGTCATCGCGTACTTTAAGGATCACCCGCTGCGCGCGGACGATCCGTTTCTGCTCGACGTGCTCCTGCACGACGGCATTCCGCCGGCCGCGCGCTGCGGACTCGACATCGCGCTGCACGACCTCATGGGACGTGCATGCGGACAGCCGCTCTACCGCCTGCTCGGATTGGACCCGAAGGCAACGCCGCTCACGTCTTTCACCATCGGCATCGGCGAGCGCGAACTGACGATGCGCAAAGTCGCCGAGATCGGCGACCATCCGGTATTGAAAGTGAAACTCGGCAGCGGCAGCGTCAAAGACGAAGTCGAAACGATCGAAGCGATCCGCTCGAAGTACACCGGAACGATTCGTGTCGATGCGAACGAGGGCTGGAACGCGGAGCAAG
>DASSRQ010000049.1:0-3467 GCA_035701665.1 Vulcanimicrobiaceae bacterium
AGGGCGCGGCGAATAGCTCGCGGCGAGACGCCGTCGGCGGCAATCGAGGGTAACGACGAGATCGCCGATGTAGACCGCGCGTATTTCCAAATGGCCGTCGAAGTCCGGCAGCGCGAATCGCAGTTGCAGAAGTACCGGCTGCTCGCAAAACAGGCGCGCGACATTATTCTGTTTATCCGGCGCTCGGATGGGCGTATTTTAGAAGCGAATGACGCCGCTTGCGCAGCATATGGATATACGGCCGAGGAGTTGTCCGCGCTCGACGCCCGTCACATTCGCGCGGTTCATACCCGCACGCTTATCGAAGCGCAACTACGTCGCGCAGAAGAGGACGGACTCATCTTTGAGACGGTCCACCAGCGTAAGGACGGAAGCACGTTTCCCGTCGAGGTAGCATCGCAAGGTGCCGTCATCGACGGCGAGCGCGTCGTCGTCAGCATCATCCGGGACATCACGGAGCGGCGGTTGGTTCAGCAAGAACTGCACGCTGCGCTAAAACAAGCCGTCGAAGCCTCGCGAATCAAATCCGAGTTCGTCGCAACGATGAGCCACGAGATCCGTACGCCGATGAATGCCATCATCGGGATGACGGAATTGCTGCTGGATTCTCCCCTTACGACCGACCAGCACAAATGCGTCGAGGTGGTTCGCGAATCCGGCGACGCGTTGCTCCATTTGCTCAACGACATCCTCGACTTTTCGAAAATCGAAGCGCAGCGCGTCGAACTCGAAGTGGCCGAATTCGCGCTGCTGCCGCTTGTCGAGAGCATTGCTAGTCTTTTTGCGCCGCAGGCGTCGCAGAAGCGCATCGAATTGATGACCTACGTCGATGCTGCCATTCCGTCGTTGATCGGTGATGCCGCGCGGTTGCGCCAAGTGCTCGTCAACATCGTCGGTAATGCTATTAAATTTACGCAGAGCGGTTCGGTGGTCATCTCGGCGCATGCGGCGCGAGTTTCAGATGGTTCTGCAGCCGTCGCCTTTTCGGTAAAGGATACGGGTATCGGCATCGCCCCCGACGCGTTGGCCGGCGTCTTCGAACCGTTCCGGCAAGCCGACGGCTCTACGACGCGTAAATTCGGCGGCACGGGCCTTGGCCTTTCGATCTCCAAGGGCCTCGTCGAGAAAATGGGCGGCACGATCTCCGCGGAAAGCTCGCCCGGAAACGGATCGACGTTTTCTTTCACGATCGAGTTCCAGAAGGCCGGCATCGCGAAACAGCCGCCGCAGCAGGCGGCACTCGAAAACGTCCGCGCGCTGGTCGTGGACGACGATCCCATCGCTCAACAAGTCTTTAAACAGTATTTCTCGTCGTGGCGCATGCGCGGCGATGCGGTCGGCAGTCCAAAGGAAGCCTATCGCATGCTGGAGCGCGCCGCGCAGGCAGGCGAACCTTACGACGTCGCGATCGTCGATTTTGCAATGCCGGAGATGGACGGTCTCGAGCTGGGCAAAACGGTGCGTGCCAACCCGAATCTCGCCGGCACACGGTTGATTATGGTTACCGCATACGATCAAGCAGATCGCGGCCGCGACGCAATCGCCGCCGGTTTTTCATCGTATCTGAAAAAACCCGTTCTGCAGTCGCAGTTGTTCGACAGCATCGCTAATACGTCGCCGGCATATCCCGCCCAAGATTCGCAGAACGCATCCGGAAATATCGTAAAAAATTTGAGAATTTTGCTTGTCGAGGATAATGCCGTCAACCGTGACGTTGCACTGCGTCAGTTGCAAAAGCTCGGATATGCGGCCGATGAGGCCGTCAACGGACGCGAGGCTGTTGAAAGAGCGCAGCGAGAAGCCTACGACGTGATTCTCATGGACAGCCAAATGCCGGTCATGGACGGCCTGGAAGCAACGCGGGCGATCCGCAAGGCGGAGGCACGCACCGGCCGGCGTTCGCGGATCGTTGCGATGACGGCCAACGCTCTGGCCGAAGATCGTGCCGCATGCTTTGCCGCCGGGATGGACGATTATCTTTCCAAACCCGTGACGCTGAGTGCGCTCGGTGAAGCGCTGACGCGCGCACAGGGCGGCAACGCTCGCAGTTCGTCTGCTTTGGACATCACCCGCTTGAACGAACTGTTCGAGAACGATTGGCAAGAGATATCCGGATTCCTCAAGACCGCGCTGCCCATGCTGGAACGCTCTATCGCGAGCATCGAGAACGCCGCGAACGCCGCCGAACTTGCATCCGCAGCGCACGAACTTAAGGGCGCGGCGGCTAATGTAGGCGCCGTAGAACTCGCCAGCGTCGCGGCGGAAGCGGAAACGTGCGCGCGCGAGCGGCGCGATTGCTCCTCAATAGGCGCCCGTTTGCGCGGCGCTTATGCGGCGCTTGCGCAAGAGACGGACGCATACGCGGCGTCGATGGAGACCGGCACTTGAACGTTTTGATGGTCGACGATAACGAGCTGAACCTCGCGGTGTACCGCAACGCGCTCAAGGGCGTCGATTCGGCGGAATGCGTCGGGTTTACCGTATCCGCCGAGGCACTGGATTGGAGCAAGACCAACGAGGCCGACGTTGTCTTAGTCGATTACAACATGCCCGCTCCGAATGGGCTCGAGTTCATCACGCAGTTTCGCGAGATTCCCGGCAATGCCGATGTCCCTATCATCATGATTACCAGTCTTACGGAACGCGATATCCGGTATCGCGCGCTGCAATTGGGCGCTGCGGACTTTTTGACGAAACCCGTCGATGTGTTCGAGTTCCGCGTGCGTTTGCGGAATATGCTCGCACTTTCCGAGAACCGCAAGAAGCTTGCGGATCGCGCGAAGTGGCTGGCATCCGAGGTTGCGCGGGCAACGAGCGACATTCTCGAACGCGAACGTGAGACGATCAACCGGCTGATGCGCGCGGCGGAGTTTCGCGACAACGAAACCGGCATGCACATCGTGCGCATGGGACACTTCAGCGCCGAACTTGGCCGCGCATACGGGTTACCCGGCGACGTTTGCCAAACGCTTCTCATGGCGGCACCGATGCACGACGTCGGCAAAGTCGCAACGCCCGATCGCATCTTGCTCAAGCCGGGAAAACTCGACCCGGACGAATGGGCTATTATGAAACAGCATACCGTCGCGGGCTACGAGATTCTCAAAGACAGTCAGTCGCAGCTGCTGCAGACGGCGGCCGAGATCGCGCTTTCGCACCATGAGAAGTTCGACGGCACCGGCTATCCCTCGGGACTTGCCGGCGAGGCGATTCCGCTCTCGGGCCGCATCTGCGCGTTGAGCGACGTGTTCGACGCCCTCACCTCCGAACGTCCGTACAAGAAAGCGTGGCCGATCGAGCGCGCCATCGAAGAGATCCATGCCGGCAGCGGCAAGCATTTCGATCCGGCCCTCGTCGAGGCGTTCGATGCGGCGCTGCCGCAGATTCTCGACCTGCGCCTGCGCTACCGCGACGATGCCGATCTAGCGGTGCTCGAGGACAACGCGGTATAATGACGCCCTAGGAGG
>DASSRQ010000050.1:0-5044 GCA_035701665.1 Vulcanimicrobiaceae bacterium
GTCGCGTTTGCCGGAATTGCCGGGACGCCCGCAAAGAGCAACGCCGGAAACGTGAGAAAACTGCCGCCGCCGGCAACGCTGTTGATAGCACCGCCGATAAGAGCGGCGAGCGCTAGGAGGGCGTAGATGCTTAGGATGAGCGCGCTTCGCGCTTGGTAACGCGGTACACGCGGCGCACGTCTTTGAGCGTCTCGAGTTTGCGCAGCAGCTGATGCAGATGCACCAGATCGTGAATCTGCACGGTGAGACTGACGAGCGCGTGCCGGTCACGCTTGACGCGTGCGGTAACCGAACTGACCTGCGTCTTGAGTTCGGCGAAGGTTCCCATGACGTCTTGAAGCAGCGCCGGACGGTCGAGCGCTTCGATCTCGATATCCACGGCATGCGTGTAATCGGTTTTGCCGATCCACGTTGCTTCCAACATCCGTTCGGGCGTTGCCGTCATGTACGCCACGTTGGGGCAGTCGGCGCGGTGAACGGACACGCCCTTGCCGATGGTAACGTACCCGATGATCGGATCCCCCGGAACCGGGCTGCAGCATTTCGACAGACGCACCAGCACGTCGTCGACACCGGCGACGCGAATGCCGCTGGTCTTGCGTGCGACGCGGCGCGATACCGACTGCGGACGCGCGAGCGGCGCGAACTCCACGACGTTGTTCGTCTTGAGTTCGTCTTTGATACGATTGGCAATATTCTGCGCGCTCGCATCGCCGAAGCCGACCGCTGCAAACAAGTCTGCCGGCGCAGCATAGTTCATGCGGTTCGCAATGCGCTCGATGATCTCGCCGCTGAGCGTGGAGAAACTGATGTGCTGCCGCGCGAGCTCTTTTTCGATCGCTTCCTGACCGGCGAGCACGTTCTCTTCGCGGCGCTCTTTGCGGAACCACTGTTTGATCTTGTGCTTCGCGCTGCTCGTCTTGGCAATCGCGAGCCAGTCCAGCGAGGGGCGCCCGCTGTTTTTGTTTACGAGAATCTCGCAGATGTCGCCGTTCTGCATGCTGTAATCCAGCGGAACGATGCGGCCGTTGACGCGCGCGCCGACGCAGTGATTGCCGACGTCGGTATGCACGTTGTACGCGAAATCGAGCGGCGTACCGCCGGCAGGCAGACTGTAGACATCGCCGCGCGGTGAGAAGACGAAGACCTGCGAATCGAAGAGGTCGAGTTTGAGATTTTCCATGAACACGCGCGAATCGCGCATGTCTTTTTGCCATTCGAGCAGCGCGCGCAGCCAGGAGAGTTTGTTCTCGAACTGGTCGGCCTTGCCGCCTTCTTTGTAGCGCCAATGCGCCGCGATGCCGTACTCGCTGGTCCGGTGCATCTCCCACGTGCGGATCTGAATCTCCAGCGGGTCGCCTTCGGGGCCGACGACCGTCGTATGCAGCGACTGGTACATGTTCGGCTTGGGCATCGCGATGTAGTCTTTGAACCGTCCGGGCAGCGGCGTCCACATCGAGTGAACGGTTCCGAGCGCCGCGTAACAGTCTTTGACCGATTCGACGATGATGCGGATAGCCGTCAAATCGTAGATCGTCGAGAAGTCGCGCCCCTTCTTCATCTTCGTATAAATCGAATAGAAGTGTTTGGGGCGGCCTTGAATCTCGGCTTGCACGCCGATGACTTTGAACTCTTCGGTCAGCTTCGAGACGACGGTCTCGACGGTGCTCTCGCGATCCTTGCGCGTTTTGGCAACGCGTTCGACGATCTCGCGGTATCCTTCGGGATCGGTGTAACGGAGACAGAGATCCTCCATCTCCCATTTGACTTTCCAGATACCGAGCCGGTGCGCGATCGGCGTATAGATGTCGAGCGTTTCGCGCGCGATGGCGAGTTGTTTACTTGCCGGCAAACTCGCGAGCGTGCGCATATTGTGCAGACGATCGGCGAGTTTGATGATGATTACGCGGATGTCTTTGGCCATCGCCATGAACATCTTGCGCAGATTTTCGACTTGCGCTTCTTCTTTAGATTGATACGGAATGCGCGTGAGTTTGGTGACGCCTTCGACCAGCGTGCCGATCTCGTCGCCGAACTCCGCCGAAACTTGCTCGGCCGTGATGGTGGTATCTTCGACGACGTCGTGCAGCAGCGCGGCTGCGATCGTCTGCCGGTCCATCTCCAGGTCGGCTAGGATACCGGCAACGGCCAGCGGATGCTCGATATACGACTCGCCCGACGCGCGGCGCTGCCCTTCGTGCGCCTGATCGGCAACTTCGTACACGCGCATAAGCCACGACCCGTCGAGGGACGGGTCGTAAGTCTGAACCTTCTGGATCAGCTCGGCGATGGTCATGGGCTATCAGTATATACTGCCACAACGCGGGACTTGGTGCAAAGACCGCCTACACAAAAAATATAAGGCCGATTTTGCCCGAGGGGTCCACCGAAAAGTCCATGTTCACCGAGCCGTTTACGCAGGTCATCTTGTAGACGTACAGGCTCGCGTCTTTCGATTTGCTGATGCCCAGGAACGTCGCCGTCTGCAGCGCGCCCATATTTGCCAGCGTCTTCGTGGCGCGGTCCAGCATGTCGTCCGTAAGCTGACCGTTGACCGTGTCGGAGTACAAGTCGCGGTTCACCGTTGCGGTCTGCCACGCGAGGAACTCGCGCACGGCGATCTTGTGGATCTTCGGGTCTTCAACGGCGGGGCGCGGTGAGGGAATCGGCGGCGGCGTATCGTCGATTTCGTCCGGATCGAGCGTCGGCGCCGTCGTCGGCGCCGGGGATGCAGACTGCGCCAAAACGGGCCGGTATGCGGCAAAGGTGCCGGCACTCAAAAGAGCGGCGGCGACGAGCAAACGAACGGCGTACGGGCGCATAGGGGTCCCCCGGGGATTAGTAAGTGACGAACGTAGTAACGTCGGTTCCGGGCAAAGCGTCGCGGCCTTTGAGGAACTCGAGTTCGATAAGGAATGCGAAGCCCGCCACGGTTGCGCCTAGGCGTTCGAGCAGGCGCTTGGTTGCTGCCGCCGTACCGCCGGTAGCGAGGAGGTCGTCCACGACTAAGACGCGGTCGCCGTTGCCCAGGGCGTCGGAGTGGATCTCGAGCGAGTTGGTGCCATACTCGAGCGCGTACGACTCGGTCAGCTTCTCGTACGGCAGCTTTCCGGGTTTGCGCACGGGCACGAAACCCGCGCCGATCGCGTAAGCAAGGGGCGCCCCGAGCATGTAGCCGCGCGCTTCGATACCGACAACGTAGTCGATGCGCTCGTTTTTGAAGCGGTCGACAAACAAGTCGATGGCTGCTTTGAAACCCTCTTTGTCCTTCAGCAGCGGCGTGATGTCGCGGAAAAGGATGCCGGGAATCGGGAAATCCGGGATGGCGCGAATATACGTCTGAACGTCCACGGGCGCAGTTGTTCCCCGTGTGCGGCAACTTACCATGCGGCTCATTCGTTGATTCGTGGGAATCTTACAGTTATTAACGGACAAGAGAAAAAACCGAACCGCTTCGACTGGGGCGCCGGCGAGCGGAATGCCCAGCGCTTCGTCTTGGCCATCGCGGCCGCGTTAGCGATTCACGAGATTGCCGCCGCGCTCGTGCCGTTCCACCATGCCACGCTGCGAGAGGCGCCCGTCGAGCGTATCACGATCGCGAAGCTCATCAAGATCGAGCACCGCGCAACGCCGACGCCGAAGCCGACGCCCACGCCCGAACCGACGCCGCATCAGGTCGTGTACACCAAACACATCGATGTGACGCGCACGCCCACGCCCGTCATCAACCCCGGTGCGCCCTCGCAAAACCATCACATCCGCAAGATTGCCTCGGCACGGCCCTTGGTGCACACGCGCTATCACAGCAAGCCGGCGAACGTGCATATTCCGATGGGGGGCCATGGAACGGGAACGAGCGCCAAAGCGAACGCCAACGTGGGCGGCATCGGTCCGGGCGGCAACGGCACGGGAATCAACGGCAACGGAAACGGTACGGGCGGCGCGCCCGAGGCGCACGAGCCGTGCGGATTCGTCGAGTTTATTCCAACCGATCAGCCGCACGTCGACGGCAGCACCGGGCGCGTGTTCGAAAGCGTGCTCGTGCGCGTGCATTTTCCGGGGAACGGCGTCCAAGATCAGCCGCTGGATTATCAGTTCCAATATCCGTCGCTGGCATCCGATCCGTTTGCGCAGCGCGACCTGCCGGATCCGGCATTCCAATTTCCGCCTGCCGACATGCGGGCCAACGAGCCGGACATCATTCAGTACGTCATGGCCCACAGCGATTCGGCCGGCCACACGAAACTCAAAGACTGTCCCAAGTGAAACACGCGGCCCCGCAGGGCCGTAGGTTGAGGCATGAAGCATCTCGCTTGGGGCCTCGCACTGCTCGCGGGCCTTTCCGCCTGCGATAGCGCCCAGGCCGGCAACTTTCACGAACACGTGCACCGTTCGATCTCTGCCGCAAACGTTCGCACGCTGCGGGTCGAAACGTCAGCGGCGCGATTACCGTAAAAGCGGGCGGAAACGCGATCGTGGTCGATGCGATCAAAAGCGCCGACAGCGATGACGCGCTTTCGCGCACGCATGCCGACATCGAAACAGCCGGCGACACGGTCTCGGTCCTCACGCGCTACGATGAGGGCGGGACGTGGTTTTCGTTCGGCCGCAACGGCGGTTCGATCGATTACACCATTACCGTACCGGCCGGCGTCGCGCTGAAGATCTCAAACGTCAGCGGGGTCATTCGCCTAACCGCGCCGGTCGGGAACGTCGACGCTTCCAACGTGAGCGGAACGATTCACGCCGATTTGGGCGTCGTGAACGGCAGCCGGCGCATCGCGCTGCACGCCATCAGCGGGGGGATCCATGCGGTTATCGCACGGAAAAGCGACGTACGCGTCTCCGCCAGCGCCATCTCCGGCGACATTTCCGAGTTCGGCAGCGGCGACACCCACGCCATGCGCCTAGGAAGCGGCAGCGCTTCCATGAATCTTTCAACGATAAGCGGCGACATTACAGTCTCGCCGCAATAACCGCACTGTAAGGGGAGATCATGGAACAAACCTTGGTACACCTCGCCCACGCGGCCCTGTGGTTCTTC
>DASSRQ010000051.1:0-6806 GCA_035701665.1 Vulcanimicrobiaceae bacterium
CGATCTCGTTCCGTTCGATGCGCGCCCGCGCGCGCAGCGCCTTGCGCTGTACGGCACGCGCGCACAACTTGCTGCGTCCGGCGGTCCGATCGAAGGACAGTTCGCGCTGGCCGCATGCGACCGCCGTGCTGCGGTCGCAACCTATGCGCTTCGAATCGACAACAACGGCGACGCGCCGCTGCGTGCGCGCATGTTCTGCTTCGGGCGCAAAGGTCAAGAAGTACAAGGCTATCCGCTCGACGTTGCCATCGCACCGTTCTCCCGTTGCGATACGCTGTTGCCCGTGCGTTTGCACGACGTCGGTCCGTACGATCGTGCGGTTGTTCGAGTCGAAGGCAGCGATGTTGCGTTCTCGCTCGAAGCGCCGGCGCCCGGTTCGCAGCCGCGCCGTGTTCCGTGGCTCGCGGCCGTCGCCGGTTCCATTGCGCTCACGCTCGGCGCCGCCTTCGGTGCGGAAGCCGCGACGCCCGGCATCAATATGATCGCCGCTCCGTCGCGCGTGTTTGCCGGCGTGCCGCTGGAGATTCCATATGCGTACCGCGGTTGGGCGACGCTGCGTTATGCGCTGAAAACTGCCGACGGCCGCCAACTTGCCGCCGGTTTGACGCACGACAAAGAAGGCACGCTCAAATTCAATGTTCCGAATGCGGCGGGAACCGCGCTGACGCTCAACGTCGCCGTCGCCGGCCCGTTCGGTCAGCGCAGCGCCCTGCAGCGCATCGGTATCGATGCGAACGCGGCACCGTCGCACAAGCCGCTCGCTGCGCGCAATACGGCGCAGCCCCCGCGCATCTCTTCATTTGCGATCGAGACGCCGTCCGTACATGCGGGCGGACCGATTGCTTTTGCGTATTCGACGAACGCTTCGTCCGGCGATATCTGGCTCATCGACGAGTCCGGACGTCTGTGGGCGAGCACGCCGATCGACGCGAGCGGTCAATCGTCGTTGACGGTTCCGCAAGGTGCGGCCGGCCGTCAACTGCGCGCCGTCATGCGCGCGAAGAACGGCAAACAAGATGCGGTTGCCGGTGTAGCCGTTACGGTGCTGCCGGGTGCCGTCGTCGCGCAAGCGACGGCGCCCGCGCAGAACGCGCCGTCGACACCCGCACCGCCGGCAACACTGTCGCTTTCAAAAAGCCAAGCGGCACCGGGCGAGACGATCACCGTTTCGATCGCGGGCGCGTACGACGATGCATCGATCGTGCTCAACGACCGCGCGGGCACCGCGGTCGAAAGCGGCGACATCAGCGGCGGCCAAACGGATATTACGTTCACGGCGCCGAGCCGGCCGGGCGTGTATTACATCAACGCAAACGTTACGTCGGGCAACGCGTCGCAGACCCTGATCAAAGCTCTGACGGTGAAGTAAGTTACGCGCGAAGCGCGCGTATCAGTTGCGAGATCTTCGGCGGCCGTCCGTACAGCAGCATGCCGATCCGGTAGATCTTGCCGCCGAGCACGGCGAACGCATAGATTGCCGCGAGATTGATCGCGAGCGAGAGCGCGATCTGCCAAAGCGGGACGCTGCTCACGACGATGCGTGAGAACATCACGAACGGTGCGATCAGCGGAATGAAACTCGTGACGATCACGAGCGGCGCGTCCGGAACGGCAAGCGCGGTCGTCGCGATGAGCAGCGCGGCGATGACCGGAATGAAGAACGGTCCGCCGATGCTGCCGATGTCTTCAGTGCGGTTTATCAGCGAGCCGATAGCGGCGAACAGCACGGCCATCTGCAGGTAGCCGATCAAGAAGAAGACGGCAAAGCCCACGACGTCGGAGACCGGAACGCTGCCCGCACCGGCAATAGACTGCGTCGAACCGCCCGATGCGCCGCTCATGCTTTGCGCACCGACGGCAAAGCCGACGGCAACCCACAACGCCATTTGAACGATCGCGAGTACCGCGGACGCAGCAATCTTACCGGCGAGCAGCGCGCTCGGGCTCACCGAGGCAACCAGCAGCTCCGCGATGCGGCTCGTCTTCTCTTCGGCGACGGACGTCATGATGAGCTGGCTGTTGAGCACGATCAGCAGGTAGAGTAAAAACAGCAGTACGTACGCGATACCGCGAGCGGCGTCGGCTTGTTCGGCGCTGCCGAACTTGGATTCGAGCGGACTGACCGAGATCGGCATGCGCACCAGCGTGCGCACTTGCGACTGTGTAAGATTGGTCGCCAGTGCCAAGTGCAGCGGCAGCAGATCGCGCCGCATCTTCGTTTCGTTGACCGAACCCGGATCGCGCGCATACACGGTAACGCCGAGGCCGCGCGGCGCGCGCGAAAAGACGATGACCGCCGCCGCGCGTCCGTGCGCATCGATGTCTGCGCCCGTGGGATGCTGCAGCCCCGGTTCCGACCCGGAGATGTTGTAATCTTTTGCAAGCAGCGGACGCGCCTGCGCGATCAGCGATGCGTCGCCGCCTAGCACGACGCGGTACGACTGGTTCGCGAACGAATCCATGTACGTCGGCAGCCGGAGCATCACGATGATGCCGACCGCGCCGACAATCAGCCCGATCATAAACGACCGGCTCTTTATGCGCCGCACGATCTCTGCACTAAAGACGGTAATAAACTCAGGCACGCGAGATCGTCTCGATGTAGATGTCTTGCAGGCTCGGTTCGATCGCCTCGAAGTGCGTGACGTCGCCGGCGGCCACGAGCGATTTCAAGATTTGCGGAAGCGGCGCATCTGCCGGCACTTCGCAGTGCAGTGCAGCTTGTTCGTCTTCGAGGAAGGTTGCGCCCGAAACACCGGCAAGGACCGCGCGCGCCGCGGCGGTCGCCGGCTCGACGTGCAGGACGCGCGTCGGCCATGCTGCGCGCAGCTGCTCGAGCGTTCCCGATGCACGGTTCTGTCCTGCGGTGATGATGCAGAACGCATCGCACAGCTCTTCCAACTGCCACATCTGGTGACTCGAGAGCACGAGCGTCGTGCCGGCGTTCTTCAGTTCCGCAAGGCTCGCTAACAGAATGCCGGCATTGACCGGGTCCAATCCGCTGAACGGCTCGTCTAAAATCAGCAGCTGCGGATCGTGGACCGCGGCGCAGGCGACCTGGACTTTTTGCTGGTTGCCTTTCGAGAGCTCCGCGCACGGACGGTTGATATAATCGCCTAAGCCGAGGCGCTCGATCCAGCGGTCGGAACGGTCGCGCACTTGCGGATCCACGAGGCCGTGCAGCCGGCCGAAGTACTCGATCTGCTCGCGCACTTTCATTTTGCCGTACAGGCCGCGTTCTTCGGGCAGATAGCCGAACGTGCGGCGGCGGGTTGCCGGCGAGACGGCGGTGCCGTTCCACGTTACCGTTCCGGCGTCCGGCGCGTAGATGCCCAAGATCATCCGCATCGTCGTGGTTTTGCCGGCTCCGTTCGGGCCGAGCAGTCCGAACGTCGATCCCGTTTCGATATGAAACGAAACGTCGCGGACGGCGCGGACGGACCCGAAGTCTTTACGTACGTGCGAGACGTCGAGCATTGGCGGTCACGAGCATGAGCAGAGCGGCGACGATAAAGCCGACATAGTACGACAAATCGCCGAACTGCGGAAATGCGCCTGCAAACGGGCCGGTGTACCAGGCTTGATTCCAAAATGGTACGGATGCGGCAAGGCCCGCGAGCCAGGCGAACACGCCGGTACGGACACGCGCGCCGTTTTCGAAGTCGTCGCCCGCTACGCCGCGGCGCTGCAGATAATCTACCAGAACGACGGCCGCCCACGGCGCTGCCCAATAAGAAAGCAGCAGCAGAAAGTTCGTGTAGACGCGCGCGGTCTCGTCCGGGTGGCCGCCGCCGGACGCGAGCAGCGCACCGATGACGCCCACGACGAGCGCGGCCGCCCATCGTTGAATGCGGATCGTTCCCGCGATGCCGATGATGATGCCGACGGCAATGCCGGCTGCCGCCGCAACTGGTTTGGCAACGCCGGCGAACGCGAACATCGCAAACGTGAGGATACCGAAACCGGCGCCGAGCAGCATCGACGCTTTACGGCTGCCCTCCGGAAACTTCACGACCAGCGCTGCCATGGCGCCGGAGTAGAGATTCATGCAATTCGCGGTAAGCGTGCCGAGCACGACCGCAAGCAGCACCGGTGTGGAAACCGCCGTCGATCCCAGCAGGGCCGCAATTGCTTGCGTCGGGCTGGCATCTCCGAGCGCCGTTCCGCGCACCGCCGAAACGGTTGCCGCACCCATGATCTCCAGCGCAATGCACGGAATCGCGCAGCCGAGAAACGCGTAGATCCACACGCGCGAAAGCTTCGTCTCTTTCGGCAAATAGCGCGAATAATCCGATGCGCACGGGACCCAGCCCGTTGCGTAAGCGAACGAGAGTGCCGTCGCCAGAACGATGCCGCCGATCTCGCCGCCGCTTGCGAGCGGTGCGTGCGCGTTGAACGGCGCGGCCCAATCGGCTCGCGTGAACGTTACGTAGCCGAGCAGTGCGAAGCCGGCCGCAAGCAGCACCGCGCAGATCGATTCAAAACGGTGGATCAGGTTGTAACCGTAAACCGCGAGTACGATCTGCGCGGCAAGCACGATCAGCAGTGCAATTCCGTACGGAATGTGGGCGATCGTCTGCAGCGCGTATGCGCCGAACACGGAGTTGATAGCAAACCAGCCGACGCCGGCGAGAAAACTCAGCGCCGCAGGAAGCGCGTTTGCGTAGCGTCCGAATGCGAGCCGCGATGCAACCATCTGCGGCACGCCGTATCGCGGACCGAACATTGCCAGAACACCCAGCAGCGAAAAACCGAGAACGTTTCCGATGACCAGGCCGATGGCCGCGCCGCGAAGCGTCGTGCCGTACAGCGCAACGGCAAACACGCCGACCATCCAGGTCGCGATCTCCGCGTTAGCCGCGAACCACAGACCGAACAGCGCGCGCGGCGAACCGTGACGCTGCTCGGGCGTCACGTACTCGATGCCGGTCGGCTCTACTTCGAGGACTTGGTCGCGATAGACCCGATCCACGCTTCCACTTCGGACGCTTCTGAGGGGAAGATGGCCGTGAGATTATCGCAGCCGTTTGCCGTAACGACGACGTCGTCTTCGATACGAACGCCGATACCGCGCAGATGCGCCGGCACCGTTTCGTCGTCGGGCTGGAAGTATAAACCGGGTTCGACTGTGAGCGCCATGCCTTCGCGCAGTTTACCGTACCGGTAGTTTTCGGTACGCGCCTTCGCGCAGTCGTGCACGTCGATGCCGAGCATGTGGCTGACGCCGTGCAGCGTATAGCGCTTATAGAACATTTTTTGCGGATCGAGCGCTTCCGCGAGCGAGCATTTGAGAATGCCGAGATCGATCAGGCCCTGCGCGAGCACTTCCATGGCCGCGTTGTTCGGCGCGAGAAAATCGTTGCCGGGCTTAACCTGCGCGAACGCCGCTTGCTGCGCTTTATAAACGAGATCGTACACGGTGCGCTGCGCTTCGGTGAATTTACCGGAGATCGGCAGCGTGCGCGTCACGTCGGCGGTGTAGAGCGAATCGGCTTCGACGCCCGCATCGAGCAGCAGCAGATCGCCGCTGCGAACCGTGCCGTGGTTGTGCGTCCAATGCAGCGTGCACGCGTGCTCGCCGCTTGCGGCGATCGTGAGATAGCCGACGTCGTTCGCTTCGATGCGCGCGCGGCGCCAGAATGCCGCTTCGATTTCGCGTTCCGACGACGTACGGCCCATCAGCGCGATAACGTCTTCAAACCCGCGCTTTGTGATCTCGTTGCACGTGCGAAGTTCGGCGATCTCGGTCTCGTCTTTAATCAGCCGCATCTCGGAGAGATGGGTTGCGAGTTCTGCGTCTTCTTCGGCATGCAGAACGCGCGCGCCGCGGATGCGCAGATCGTCCAGATACGCACGAATCTCGCCCGCCGGACGGCAGCGGTCGACGCCGTAATAGATCTGACTCTCGTCGACGCCGCGGTGACGGCCGACCCAAAGTTCGCCGTGCACGCGGTCGGTAAAGAACGCGGAGGTTCCGCGATTGTGCGGCAGCACGAACAGCAGCGAATCGTGTCCGCCGCCGGCGCGCGGTTCGAGCACCAGCATGCAGTCCGGTTCGCCCGGTCCGACGAGATACGCAAAGTTGCTCGCCGTGCGGAAGCGGAAGTTCGTATCGTTCGCACGCACTTGCTCGGTGCCCGACGGAACGACGATGTACGCGCCCGGGTACGCCTGCGAGAGGTCGTCGCGGCGGCGCTTGTACTGCGCGGCGTTCGGCAGATGGGACACCTTGATCGGCGCTTCGGCCCAGCCCGTCGACATAAAGTCGATGAGCGCTTGCGGCGTGTCGGCGTCGTAGGCGGTCTTCGTCTGGGGTTCGGGCTGCGTCTTGCGGGTATCCATGGTGCTCCTACATTTCTACATCGAGGCCCAAATCCAGCGCGGGGGCGCTGTGCGTGAGCCAGCCCGAGGAGATCAAGTCCACACCCGCCCGGGCCACGGCGGCGATGCGTTCCGGCGTGATCCCGCCGGATGCTTCTGTAAGGACGCGGCCCTTCGCCATTGTGACGGCTTTGGCCAGCGTTTCCGGATCCATATTATCCAGCAGCACGGCATCGACGTCGCATGCGAGCGCCGTTTCCAGCTGCTCGAGCGTGTCGACTTCGACTTCCACCTTAATCATGTGACCGCTGCGCCTGCGGACGGCATCGACCGCGCTTTTTATCGAACCGGCGAGCGCAAGATGATTGTCTTTGATCAGCACGGCATCGTCGAGACCGAAGCGGTGGTTGTAGCCGCCGCCGCAGCGCACCGCATACTTCTCGAGGACGCGCAGGCCCGGCGTCGTTTTGCGCGTGCAGATGACG
>DASSRQ010000052.1:0-11601 GCA_035701665.1 Vulcanimicrobiaceae bacterium
GGCCGAGCACACGCACATTGCGGGAATATGCGCTTTGCCTTTCGCCCAGACCGGAATAGCGGTCGCGGCGAGCAGAACGCCGGTATACCCGGCGATGAACGCGCCGAGGAATGCCTGGGCCATAGCAGCGATCGGCTTGGACTCCAGCCGGCGCAGCCACTCCGGCACCTTGCCGTCGCGCGAGAGCTGCGCGCCTGCAGTCAGTGCGGCAACGCCGGAAAACCCGACGAGTCCCCACACGCCCATCGACATCGGCGACTTAAACTTTACGACGCGCAGCATGTGCAAAAAGCGCTCGGGACGTCCCAAGTGCGAGATCAGGATCGGCGGGCACGCAGCTGCCAGAGCGAACGAAAGATACCGGCTGCTGCGCGCCAGCGGCTCGTCGCCGGAACGCTGAGCGATAGCTGTCAGCATTCCGCTGCCGCCCATCACACCGCCGAGAAACAAATACGTAACGACGTTCCATTCCCAATGGGGACGTTTGAGCAGCGGCCGATCGTAGTACGCCGGTTCGTTCATTCGCGCGTTCCGAAGATGAACAATCCGGCGGCAAATAATCCAAGCGCCGCGACTGCGGCGGCGGTATATGCGGCCGGCTGGCGCGTCGACGGCAGAACCGGCCGGACCGGCAAGTTATACGCCTCAGGCCGGCCGGTGATCAGGAAGAAAGCGTTGAGATCGCCCACGCTCGTGTCTTCGTCCACGCCATACAGAGCGGCGTCGACGCCGCGTTCCATCAGCGTCTCGACCCGCTCGCGCGCACGCATCTTCAGCGTCTCGACTTCACCGAACTGGATGGATTGCGTGGGGCACGCCTTCGCGCATGCGGGTGTGTAGCCGTCGCGCTGGCGGTCGTAACAGAGCGTGCATTTGCCGGCGACGCCGCCGTTTGCTTGCACCGCTGTTTCGTTGGCCTCGCGCCGCTCCGGGTTCAGCGTAGCGGTTTGATACCGGCCGTCGGTTGCAAGCGCGCCGATCAGATCGACGACGCCGAACGGACACGAGGGCACGCAATATCCGCAGCCGTTGCACACATCCGGCTGGATGAAGACGTTGTCGAACTCGTTGCGGATGATCGCGCCCGTCGGGCACGCCTCCAAGCAGCCCGCATGCGTGCAATGCTTGCAGACGTCGCTCATCATCAGCCAGCGATTGTCCACGCCTTCGGCCGCAAGCTGCGTCTCTTCGACGAACGCAACGTGACGCCACGTTGTGCCCGACAGCTGCGCGGTGTTGTCGTAGGACATGCCGGTGAAATCGAATCCGTCGGAGGGCAGTTCGTTCCACTGCTTGCACGCCACTTCGCACGCTTTGCAGCCGATGCACAACGTCGTGTCGGTGAAAAAGCCGTTTGCCATCAGTCGACACCGTGCAGCGTGGGCTGGCCCGACGGATCGCGTTCGCCGGCGGGCACGGGCTTGTCCTGAGGCAGCGCTTTTCGCGCGGCGCGGCGTCCCGGACGCAGCGCGCACGTCAGTGTTTTCGACTCGTGAATCGAAACGTTGCTGTCGATCGAAAACGGAATGAGCGTGCCGGCGGTGTCGCCTTTGGTGAATCCAAAGTTGCCGAAGATGTAAGGCAAGCCGATTTGGTGCACGCGTTTACCGCCGATGCGCAACGGATGCATGCGTCCGCTGACCAGGGCGCGCACTTCGATCTCGCCCGCGGCAGTCGATAGTGTCACGTAATCGCCGCTGCGGATGCCCTGCGCGACGGCGAGGTCCGGATCGATCTCGCAGAATGCTTCGGGCTGCAGCTCCGCGAGCCACGGAATATATCTGGTGTACACGCCCGAGAGTTCGGTGACGCGGTACGAAGTGAGCACGTGCGGATACTCCGGGTTGACCGCGCCGTTCTCCGGATTGTCGCGGCGGCGCCATTGTCCCGCGCTCGGACTGTTCTGCTGCTTGTACAGCGGATTCTCGATCACGGATGCGAGCGGTTCGTAATGCGTAGGCACCGGTCCGTCTTTTAGTCCGGACGCGACGAAAAGCTGCGCTCGTCCGTCGAGCTGCATGATGAACGGATCGCTTCCGGAGTGCGCCTCGATTCCGTGCGCGGATGTTGCCGGTGCATCGGGCGCCTTCTCCGGCGGAAAATCTGGGACGTCGTATCCCGTCCAGCGGTTCTGCTGCGCGTCCCACCAGACGTACTTCTTTCGTTCGCTCCACGGCGTGCCGTCGGGCGCGGCGGATGCACGGTTGTACAGAATACGCCGGTTCGCGGGCCACGCAAAGCCCCAATCCGGCGAGACCCATTCGTCGCCCGTACGGCTGCGCGCGCGCAGCGTCTCTTTGTCCGGCGCGCAACCCGTGTAGATCCAACCGCCGCACGCCGTGCTGCCGTCGTCTTCGCACTGGGTGAAGCTTCTGAGTTGCTCGCCCGTGCGCACGTTGAAGCCGTTGATCTCTTGCACGATCTTCCGCACCGACGGCTCGCCGCGCCGCCGTTCGCGCTCGTCCTCGTGCTCGTAGTCCCACGTCAGATGAAGGATCGGCCGGTCTCGCGGATCGAGCGACTGTGCGTAGAGTTCGCGCACGCGTTTGTGCAGGTTGTAGAAGAACCATGCGTCGCTGACGGCATCGCCGGGCGGTTCCACGGCTTTGTCGTGAAACTGCAGCAGCCGGTTGGTATTGGTCATGGTGCCTTCTTTTTCGAGCACCATTGCCGCCGGAATGAAGAAACACTCCGTACCGATCGCCGCCGGATCGGCGCCTTCGCGTTTCCAGAACGAACTCGTTTCGTTTTCGAACGCGTCGACGTTGACGAACCACTTCAAGCGATCCATACCGGCAGCGATGAGTTCGACGTTCTGCCCCGACGTTACCGGGTTTTGGCCGACGACGAAGTAGCCCTCGATCGTGCCGTCCTTCATCGCGAACGTCATCGGGATCGTCGAATGATCGCCGGTCAGTTGCGGGAGATATTCGAAGCAGAAGTCGTTTGCGGCGGTCGCATGTTCGCCGAAATACGCTTTGAGCAGCGAGACGACGTACTTGGGCGTGTTCGCCCACCATCCGGTAGGCTTCGTATTGGTTTTCAAATACGCGGCCAGCGACTGTTCGTCGCGCCGGATCGACGGAACCGGCAGATACCCGGGCAGCAGATCGTACAATGTGGCGATATCGGTCGCGCCTTGAATGTTGGCATGTCCGCGCAGCGCCATAATGCCGCCGCCGGGACGGCCGAGATTGCCGAGCAGCATTTGCACGATGGATGCGGTGCGAATATACTGCACCCCGACGGTATGCTGCGTCCAGCCCACGGCGTACGCGAACGCCGTCGTCCGTTCGCGCCCGCTATTGCTCGCCAGCGTTTCGCACAGCCGCAGAAACTGCGCCTGCGGAACGCCGCAAAGCGACTCCACCAGCTCGGGCGTGTAGCGTGAAAAATGGCGCTTGAGGATCTGGAGCACGCAGCGCGGGTGCTGCAGCGTTTCGTCGCGCCGCGGCGTGCCGTTCTCGTCGCGTTCGAACTGCCACGACGACGTGTCGTAACCGCCGGCATCGCCGCGGCCTTCCGCACCGCCCATCTGCGACATCTGCGTCGTACCGGTGTTTTGTCCGTGAAAACCGGAGAAGATACCGTCGAGGTCTTCGGTATCTTTGAACGCTTCGACGACGATGCTCGACGCGTTGGTATATGCCGTTACGTACTCCTTGAAGTACCGTTCGTTCGTCAGCAGCCAGTTGACGATACCGCCGAGGAACGCAATGTCGGAGCCGCTGCGAAGCGCGATGTATTCGTCGGCCATCGCGGACGTACGCGTGAAGCGGGGATCGACGTGAACGATCTTGGCGCCGCGTTCCTTTGCCTGCATCACGAACCGGAAGCCCACGGGATGCGCCTCGGCAAAGTTGCTTCCTTGGATCAAAATGCAGTCGGCATTCGGCAGATCTTGCAGAAACGTCGTCGCGCCGCCGCGTCCGAACGAGGTGCCTAGACCAGGCACCGTCGAGCTATGTCATATTCGGGCCTGGTTGTCGATTGCGACGACGCCCCACGCGCGCAGCATCTTTCCGAGCAGATAGTTCTCTTCGATGCCGAACGTCGCACCGCCGAGCGATGCGATTCCGAGCGTGTGGTTGACCCGCTTTCCATCCGTTTCGCGGCGGAACGTCCGGTCGCGGGTCTCTTTCACGAGGTGCGCGATCCGATCCATCGCCCATTCGAGCGAACGATCTTCCCACTGCGAACTGTAAGGCGCGCGGTACTTCACGGTCGTCCAGCGCGCGCTGTTCACGGTCAAGCCGAAGATGGCCGAGCCTTTAGGACAAAGATGCCCCGCATTTATCGGGCTGTCCGGGTTGCCTTCGACGTCGAGCAGCGTGCCTTCGTCCGAAACATATGCCGCCGTGCTGCATCCGACCGCGCAGTACGGACAAACGCTGACGACGCGCTTGGCGTTTTTAATGCGCGATTGGAGCGCCTTCGTTCGTTGCGACGGAACGTTTGGAAGCGGACCGATTCGTTCCATGCCTTCAGATTCTCTCTTAAACGCGTTCGAACGTGCTGATCGCGAGCGTCACGACGAGCACTGCGACATACGCTAGGCCTATCCAGGTTATCGAGTGCCTAAACGCCACCGCTGCGGCGGCCGCGAGAGCCACACCCACCGGCGCCGCAACCGAGTTGCCCGTAACGAACTTCAGGATGCCTTTCATGCTAGCTCCGGACGTGCGCGCCAGTACCACGCCAACGCAAGCGCGCAGAACGTATACAGTGCGGCAAGATACACCAGCGTTATGTCGCCGGGCCACGCGATGCCGAAGCCTTCGCCGCTCCAGAACGTTCCGAACGAGAGCAGCATCACGCCGACCAAAAAGCCCATGGCGTTCTCTGGAACGCGCGAGAACGGATGGCGCAGAAGAGCCGCGGCGAGCGCAACCGCCAGACCCGCCGCAACGGCGCCGCCGGCGGCCCAGACCATCGCGCGCGCGTCGGACGCGGCAAACGTCACAACGATGACCGCGACTTCGAGTCCTTCGAGCAGTACGCCGTTGAATGCCGTTGCGAACGCAAAGCGATCTTCGCTGCGCCGCTTAAGTTCGCCGACCTCTTTGTCGAACGCCGCTTGCTCGTTGCGCATCGCTTTGCGGCCGCCGTAGCGCCAGATCGCTTTGCGCAGCCACGTGTATCCGAAGAGCAGCAGAAATAAGCCGATCGCGATCTTCAGGATGTCGAGCGGTACGTACCGCACGAGCGCCGGTCCGAGGAGCGCGCAGATGGCAATCAAAACCGCCAGCGCCGCGACTGTTGCGCGCAGCGCAATGCGCCAACCGGCGGTGTACGCCACCGCCATTACGATCGTCGCCGCTTCGACGAACTCGAGCGCGGATGCTAAAGCCGCCGTCGCCGCAGCTGCGAGCGGATGCATTACCGCACGTGAGACAAGACGTCGTTCAGCACGTCTTCATCGGCGGCGTCGGGTCTGGAAAAGTCCAACCGCGCGCTGCGCTGCGCGCCGTAGGCGGTTTTGAGATTCACCGCGTGCACGTCGGTGCGCGCAGGAAGCAGTGCGAACGGTTTGCCGTTCACGGGCTTGAGCGCGAAGGCGGAGTACAGCGGACGCGCCGTTGCGTCGTAGATCGAGAGCGGCTTCATTCCGAGCAGCAGTTCGATCGTACGAACGAACGATGATGTCGAATAATGCTCGTGCTGAACGCCGCCGCGCGCGTACGGGCTAGCGATATAAAAGGTCGAGCGCTGGCCGCTCACGTGATCGGGTCCGTTCTGCGCGTCGTCTTCCAGAACGAAAATGGCCGTGCTGCTCCAGTACTTCGAGTGCGAGACGTGGTCGATCAGTTTACCGACGGCTTGATCGTTGATCGCAACGTAAGCCTGCGGCGTCGGCGACCCGGGACGCGATCCCGACGTATGATCGTTGGGCAGATAGACGATCTCCAGCGACGGCAGCGTGCCTGCGGCCGCGAACTTGTCGAATTCGCGCTGCCATTCCGCGTAACGGTCCAAGTCCGACGTCGTCAGATCCCAGCCGACGTACGCGGGATCGAAATGTCCGGCAAGCCCGGGGAACGTGCTGACGCCGATTTTCGGGCCTTTCGGCGCGAAGTCGATGTCCTCGCCGTAGTCGCGATACGTCAGGTGCGCGCGCGCCGCGTCGTCCCACAGATACCCGCTGTGCGGAACGTCGGGCTCGGAGCCGCTCTGGAAACCATACGACTGCAGTCGTCCGCCGTAGCTCGGCGGCCAAAAGCGTTCGACAAAATCGTTTGAAAAGGCGGCGTCGGTCCAATTGTGGCCCGGAGCGCTTACCTGCGCATCGGCGTAAGCATTGTCGAACACGCCGAACCGTTTGGCAATCGCATGCTGATTCGGTGTAATCTTTTCGCCGAACGAGGCCAGGTGCGAATCGCCGTTCGCACCGGCAACGTCGCCGAGCACCTGGTCGTACGTCCGGTTTTCTTTGATGATGTAGATCACGTGGCGGATCGGACCGCCTGCATGCACGATCGTTTGCGCGGGAGCGGTCCACTGGCGGCGCGCGTCCGCGATCACTTGCTGCGTCTCGTACTCGGCATCGTCGTATTGACCGTGCGGAATAGCGCGCACGGAGCCGACGGTAATGCTCGCGATGTAACCGGGTGCGCCGTGTTTGAACGGATCGAACTGCGGGTTCGCCGGCGAACGTTCGCCATAGCCGTTGGAGACGTAGAGGGTGCCGTCGCTTCCGAGCGCGACGCCCGTCGGATACCAGCCTGCCGGGATCCGCTCGACGACTTTACCGCTGCGCACGAGTGCGACTGCGTTCTCGGCGCCGAGCGAAACGAAAAGATCGTTACCGTGCACAAGCAGCGCGTTCGGCGATGCGCCGGGGCCTTGCAGCGAGCCGACGTGTAAGCCGACGTCGATGCCGCCGGTACGCGCGCGCTTCGCCGTGTTTATGATGCCGACCGAGTCGTCGTCGCTCTCGGCGACGTACAGCGTTTTGCCGTCGTCGCTCAGTGCCAATGCGCCCGGATGGCGGCCGACGTGAATCCGGTCGACGACGCTCGGCCCTGCCGTATCGATGACCGCAACGGTATCGTCTTGGCGGACGCTCACGTATGCCG
Source organism: Vulcanimicrobiaceae bacterium (assembly GCA_035701665.1). GTDB lineage: Bacteria > Vulcanimicrobiota > Vulcanimicrobiia > Vulcanimicrobiales > Vulcanimicrobiaceae > DASSRQ01. The sequence continues at coordinate 7,077 of DASSRQ010000052.1, forward strand.
TTGCTCCGTCGGCGGAAAACGCGATGTCGACGGGGTGGGCGCCGACACGGACGGCCGTGCCGCGGATGCGAACCGTGCCGTCGCCGTCGTTGACGGCGGCGGGAATCTGCGCGCTCTTCGGGTCGCGGGCGACGGCGGCCGGCCACTGATCTTGCTGTTCCGTGACGGCCTTTGAAAACGACCGCTGGGCGACGTCGACACTGAGCACCGCACCCGAGTTCGCACCTGCGACCAGGACGTTCGAGTTACCGTCCCATACCGGCGCGCCGAACGCGCCCGGCAGTTCCAAACGCATGCGTTCTTGCAGGCCGGGCAAGTCGAAGACCCGCACGGCAGCCGGATTGGTGCCGGACTCGACCACCGCGAGCATCGTGCCGTCGGGTGAAACGGACAAGCCTTGCGGCATCGTGCCGGTCGCGGCGACGGGACCTTGCGGCGCCGTTAAACGCCAACCGGTGGGAAGTATCGTGCCGTTGCGCGCGGCGGTGACGGAGGCGGCGCAAGTCAGGGTGAGGGCAAGCCCGAGAGCGATGCGTCGTACCATGTGCGGCCCTTTCTCCCAGCGGCCGGGGAATCCGTCCGCGCGGGCCGGAATGCCGTCGGCATGGATCTCACTCGAATTACGGTGTACGCGAACGGTTCGTTCGTCAACTATAACGACGCTAAAGTCGGTTTACTCACACACGGGCTGCAGTACGGCACCGGCTGTTTCGAAGGCATTCGCGGGTATTGGGATCCGGCACAGCGCGAACTGATGCTGCTGCAATTGCGCGATCACTACGAGCGTCTGGCGATCTCGGCAAAGATTCTCATGATGCAGCTTCCGCACAGCGTCGACGACCTGTGCGACATCACCAGCGAACTCATTCTGAAAAACGCGTTCGAGCAAGATATCTACGTGCGGCCGTGCATCTTCAAATCCGCTGAAGACGTCGGCGTACGCCTACACAACGTGCCCGATACGTTCGCCGTCATTCCGATTCCGTACACGCCGTACTTCGATGCGGCACGCGGCTTAAAGGCGGGCGTAAGTTCGTGGCGCCGCGCGGACGACTCCGCTGCGCCGCCGCGCGCAAAGATCACCGGATTATACGTGAACAGCGCGCTTGCGAAGAGCGAAGCGATTGCGAACGGATTCGACGAGGCGATCATGCTCTCGCACGACGGCCACGTCTCCGAAGGTTCGGCCGAAAACTTATTCCTGATCAAACGCGGCAAACTGTATACGCCCGATCCTTCGCAGAACGTGCTGGAAGGCTGCACGCGGCGTTCGATCATGCAAGTGGCGGCCGAAGAGTTCGGCATCGAAGTCATCGAGCGTTCGATCGACCGCAGCGAGTTGTACGGCGCGGACGAGATGTTCTTCACCGGAACCGCGGCGGGCGTGCTGCACATCTCCTCGGTGGACCGCCGCCCGATCGGTGACGGCAAAGCCGGACCGATCACGCAGAAACTCGCTGCATTTTACGACCGCGCGGTGCGCGGAAAAGAGTCGCGCTACATGCGCTGGCTCACGCCGGTCTACGCCGGCAAGCGCGTTTCGGCTTAAACGAACTACGGACTAGGCGAAGGCTGCGGCGTCGCCCACAACGAGGCGTCGCCGTCGTCATTTTCCGCGCTCGTTCCGTCGGCGGGCGCAGCGCCGTCCACGGGCGATCCGCTCTGACGGATCTTCGCGAGCTCTTGAAAGCGGCTGAACGCGATGCGCGAGACGCGATGGATGAACTGCCGCCCTTCGTCCAGCGAAGGCAGCTGCGTCGTCATCACCGCGATAACGTACGGTTGATCGGCGTAGACGATGCCCACGTCGTTGAGCGTATCGTTGAACGATCCGGTCTTGTGCGCGATCGGAATCGACGGCAGCGGCGCGGGCAGCAGCGTGTTGATCTCCTGATGCTCCAGGATATCGATCATCTTCTGCGAGGACCAGTGGTCGATCAGTTTGTTCTCAGCCATCTTTGCGAGGAGATCGACCATATCGGCGGGTGTCGTACGCAGCGTTTCGCGCACGCTCCAGCCTTCGGTGTGGATGGAGTCCGAGAGCAGCGTATGTTCGAGTCCGAGGCGCTGCATCGTCGCGTTGATGTTGTGACGGCCGACCAAGCGGATGAGCATGTTCGCGGCGGTATTATCGCTGACGGTGATCATCTGCGTGAGCAGCGTGCTGACCGGGAACGTCGAGCCTATCGGAGCGTCCGCGATCGCTCCGGAGCCCCAGTCGCGATCGCCGGGAAGCAGTTCGACCTTGCGGTTGAGATCGAAGTCGCCCGCTTCCATTTGGCGGAAGACTTCAACCATGACGGGGATCTTGATGGTGGATGCGGCCGGCATCACCGCGTTCATGTTATAGCCGGAGACGTACGAACTTCCGAGGTCGCGCACCGCGAGTGCCGCAACGCCCGGAGCGCGTGAAGCGGCGCTTGCTAGCGTCGCTTGCAAATGCGCAAGCGGGCTCGGCAACTGCATCTGTCCCAGAATCAGGGAGAGCGCAAGGGCGATCCGCATCTTGAAATTACTATCGGTTATTTCCGCCCGTTTTTCAAGCAGGTGTTTAGTAAGGAATGCCGTCCGCTGCGGGCGCACGCGTCTTTCCGACGATGCCCGCGATTGCAACGAGTGCGGCAACGTACGGAACCGCTTGCATAGCATCGCTCGGAAGCCAGCCGATGCGTCCTTGCAGCACGAGTTCGAGCGCTTCGAAGAATCCGAAGAATACTGCTGCGCCCGCCGCACCGAACGGCGTCCAGCGTCCGAAGATGACGGCAGCGAGTGCGATGAAGCCGCGGCCCGCCGTCATGCCGTCTGAGAACAGATTGACTTCACCGATCGAAAGAAACGCACCGCCTAACCCGGCGAGCGCACCGCTGATGGTCACTGCATGGACGCGAAGCGCGAACGGATCGATCGCTGCGTCTTGCACTGCGCGCGGATTCTCGCCGCACGCGCGTACGCGCAAGCCCCACGGCGTGTAGTACAGCACCGTGTGCAGAATGACCGCACACACAAACGCAAAGACGACCAGCCAGGTGGTGCTCGAAAGCGCATGCACTTGCGGACTCGCGCCGGGTTGATTGTAGATGAGTGTGAGTGCGAACGCCGCGCCGCCGGCGGCGACGAGATTGATGCCGGTGCCCGCAACGATCTGATCGACTTTGAAGCGCGTGGCCGCGACGCCCAAAATCCATCCGAACACGGCGCCCGCTGCAATGCCGGCAAGCAGACCGAGCAGCGGACTCTGCGAGATACCGGTGACGTAAACCGCCGTGAACGCGCCGGCAATCATCATGCCTTCCAGGCCGATGTTGATAACGCCCGAGCGTTCGGAGATCACGCCGCCCAGCGCGGCGTACATGATCGGCGCGGCTTTGGTGAGCGTGAGCGCGATCAGCGCAACGAAGATCGACGTGCCGCCGCTCATACCGGTGCTCCTTGCGTGCGGGTCGCAACGTATCGGCGCGCGGCAAGCACGAGAATGATCAACCCTTCGATCACGTGGATCGCGTCTTTCGGCACGTCGGCGAGCGCTTGCATTGCCAGACCTCCGGATTCCAAGATGCCGAAGCCGAGAGCCGCAACGCACACCCACAGCGGATTCAGATCGCCGACGAGCGCAACCGCAATAGCGGTGTAGCCGTAACCAGGCGAGAGCTGCGTGTTGAAGCGGTGCAGCACGCCGGTCACCAGCGTCGCACCGCCCAAACCGGCGATAGCACCCGAAAGGCTCATGGCAAGCAGCGTCATGCGCGGCATGTCGATCCCGCTGCGGCGCGCTGCCTCAGGCGCTTGACCGGCGGCGCGCAGATCGAAGCCGAACACCGTGCGTGTAAAGACGAATCGCAGCAAGAACGCCGCGGCAATCGCGACGAGCAGCGCGATCGAGAGCCGCGTTCCGCCGAGCAGCAGCGGCAGCCACGAACTCGCGGCGAGCATCGCGGTCTCAGCGCCCGCCGACGATTTGAGCGGACCGGAGATTAAATAGTTTGCGAGTGCGAGCGCGATAAAGTTGAGCATCAGCGTCGAGATGATCTCGCTCGCGTGAAACTTCGCGCGCAGCCAGCCGGCAATGCCGCCCCACACGGCGCCGCCGGCGCAGCCGGCGATCAGCAGAATGGGAATGGCGATGAATCCGGGCGGCGAGAACTGTGCGCCGATGATTCCCGCGGCGAGGCCGCCGACGACGAGCTGTCCCTCGGCGCCGATGTTAAAGAGGCCGGCGCGGAACGCCAGCGTGATGCCGAGCGCGGGAAACAAAAGCGCCGTGGTCTGCACGAGCGTTTCCGCGATCTGCTGAGGGCCGCCGAGCGCACCGATGAAGAGCGCCCGGAATCCGTCCACCGGACTGACGCCGGCGACGAGCATGGCAATCGCTGCAAGCGCAAACGCCAGCAGCAGTGCGCGTAACGACTTCATGCCTTGGTCCCCGCCATCAACTCGCCAATCCTTCCGCGGTCGAACGCGCCGCGCGCAAACTCGCCGGCGATCTCGCCGCGATACAGCACCAAGATCCGATCCGAGAGCGCAAGCA
>DASSRQ010000053.1:0-2596 GCA_035701665.1 Vulcanimicrobiaceae bacterium
CCGAGATCGCGAAGATCGCTAAAGAGTACGGCGTGTGGCTGCACGTCGATGCCGCATATGCCGGCGTTGCCGCGATTATGCCGGAGTTCCGCTGGCTGCTCGACGGAGCGGAGCATGCGGATTCGCTCGTAGTCAATCCGCACAAGTGGCTGTTCGTTCCGATGGATTGTTCGGCGCTTTATGTGCGCGACGCGGATCTGCTCGCGCGCGCGTTTACGCTCGTTCCCGAATACTTGCGCAGCGGTGAAGCGAACGTGCGAAACTACATGGATTACGGCTTGCAGCTGGGGCGGCGTTTCCGCGCGCTCAAGCTGTGGTTCGTGCTGCGCTACTTCGGCGCCGAAGGGCTGCGCGAGCGGCTGCGTTCCCATATCGCGCTCGCTCAGACGTTTGCCCGATGGGTCGAGGACGAGCGCAACTGGGAGATCGTCGCCCCGCATCCGTTCTCGGTCGTCTGTTTCCGGTTCGCGCCGCCCGGCGCCGGCGAGGGGGATATCGAGCGCCTCAACACCCGGATCATGGAGGCGGCCAATGCCACGGGCGACCTCTTTATCTCCCACACGAAGGTCGCCGGTCGCTTCGCCCTGCGCATGGCCATCGGCAATCTGCAGACCACGGAAGACGACGTCCGCTTGGCATGGCAAACCTTGGTTAAGCAGGCGTCCTTGCTCAAGGTATGAGGGCCCGCCCCGGCGGATAATCGGGCACAGGGCAAGCCGGCCTTTTAGGCCGAGGCATTGATTATTTGCCGGAAGGGCTATGAAGCAACTCCAGCTTCCCGCCGTGCGCGTGCTGGTCGTCGAAGACAGCACGACCGACGCGAAGATCGTGCAGCAATACTTACGCAGCGGCGAGCGACCGGCTCGCACGCGTGTCGTTTCACGCCTTTCCGCGGCACTCGCGCTGATCGCCGAAGAGACGTTCGACGTCGTACTGCTCGATCTGACGCTTCCCGATGCCGAAGGCCTCGACGCGGTGCGCCGAATGCACGAAGCGCTTCCCGGCGTTCCGATCGTCATCTTGAGCGCGAGCGAGAACGAAGACGTCGCAACGCAAGCCGTCAAACTCGGCGCGCAAGACTATCTGATCAAAGGACAGGTCGACGACGCATCGCTGCGCCGCGCGCTGCGTTACGCGATCGAACGGCAACAGGAGAATCTGCTGCTGCGCCGCCTGGCCGACGCTGCCGGGCGCGTCTTCTCGACGCTCGACGTGCGCGCGATGGTGGATCTGCTTGCAGCCGAAGCCCGGCGGTTGTGGGGCGGAAGCGTGGCGCTGTACGCGCGCGGCGCGAAACCGGACGAGTTTCTGCTGGATGCCTTCGATGCGCATAGACCGCTTATCAGTCCGGACGGCACGCGTCTGGCATTGCCGCTGCCCGGTACGTCGGGCCGCAACGAATGGGTGCTGGATATTCGCAGCGCGCACGGCGCGTTCGGCGACAACGATATCTTCGCGCTCGAACTGCTGCGCGGATACACCGGTACGGCGATTCAGAATTTGGCGCTGTTCTCCGAACTCGAAGCGCAGCGCGCAAGCGTAATCCGGCTGAACGCCCTTAAAGACGATCTAATCGCGGTGCTCGCGCACGACTTCAAGGGCCCGCTCACGTCGATATTGGGCTTCACCGAACTGCTCGAGTCCGACGGACTCGAGGGCGAGGACGCAACGAACGCACTGCGCACGATTCGCGGCGCGGCGACGCGCCTTGCGGGGCTGGCAAATGATACGCTCGCGCTTTCCCGCATCGAGCAAGGCGATTTGAATATCGCGGCCGATCCGGTCAATATTGCGGACCTCGTTCGCGAGTCGGTAGACGAACATGCGACCGAACGCAGCATCACGCTGGATATCGATGCGGACGACCCGATCGTGCGCGGCGATCCCGCGCGCTTGCGTCAAGTGTTCGATAATCTGATCGGCAACGCGATTAAATATTCGCCTGGCGGCGACGGCGTTAGCGTGAAAATCAAACAATCCGAGCGCGCGCTTCACGTCGCGGTCGCGGACAGCGGAATCGGCATCCCGGAAGGGGAGATGAAGCTGCTGTTCGAGCGGTTCAGACGCGCATCGAATGCCAAGATGTCGAAGATCAAAGGCACGGGCCTGGGATTGTATCTGGCAAAGACGCTCGTCGAGCGGCACGGCGGAACGATTCACGTGCAAAGTGCCCTCAACGAAGGCAGCACGTTTAGCGTCGTTCTTCCCCGCATGCGGGACGGCGTCGGCGGCATGCTGCGCGTCGTACTGTTGGCCGGCGACGAGCGGCTTGCGCCCTACGTCGGATACGAGCTGCGTTCGAACGGACAGGCGTTGCGGCACGACAAGACGATCACCGGCCTGCTCGAACGTCTGGAGATCGAGCCTGCGGATATCGTCCTCGTAGACACGCAGAGCATCGACGCCGATCTCTTTGTTCTGTTCCACCGCGTGGCCGAATCGAAATTGCCGATCGGCCTCATCGGCATCGGCACGAGCGCAGACAACGCCGCGCTTCCGTGGCATGCCCGCCTGCCGAAGCCGTTTCTCGCGCAAGATCTCCAAGCGGCGATCGGAATTGCCGATCGCGCGCGACTTCAAAGGACGAAGTGGAAAC
>DASSRQ010000054.1:0-15052 GCA_035701665.1 Vulcanimicrobiaceae bacterium
ATCCGTGACGCGCGGTCGTCGTTACGGCCTGAGGAGGAACGTAGGGAAGAATAACCATGGTTCTTCGCGGCTCCTTTGAGAAAAAAGAAAGGCGTCGCAACAAGTGCGACGCCCGCGTAGTAAATTCCCCGAAATTAGAGATGGATGGTCAGGCTGAACAAGAACGAGCGCTGCGGTAAACCGAACCGCTCGCCGTCGCCGCCGTCGAACGCCTCTTGCAGGACGGTCGAGTCCGTGCCGTATTGGTTTTCGGGCTGGAACGTGCCGTAGCCGATACGTCCGAACTGGTCGTATTGGCTGTTGAAGACGTTGTAGATTCCCAGGTTGAAGGTCAGGTTCTTGACGCGCTTCGAAAGCGCGGCGTTCGCGTACGTGTACGCCGGGCGGAGCAGGTCGTTGTTCAACCCGACGTAGTAGCCGTCGAACTTGGCTTCCCAGCCTGCATTGCTGTAGTCGAAGCCGAGCGCTGCTTGATGCACCGGCACTTTGTCTATCTGAGCGCCGTCGATGAGGTTGACGTTGTTCTGAAGCGAGAGCGCCGGGATGTCGAACAGCCGTGCGGACAACACGTCGTACGAGTAGTCGAAGAAGAGCCGGCGGCTCGCGCGCAGGCGGCCCGTGATGTCGAAGCCGCGATACCGGCCGGTTCCGGCGTTAGCGTTCGTGGTGACGCCCAGGTTCGCGACGGTCGCCGGTGCACCGCAATTGCTGCCGATGATCTGCAGGTAGCCGCCGGGGCCGTTGGTGAGATTCGCCGGGGCCGTCAGGCCGAGCGCCGATAGCGGCAGCACCGAACCGAAGATCACGTTCGTTTCGTTCATGTCGAACGCGATGAGCTGAATGTTCGAGTCGCCGCCGAGATCGTGTCCGATACTGATCTCTTCGTCGCTTTGCCGCTCCGCGCCGAGCTTCGGATTGGCCGCGTTAGCAACGGACGTTACGCCGTTGCAGTTGATATTGCCGACCAAGTTTGCCGGCGTCTGATTGAAGACCGGCGCGCCTTCGAGCAGCCCGATCCCCGGTATACCGTCCGCGCGTCCCGCGCTGACTCGCACGACGTCGCGTGCCGTCGGTCTGAACATAAGCGTCGCGCGCGGATTGAAGTACGTCGTTTGCGTGACGCTGTCTTGTTTGAGCCACGCGCTTCCGAAGAACGTGGTCCGGCGGTTCGGCGTGTACTGGTCTTTGATGAAGTAGTTGAACGTCGAGGACGAAATTTGCGGGCTCGTCGCGACGCCCGAACTGCCGAACGAGCCGTCTGTCTCGGTCTGTCCGTAGCCGTAAACGCCGAATCCGAAGTCGTTCGTGTCGCTAACGATGTCGTCGCCGATCTCTTCACCGAAGCTTTGATACGCGTTCGTATGCCCGGAGTTGTCGCGGTTGTAGAGCAGGTAGAACGAGTCGGCCCAGACTTGCGCGTTGAAGCCGTTGTTGCCGTGCGCCGCGTTGAGACGCAGCGAGTAATCCTGGTTGCGCAATCCCTGATACGCGAGCGGCGTGCCGCCGTACGGTCCCGAGAAGGCGCCGACGTACTGCGCGCGATTGTAGCACGACGTATTTCCCGCGTTGTCGACGATGACTTGAACGCCGGCGCAGCCCGGCGTGCCGCCGGCGATGTGATCGAACGTCGTCCCGGCGTATTCGGGCGTGATGTAATCGTTGTCGCCTTCGCCGGTTTTGTCGTCCCAAGACGTCGCGTCGTACGCGGTCAGCGTGAGGTTCGTTCCCGGGCTGAGTTCGTAGCGAAGTTTGGCCAGGCTGCTGCGCAGTTCGTAGTTTCCGCTCACGTTCCACGTATTCGCAGCGACGGTGTTCGGCGAGACGTCGGGGTTGCCGCTCGGCGTGTTTCCGCCGGCGAGCAGCGCGGTCTGCGTGAAGGTTGCGGGTTTGAAGCCGCCCCAGGATCCTTGAACGCCGGTAGCGAGGGCGTATCCCAGGCGGCCCGCGGACCCCGTTGCAATCATTGTCGACGTTCCGCGCCCCTGCGATCCGATCGCTTGCGTCAGGCTGAGCTCCGGCAAGCGCGTCGGCTCGATCGTTTGAAAATCGACCGCGCCGGCAAGCGTATCGGTGCCGTACAGCGCGAGCCCACCGCTTCCGTATGCCACTTGGATATTATTGAACGCCCACGACGGTGATAGTTGATAATTGTAACCGCCGCGGCTGCCGGAACCGACACCGATCGGGCCGATGGGATGGCCGTCGAGCAGCGTTGCCGTTTCGGAACCTTTGAGGCCGCGAATGTTGATGTGCAGATCGTCGCCCGGCGCCGAGTCGAGATCGGAAGCCGAGAATCCCGGCAGGGTCAGCAGCGCATCGCCGATGCGAAGCAACCCCTCTTGCTGAATCTTTTGCGCCGCGATGTGCTGGGTGATGACGCTGCTCGTTTGCAGCGCGGCGCGGTGTGACGTAACTGATGCGATTTCGTGCAGGCCGCTCGTGGTATTGCCGGTCGAACGTACGAGCACGGTGCGGATCGTCGTCGCTTGATTGTCGAGCGCGACGAAATCGTCCGTCTGTCCGGGCTCGTATCCCGGCGCGCTGAAGGTCAGATGATAGACACCTTGCTTTAATTGATTGAATACGGCCTGGCCGTTTGCGTCCGACTTTGCCGTTGCAAGAATCTCGGTATCACGAAGCACTTGCACCGTCGCATCGGCGATGGGCAAGCCGGTGTTTTGGTCGTCGATCGTGCCGATGACGCGCGCTGTTCCGGCCTGCTCCGAGGCACCGGCCGGTGCTGCAATCGATGCAAAAGCGATCGCGAAAACGAACAGCAAGCAACTCGCCGTTCGCAGCGTTCTTAAAAAATACGTCAAGTTTGACTCCTCCGCACTTACCGTACAGAGGTCAAATTAACCTGACGTTAGCCGGAATTAAGAGCGTATTATCGCGTTAGCCGCCCAGCGAACGCGGCTTCTCACCGATCTCCGTGTACGCCATCGGGCGGTCCCACCAATCGTGTTCGCGCCAGCGCACCTGCGCGGCCGTCGGCGGCGGCGGAGTCTGCTGTTCGAGGACGCTTTGATATGCGGACAGATACCGGTCGATCATGCGGTCCGTCGTGAACTCAGCCTGGACGCGAGCGCGGCATGCTGCTCTGTCAATCGTTGCAAGATCCGGTACGCGCGCGACCGCTTCATCGACGGTGTCGCACACATAGCCGGTAACGCCGTTCACGACGATCTCGGGCACTGAGCCCATATTCGCGCCGAGCACGGGCGTGCCGCAGGCCATCGCCTCGACCATCGTGAGCCCGAACCGTTCGGGACGCGTGGTCATGTGAACGAGCGCTAGGGCATTTGAAAGCAGCTCGTTACGCGCCTCGCGGCGCACTTCACCCAAGAACTGGATCTGCTCGCCGTCGATATGCGGCTCGACCATTTCGTGAAAGTAGGCGTCGTCTTGCGGAATCGCGGCGATCTTCAACCGTTTGCCGGAACGCTTCGCGATCTCGATCGCCAGATGCGTGCCTTTCTCCGGATGAAAGCGGCCGAGAAACACGAGATAGTCGCCCGGCTTGTCGCGAAACGTGAACTCGCCGGGATCGATGCCGTTATACGTCGTTGCGACATAGGAGAGTCCGGGATCGCGATCCGAGTCGCTGATGGAGCAGAAGAAACTGCGGTGCGCGCATCCGTAGTACGCTGCCAGGATCTGCGGCGAGGAGAAGCCGTGCACCGTGGTGAGCATCGGCGGCGTCGGACGGGCCAGCGCGTACGTCATCGGCTTCCAATCGAAGTTGTTGTGAATGAGATCGAAGCGATCCGCCTGCTCCATCAATTTGCCGATATGCAGCGCCGTGTAGACGTCGCTGTTCAGCGCCGGATCCTCTGCGCATCCGACGGGAACGACCGACTCGAGGGCGCCTTCGAACTGCGAGTTGCCCGTGGCGAACAGCGTGACGTTCAAGCCGCGCCGGCGCATGCCATCGGAGATATTGAACGCAATCTGCTCCCATGGGCCGTATCCCGGAGGGGGTGTCGGCCAGGTGATGGGAGCTAAAACGGCAACGCGCAAGCCTGTAAGGTTCACAAGAGTGCCCTTACCCAACTTTCGGCGCGGATGTCTCCTCTTCGAGCGCGGCCAGGAAACGGCGCACGCGTTCGGCCACGGCTTCGTGCAAGGCGGCGGGGGTAATGCGCTTGACGCGCGTCGAGAGCATCATCACCTGCGAGACCGCCGCGGTTTGCGAAGGGAATTGGACGCGTACCAGGCGCTCCGCGCCGCGATCTTCGAGCATCTCGTACGGAAAGTATGCGGTAAGCATCTCGACGGCGTCCGCCTCGACGAGCAGTTCGGCATCGTACGGTGCGTCGGAAAACCGTTCGAACGCGCTCATTGACGAACGCCAATACGTTTCCAGGTCGAACTCGGGCGGCCGCACGAACGAATCGCCCGTTTCCTGAACGTCCAGAATACGTTCGGCGCGGAAACTGCGCAAGTCGCCGTTGGCGCGAGATACCGCGTACCACACGCCGGCTTTTGCGACGAGCCCGAGCGGCTCGATCGTGCGGGTGGTTTCCGTTCCGGCGCGATCGCGATACGTGATGCGGACGACGCGATCGTCCCACACGGCGCGGCGCAGCGTCGCAAGTATCTCGGCGGGCTGCCGCGGACGGTACCACTTCACGTGATCGATCAGAATGCGCTGGCGGGCTTTGTCGGCCGCACGCTGCTGCAGGTCGGGCAGGGCGCCTTTGATCTTGTGCAGCGCGACGGTATGTCCGGTAACGCCGATCTCGGCTAGCGGATCGGATGCAGAAACAAAAAGCGCGTTCAGTTCGTCGGTGCTGAACTGGGCGATTGCGCGCCGGTACCCGTCGGAAAGCGCGATACCGCCGCTGTTTCCGCGCTCCGCATACACCGGGACGCCCGACATACCGAGCGTTTCGACGTCGCGGTAGATCGTGCGCATCGAAACGCCCATCGTCTGCGCGAGCTCGCGCGCGGGCCGCGGACTGCGGCTCTGCAGGAGCAACAATAGCGAGACGAGGCGTTCCGATTTCATGACACCGCTATGCCGCCTTTGAAAACCGCGGCCGGCGCACGCAACGTTCGCAGATCGTCCTCGATGGAGTTTGCCAGGCCGAGCAGATCCGCCGGACGTCCTGCTTCGATAACGCCCGCCTGCGTGCCGATGAGTTCGCCGGCGGACTGCGTCGCTGCGTGCAGCGCTTCGCGCGGATTCATGCCGACTTGCGTCTGCATCAAAAGCACCTCTTCCGCGTAGGCGTCGTGATAGTTGAACGGCGTACCGGCATCCGAACCGCCCGCAAAACGCACGCCGGCTTTAAATGCGCGCTGCAAATTCTGGGTCATGCGTTCGCTAATCTCGGCCGCCTTGCGCACGACGTAGTCCGGCTGGCCGCCGCTCTGCGCGTGCTCCAAAATGCACGCGGGCGCCGTCAGCGTCGGAACGAGGTAAGCGGTTCGCGACTTCAGCAGTTCGATCGATTCGTCGTCGAGCAGCATGCCGTGTTCTATCGAATCGACACCCGCGCGCAATGCGTCGTTGATGCCTTGCGTACCGATGGCGTGCGCGGCAACGCGCATTCCGTGGCGGTGCGCCTCGGTGCATGCGGCTTGCATCTCTTCGAGTGTGAGCTGAGAGACGCCGGGAACGGCGCCTTTCGTCAACACACCGCCGGTCGCGATGAGCTTGATGCAGTCGGCGCCGAGATGACGCTGCTCGCGCACGGCTTTGTGCGCTTCTTCGGGACTGTCGATCGCGCGTCCGACCGGCCAGCCGTGGCCGCCGGTCATACACAAGACATAGCCCGACGCGGAGATCGACGGCCCTTCCAGCAATCCGCTGTTTACCGCCTCGCGGACTTCCATAGCGACGGCGTGCGAACAACCGAGATCGCGTATCGTCGTGACGCCGGCATGCAGCGCTTTGCGCGCGTTCGATGCAGCGATCAACGCTTTCTGAACGGGCGTGCGCGTCGTCGCGGCGTTAAGCGCGTCAGGCTCACCGCTCATCTCGAGGTGGACGTGGGCGTTGATCAGACCGGGAGCGATACAGGCAAACTCGCGATCGCAGTCGCCGCTCGCATCGCGAATTTCGGCGATGTATCCATTGTCGACTACGATATCCACGTTCGTTCGCGGCTTCGCAAGGGTGCCGTCGAACAACAGCCCGGCACGGAGTATCACGCTTTTACCGCACGTTCCAACGCTTGATAAGTTTTGCTCGTGAGTTCGTGGCCCAGCACGCCCGCGATAAAGCGCGAGGCTTCGCGCACTTTGCCGAGATCGACGCCGGTGCGTATGCCCATTCCGTGCAGCATGTACAGGAGATCTTCCGTGCCGAGATTCCCCGTAGCGCCGGGTGCATACGGACAGCCGCCCAGTCCGCCGCTGCTGGCATCGAAGATCGCCACGCCGTGCTGGAGCGCCGCGTACACGTTGGCCAACGCCGTTCCGCGCGTGTCGTGGAAGTGAAACGCGACTTTTTCGAGCGGAATCTCACGCACGAGCGACGGCACGAGTTCGTCCACTTGGCTCGGAACGCCGACGCCGATGGTGTCGCCGATGGAGATCTCGTCGCATCCCATCTCCAAGAGTTTGGCGCTAACGGCGGTAACCATCGCCGGCGTTACTTCATCGCCGAACGGAGAGCCGAACGCGGTGGAGACGTAGCCGCGCACCCACATGTTATTTTCTTTGGCGTTGCGCACAACATCGCGGAACGTGTCGATCGACTCATCGATCGTCATGTTGATGTTGCGTTTCGTAAACGCTTCGGATGCGGCGGTAAAGACGGCGATAGCGTCCGCTCCGGCTTCCTTCGCGCGTTCGAGACCGCGTACGTTCGGCGTCAGCACCGGATAGCGCACGCCTGGGCGCTTTTCGATCTTTGTGAAGACCTCGGATGCGTCGGCCAGCTGCGGAATCGCTTTCGGGCTGACGAACGACGTTGCTTCGATAAGCGGCAGACCCGACTGCGAAAGCAGATCGATGAAGCGGATCTTATCGGCAGTGGCTACGAACTCGTGCTCGTTTTGCAGCCCGTCGCGCGCACCCATCTCGCAGACGCGGACGGATTCGGGAATGCTCATGCTTCCTTCAACTCTACCAGAAGCGCGTCGGCTGCGACCACGTCGCCTTCTTTAACGTGGACCGCGGCCGCGGTGCCGTCGCCTTGCGCCTCGATGCGGTGCTCCATCTTCATCGCCTCCAGGACGACGAGCAGGTCGCGCGCTTTGACGGCTTGGCCTTCGGAGACGGCGATCTTCGCAATCTTGCCGGGCATCGGCGCGCGCACGCTGCCGGCGCCGTCGCCCGACGCATGCGTCGAGTGCTGTTCGTCGGGCGGGGCCGAGAAGCGGAACTCGCCCGCTGCGCCGTCACGAACGCGAACTTGCCCGGTGTAATCGCCGCTGACGGACCAGACGTGCGGATCGGCCGTCGCGCTCGCTTCCATGACGACGTCCGAGCCGCCGACGTTGAGCCGCAGCGGAACGCCGACGCCGCCGATGCGGAACGGCGGATCCGAACCGAGCGCAGCCGTAGCGGCTGCCGCTAGATCGGCCGGTGTCGCGGCGCGCTTCGAAAAAATCGACTCGTCCAGGCGTTCGGCGAGAAAACCGGTCGTGACGTCGCCTTTGCGATACGCCTCGTCGCGCGCGATCCAGAGCAGCAGCGGAATATTCGGCTTGATGCCTTCGATGTGGAAGTTTTCGAGCGAGCGGGTGAGGCGTTCGATTGCGGCTTCGCGCGATTCGCCCCAGACGATCAGTTTCGCAAGCATCGGATCGTAATAGACGCCGACCTCGCTGCCCGTTCGCACGCCGTCGTCGACGCGCACGCCCGGCCCTTGCGGCGGATCCCAGCGCGTGATCGTTCCGGTGGAGGGCAGCATGTGGTTTGCGGGATCTTCGGCGTAGATGCGCGTTTCGATCGCCCATCCGCGCGGCGTCACGTCGTCTTGCTTGATGGTCAAGCGTTCGCCGTTTGCGACGCGCAGCTGCCAGTGCACGAGATCGACGCCGTATGCGAGCTCCGTAACGGGATGCTCGACTTGCAGACGCGCGTTCATCTCGAGAAAGTAAAAGTTGCCGTCTTCGTCGAGCATGAACTCGCACGTGCCGGCGTTTTCGTACCCGACCGATTGCGCGGCGCGCACGGCGGCCTCGCCCATCGTCCGGCGCAGATTCGCGTCGACGGCCACCGATGGAGCCTCTTCGACGATCTTTTGATGCCGGCGCTGAATCGAACATTCGCGCTCGCCGAAATGTACGGTGTTGCCGTGGCGATCGCCCAAAATTTGGATCTCGATATGGCGCGGGCGCCGCAGATACCGCTCCAGCAAGACAGTGTCGTCGCCGAATGCCGCAAGCGCTTCGCGTTTTGCGGATGCCAATGCTTCGGCAAATGCATCGATGGAATCGACGACGCGCATTCCCCGCCCGCCGCCGCCGGCGCTCGCTTTGATGAGCAGCGGAAAACCGGCGCGCTGCGCTTCTTCGGCCAAACGATCCGGCGACTGATCGTCGCCGTCGTATCCGGGAACGACGGGAACGCCGGAGTCGCGAACGCGTTTCTTCGCTTCGATCTTGCTGCCCATCGCCGCCATTGCTTCGGGCGAGGGACCGACGAACGTGATACCGGCATCGCGCACGGCGCGCGCAAACTCCGCGCGTTCGGAAAGAAAGCCGTAGCCCGGATGCACGGCATCGGCATTGAGCGACTTCGCCGCAGCAACGACCGCGCCGATGTTCAGATACGATTCGGCGGCCGGCGCGGGACCGACGCATACTGCGTCGTCCATAAACGCTAGATGATAGGCGTTCGCATCGGCCTCCGAATAGATGCCGAGCGGAACGATGCCCATCTCGCGCGCGCCGCGCGCGACGCGTACGGCGATCTCGCCGCGGTTGGCGATCAGCAGGCGGCGGATCATGCCGTCCACTCCGCTTTGCGGCGTTCCAAAAACGCGCGCAGGCCTTCTTGACCTTCGCGGCTCGTGCGCTGCTTCGCGATAGCGGATGCCGTCAAATCGCGCGACTCGTCGTACGATGCGGCGGCAACGCGCGGAATGAGCGCTTTGGCTGCGGCAACCGCGGCCGGGCCCGCCGAAAGAATCTCGTTCACGACGCGTTCGATGCAGACGTCGAGCGTGTCGGTGACGACCATCTCGTGAATCAAGCCGATATGCATCGCGCGCTTGGCATCGAACCGTTCGCCGGTCATAAACAGCGCGCGCGCATTCGAGATGCCGATCTTTGCGATGACGAACGGCGAGATGACGGCCGGTATGATGCCGAGCTTGGTTTCCGTGAACCCGAACACCGTGTCGGCTCCCGCGAGCACGACGTCGCAGACAGCCGCTAGACCCGCGCCTCCGCCGAGCGCGGCGCCGTGAATGCGTCCGATAACGGGCTTGGGGCATTGATCGATGGCGCGGAACATATCCGACATCGCGCGCGCATCGTCGACGTTTTCGTCATACGTTAGGTCGAGCGACGAGCGCATCCAATTGATGTCGGCTCCGCCGCAAAACACTTTTCCTTCGCCCGCGAGGACGATGGCGCGAATGCTGTCGTCGCGCCCGGCTTGGTCGAACGCTTCCCGAAGCGCGGCGATCAGGCCGGCGTTGAAGGCGTTGCGCACGTCCGGCCGGTTCAGCCGCAGCCACGCGACCCGGCCTTCCTTCGAAACGGTCAGCACTCTCTCGTTAGTCATGGCCGGGCCGTTCGGTATTTCATCCGGGGCCGCCTCGCGTGCGTTATGATAGGGATGGTGCGCGAACAAAAGACGGTCTACCGCCACTCTTTGGCCACGCGGCTCACGCATTGGCTGTTCTTTCTTGCCTTCATGGCGCTAGTCAGCAGCGGCCTGCAGATCTTCAACGCGGCGCCGTTCCTCGACGCTTCCGACAAAACCGACATCCACCGGCGCGTGCTCTCGATCGATTCTCCGCGGGAGGGCGCGGGTGTTACCACGGTGTTCGGTGCGAGCATCCCGACGACGGGTGTGCTCGGATGGACGGACGACGGTATGGGCGGGCAAGCTGCGCGCGCGTTTCCGGGATGGCTGACGATCCCGTCATACCAATCGCTCGCCGACGGCCGGCGGTGGCATTTCTTTTTCGCATGGGTCATGGTCGTGAGCGGTGTCGTTTACATCGTGTGGTCGCTGCTGCGCGGCGACTTGCGCGAGATCGTCCTGCGGCCGCGTGACGCAGCGAAGATCTTGCCGATGCAGCTGTACTATCTGCGTCTGCGCAAAGAACCGCCCGCGCACGGCAAATACAATCCGCTGCAAAAGACCGCGTACACGCTCGTGCTCTTCGTCCTCGCTCCGCTCATCGTCGTGAGCGGTCTTGCGCTCTCGCCGGGGCTGGACGCATGGCTGCCGTGGCTGCCGCACGTCTTGGGCGGACGTCAATTCGCACGGCTGTGGCATTTCGTCGCGATGGTTGCGCTGCTAGGTTTCTTCGCCGTGCACGTGAGCCTGGTCGCCAGCACGGGTGTTATCAATCATTTGCGTTCCATGGTGACCGGCCGGTATCGTTTGGGCGC
This sequence comes from Vulcanimicrobiaceae bacterium, assembly GCA_035701665.1. GTDB lineage: Bacteria > Vulcanimicrobiota > Vulcanimicrobiia > Vulcanimicrobiales > Vulcanimicrobiaceae > DASSRQ01. Next base: position 10,530 of record DASSRQ010000054.1, read on the forward strand.
GCACGACGGGGTGGGCGTATGAAACGCAAGATCTTTCTTGCGAGCACGATTTCGGCCGCGCTTGCCGCGTGCTCGCCCATCGGGACGAAGCTCAACGGTAATCAGCATTTCCACGATGCGTTGGACAGCGCGGAGCGGTTGGACGAACGCGTTCTGGGAACGCGCGGCCTTGCTGCGCTCTACCGGCCGCAGGACATCTCCGCGGATTTTCCGATCGATTCGCTCGACACACCCTCCGACAGCGGATACGAACGCCTTGCCGCGAGCGGGTTCCGGAATTTCTCCCTGATCGTCGATGGCGCCGTAGAGGCCCCGGCAGCCATTCCAATGACGCAGCTCGTTCATATGATGAACGTCGACCAGATCACCCGTCACGACTGCGTCGAAGGCTGGAGCGCCGTCGCGCAATGGCAAGGCGTGCGGCTGGCCGACGTCCTTGCGCTCGCGCGCCCCAAACAGAACGCGCGCTACGCGATCTTCCACTGTTTCGACCGCGACGCGAATGACTCGCAGTATTACGAGAGTTTGAGTTTGCAGCAAGCGGCACACCCCCAGACCATCCTCGCCCTGCGCCAAAACGGCCGTCCCATCGCCGCCGATCGCGGTGCTCCCGTGCGCTTGAAAGTGCCCACCCAACTCGGGTACAAAAGTGCTAAGTGGGTTAAACGCATCGAAGTCGCCGCGTCGCTGCAACCCATCGGCGGCGGAAAAGGCGGCTATTGGGAGGATCAGGGCTACGAATGGTACGCGGGTATCTGATCGCGCTGCTGCTGGCCGCATATCCCGTTCTCGCTCCCGCACCGCCGGGGCGGGTTCAGCAAAACATCACGGCCTATCTTACCGGCGAGGGCATGAGCTCGCGCTGGCAAGTCGTCACCTCAAAGAAACTCGCCGGCAAAATGATGGGGAAGACGCCCGTGTATCAATGGACGCTGTCGATCTACGCGCCGCCGGACGGCGACCGCGCGCGATTGGCGTTCCGTTCGCCGGGATTGAGCGACTTGGTGCCGGCCGTGCAGCGCGCGGCAAACGCGCAGATGTACTTTCCGCTTGAGGACGTGAAGATTGCCGGCACGGCGCAACTCGAGCGCGCGGCCGTCGACGATGTCGTCGTCGTAACGCATGCGGCCGGCGCGGATTGCGGTACGGCAACCGTCAGTATTATCGGTGCGGACCCAAACGGGAACGTCTCGGTGCGTCATCAACTTCAAAACTACTGCGACTTGAAAGCGCAGATCGTTCACGAAGGCCGCCGCGATGCCGTGCGCCTAACCGGCGCCTATTACGCGCATAACTCCCCGGTTTGTTGTCCGGCAAAGCCGCGCGTGACCGCCATGCTGCGGTACCGCAACGGACAATGGATCGTCACTCCGAGGTATTTCAAATGAAGAAGGTTCTAACCGCCGCGCTCCTCGCCGTCCTTACGGGGGGCGTCGCACTCGCGCAAAGCGCACCGCCTTCACCGCCGGCCGGAACGATGCAGCCGCCGCCGCCCGCGCAGATGCAGCAGATGCGCGACCAACTGATGCAGTTGCACCGCCAAGCGCGCGCGTCGATTCTCGCTGCACTGACGCCGGCGCATAAAGCGCTCTTCGCACGAATCACCGGACAGCTCGCCGTCGCGGACCGTCCCGACTGCGACGCCGCCGTCAAGCAGTTGAATGCGGCGCTCTCCGCGCCGGAAAAGCAGAAGATTATGGCTGCCGCGCAAACCGCGATGGCGAAGATGCGTGCGATGATGCCGCCCGGCGATATGGGGCCGCCGCCCGGCATGGGGATGGGCATGGACGGAATGCCCGGAGATCACGCGATGGCTAGGATGACTGCGGGGGATATTCTGTTGCTGCTGGCTCGCCTTTCGATAACGCCGCAGCATCAGTCCTAAGCGCTATCCATACGCCGGCGATGACGAGCGCCGCGCCGGCCGCTTCTTTTGCGCCGAACTGTTCGCCGCCGAAGACGATGCCGACGACGACCGCAATCACCGGAATGATCAGCGCGGACATCCCCACGATCCAGGCGCGCACGTGTTTGAGCAGCCAAAGGTTCAAAAAGAACGCGAGCGCGCTGCCGGCGATCGCCAAATACGCGATCGCGCCGAGCGATGCCACCGAAAATGCGCGCGTGCGGTCGAACGGTTCGGAGAGCAGTCCGAAGATCGTCACGAAGATACCGGCCAGCAGCATCGATGGCGGAAGCGTGACGAGCGGATCGTTGTGCGCGTGCCGCTTCGCATACACGTTTGCGAACGCGCTCGTGCACGCGGCGCCGACGACCGCGAGCGCGTACCAAAACGATCCGTGCATGCCGGACGAAAACGAGATCAGACCGACGCCCGCAAACGCAAGCGTTGCACCCGCCCACGTTGCGGGCCGCGTCTTTTCATCCACCAAGTAGTGGCCGAAGAGAAACATGAAAAACGGCAGCACGCCGAACAGCACCGCAGTTAAGCCTGAACTGATGTGGGTCTCCGCGGTGTACGTCAGCATATAGTTCAGCCCAAACAGACACGTCGCAAAAACGAATACGACGCTCCAGGGCAATCTGCGCGGGTCGATCGTCCGCCCGAGTGCCGCGGCCAGTGCGTACATCACCAGGCCCGCGAGTATGAAACGGAAGCCGGCACCGGTCGCCGGCGGCACGTATCGTAAACTGACTTTGATTCCGAGCCACGTCGTGCCCCAGATGGAGCACATCAGAGCGTACGCTCCGACGATCTTGAGCCTAGAGGTGTTCAGGATCGTTGCCTATCGCCTCGATGAACGAACGGTCGCCCGGCATGTGCGGAACGTTTGAAGGATACGATCCGCCGGCGTGCTCGCGCATATATATCGTCGAGAGCGCCGCCAAATATTCGAAGTGCTCCCAAACACTCGGTTCGTTGAGGTCCTCGCGCACGTAGGTCACAACCGGTGCGAGAGCGTTCCAGTTGCGCAAGATCACGAACGACCACATGCTGAGCGCAAGATCCCGGTCGATGATGCGGTTCCGCACGAACATGCCCAAATTCTCGAAGAAATTTGCAACCGTGTCGATCGCGCGGTACTCGCCTTCGAATTGAGACTGGGGCTGCGCGATGCGCCGGCGTTCCGCCGGATCTTTCAGCCGCAGCGGAAGCACATAACTGACGAACTGCTGCGCATCGCGGAAATCTGCCGACTCGAGCGTTTCGCGGCACTCCGTGAGCGCTACGATCTGATTGCTTCCGCGCATATGCCTGAGCTGAAACAGCGCAGCCATCGCAGACGCGGCGATTACCACGAACGTCCCTGCCGTCGCGACCGCCGTCAGCCACTCAGCGGACACGTTCGGACCTTAACTTCCAGCGGTCCACCAGAACGTTGTCTACGGGTAACCGGCGTTCGCTTTTCGGATACAGCCCTTCGGGATGATCCTGAATAAACTGCTGCCCGCGCTGCGCGAGATATTCGAAATTCTCCCAAATGGACGGCGCGTTCATTTTTTCGCGAAGCAGGGCGGTTACGGGCGCGATGGACGTCCATGCCGATGTCACGTTTTCCGAGTAAAGCGTGCAGACGATGAACTCGTCCAGCAGACCCGTCAGTACGAACGCACCCATGTCCTCGAAAAAGTTTGCTATGGTCCGGATCGCCGCGAACTCGCCCACAAACGGCGGCGCCATCGCCAGTGCGTCGAGAACGGCGTCTTCTTTAAGACGCAGCGGAAGGTCGCTGCGCACGTACGCAAATGCGAGTTGAAACTCTTGCGTGTCGAACTCGTTGTTGTATGCGGTCAGCAGCGAGATCGCGTTGCCGCTGCGCATGTGGCGGATCTGCATCAGTGCCGCCGCAGCCGACGCCGCGATGACGACGAACGTCCCGAGCGTTGCGATGGCGGTAACCCATTCGGCGGTCATATTCGCGTTCCGCGCTACATCCTAAAGATGCCGAAAGCGGGCGGTTCGATCGGTGCGTTCGCTGCGGCTTCGAGTCCGAGCGCGATCGCTTTGCGCGTATCGAGCGGATCGATAACGCCGTCGTCCCACAAGCGCGCGGTGGAGTAGTATGGGCTGCCTTCGCGATCGTATTTCTCGAGAATCGGCGCTTCGAATTTCGCCTTTTCTTCCGGCGTCATCTCGCCTTTGACGGTCGAGAGGACGCTTGCCGCTTGCGGTCCGCCCATCACCGAGATGCGCGCGTTCGGCCACATCCAGAGTTGGCGCGGCGAATAAGCGCGTCCGCACATGCCGTAGTTGCCTGCGCCGAAACTGCCGCCGATTACGACCGTGAACTTCGGGACGTTCGCGCATGCGACCGCGGTGACGAGTTTGGCGCCGTCTTTGGCGATGCCGCCGTTCTCGTATTGTTTGCCGACCATGAAGCCCGTGATATTCTGCAAAAACAGTAACGGCGTTCCGCGCTGCACGCACAGTTCGATGAAATGCGCGCCCTTGAGCGCCGATTCGCTGAATAGGATGCCGTTGTTCGCGATGATGCCGATCGGGTGGCCTTCGATGCGTGCGAAGCCGGTCACCAGCGTCGTTCCGTAGCGCGCTTTAAACT
>DASSRQ010000055.1:0-13247 GCA_035701665.1 Vulcanimicrobiaceae bacterium
GAATCGCATCGCGGATCTCGCCCTGCGTCGAGCTCATCGCCGGCATGCCTTGGGTGTAAATGTGCACGGCGGGGCCGCCGACCGCGCGTTCGACGATGATGGCCACGGCAAAATGGCCGCGCTCCATCTCCGCCCCGAGCAGCTCCCCCAAGACTGTCTCGACTGCGAACAGGTCGGCACCCTCATCGGTTATAGTTTTCAACTGCTCGATGACAGACCGGCGCACTTTTGCGACCGAGTAAGCATCCGCAGCGTCAATAGACCAACGCACCTGCGGGGGAGCCCTTTCCAGTAACTATCCGGTCTATTCCCCGGCGCCCCTGTGAACGAAACCGTTGCAAACGTTCAGAGTCGATAAATTCCGTTGCCGGGGCGGCGGACTGTATGCTAGGATGCCCGCATGCACGGAGAACGCGTACACCCGTACGCCTTACAGACCGCGGCGTTTTATGTTGCGATGCTGTTCCCGATCGCGCTGCTCGGGATCATGGTGTTCGGGCGCCACATCGAGGCATTCAAGCGTTCGCGCAAGCCGGCACAAGTTTAAAAAAATTCGATCCGGACGGTCGCAAAAAGCGCATCCTTTTAGTAAGTCCGGGCGTTATGATGCTTGTAATGGTAGTCAACACGTTTGCCCATCCCTATGGCACGCAGTTAGTCGCTTTTTGGCTCTCCCTGCTTCCTATCGCGAGTATCGCCGCCATCATGACGGCCTCGCTCGTCCGCGGTGACCGCGGCCGCGTCCGGCTGACCCACATCCGGGTCCCGGGCCTGCACCGGCAATAACCCGGCCCCTTCATCACTTGCACCGGCCCTGGGTCGGTGCTATAATTCCTGTCTATGCCCGGCGCCCGATGACGGCATATTAGAAGAAGAACGAGTCCCTTTGCTTGGCGGGCAAAGGACGTCTCTCGTTCTTTTTAACGTGTTCAAAAGTCGAACGGGCGGGCATTTGGCTTTCATTTGGGTTCAAGAAAGAGAAGTAATGGCGAAAACGACGGCTCCTAAGTCTCCTGCGAAGAGCTCCGCAGGCGCGAAGAGGCAGTCGAAGCGTCCCTCGGCAAGCTCGGCCGGCGGCAATGGCGTAAACGGCGCCTCGCTGGCCAACCAATTTCCGATGCCGGCAGGCGCTTTTACGATCGAGCAGCCCCCCGATCCGGGTTCCAAACGCGACCGGCACACGTTCGCGAAGATTCCGCACGTCCTGGAGATCCCGAATCTCATCGAGCTGCAGAAGGCCAGCTTCGATTGGTTCAAGACCGAGGGCCTGGCGGAAGCGTTTGCTTCGATCTCTCCGATCAAGGACTTCACGGGCAACCTGGTCCTCGAGTTCGGCGATCACAGCCTGGGCGAGCCCAAGTACTCGGTTGAAGAGTGCCGCGAACGCGATATGACCTACAGCGCGCCGCTTCGCGTGCGCGTACGTCTTATCACGGCGGAGTCCGGCGAAATCAAGGGTATCCCGGACCAGGAAATCTTCATGGGCGATTTCCCGCTCATGACCGACAAAGGCACGTTCATGGTGAACGGCGCCGAGCGCGTCATCGTGTCGCAGCTCGTGCGTTCGCCGGGCGTGTACTACAACCAGGACGTCGACACGAACAACCGTCCGGTGTACAACGCGACGATCATCCCGAACCGCGGTGCGTGGATCGAGTTCGAAACCGACAACGGCACGAAGAACGACGAGACCGAAGGCACCATCGGCGTCCGCATCGACAAGAACCGTAAGATCTACGTTTCGACGTTCGTGCGCGCCCTTTCGCGTCCGGATCTCGGCTTCAACTGGGAGTCCGACGAAGCGATCCTCGCGCTGTTCGACGATTCGCCGCTCGTGCGCAACTCGATCGACAAAGACAAAGACATCAAGACGCGTGAAGACGCGCTCAAAGAGATCTACAAGAAGCTGCGTCCCGGCGAACCCGAAAATGCGGAGAACGCCGAGAAGCTGCTCGAGTCGCTGTTTTTCGACGACAAGCGCTACGATCTCGCGGGCGTCGGCCGCTACAAGCTGAACGGCAAGTTCCGTTACCGCATCGAGAACCCGGACGTCGACGCGCGCGGCGATCAGCCGACTGTGCTGATCGACGAATACGAAGGTGCCGGCCTCGAGATGCCGTCCATCGAGAAGCGCTGCCTGGTGCGCGAAGACATGATCGCGGTTATCCGCCGCTTGATCAAAGTCGCGACCGGCGTTATTCCGAAAGACGACATCGACCATCTGGGCAACCGCCGTATCCGTTCGGTCGGCGAACTGCTGCAGAATCAGTTCCGCGTCGGTTTGCTGCGTCTCGAGCGCGTCGTGCGCGAACGCATGACGGTGCAAGACATCGAAACCGTCACGCCGCAGGCGCTCATCAATATCCGTCCGGTCGTTGCAGCGATCAAAGAGTTCTTCGGTTCATCGCAGCTCTCGCAGTTCATGGACCAAACGAACTCGCTGGCAGAACTCACGCACAAACGCCGCCTCTCGGCACTCGGCCCGGGCGGTCTCTCGCGCGAACGCGCCGGCTTCGAAGTCCGCGACGTCCACCACTCGCACTACGGCCGTATCTGCCCGATCGAAACGCCGGAAGGCCCGAACATCGGTCTGATTGGTTCGCTTGCGACGTATGCGCGCGTCAACCGTTTCGGCTTTATCGAAACGCCGTACCGCGTCGTCACCGACGGCCGCGTTACGGACGAGATCGTGTATCTCACCGCGGATCGCGAGGACGAATACATCGTCGCGCAGGCGAATACGCCGGTTGCCGAGGACGGACACATCACGACCGATACGGTTGTGTGCCGCTACATCGAATCGTACATCGAAGAGCCCGCCGCGCGCGTGCAGTTGATGGACGTTTCGCCCAAGCAGATCGTCTCGGTCGCAACCGCATTGATTCCGTTCCTCGAGCACGACGACGCAAACCGCGCACTCATGGGCGCGAACATGCAGCGTCAGGCCGTTCCGCTGCTCCGTCCGCAGGCGCCGATCGTCGGCACCGGCATGGAGTACCGCGCGGCGAAGGACTCGGGAAGCCTCATCGTCTCAGACGTTGCGGGCGACGTGACGGGCGTCGATTCGAAGTCGATCACGCTCACCCTGACGGACGGCACCGAGAAGGTGTTCGATCTGCTCAAGTTCACGCGTTCGAACGCCGGTACGTGCATCAACCAGCGCCCGATCGTCAATCTCGGCGACAAAGTCGTTGCGGGACAGATTCTCGCAGACGGCCCGTCGTCCGACGAAGGCGAACTCGCGCTCGGCCAAAACGTGCTGGTCGCGTTCATGCCGTGGGAAGGCTACAACTACGAAGACGCTATCCTGATCAGCGAACGCATGGTCAAGGAAGACCGCTTCACTTCGATCCACATCGAAGAGTACGAGTGCGAAGCCCGCGACACGAAACTCGGACCTGAAGAGATCACGCGAGACATCCCCAACGTCGGTGAAGACTCGCTCAAAGATCTCGACGAGCGCGGCATCATCCGCATCGGCGCGGAAGTCCGTCCGGAAGACATCCTCGTCGGTAAAGTCACGCCGAAGGGCGAGACCGAGCTGACGGCTGAAGAGCGCCTGCTGCGCGCGATCTTCGGTGAGAAGTCGCGCGAAGTCCGCGACACCTCGCTGAAAGTTCCGCACGGCGAAAAAGGCAAGATCATCGACGTCAAGGTGTTCTCGCGCGAGAACGGCGACGAACTCTCGCCGGGCGTGAACCACCTCGTGCGCGTCTACGTCGCGCAGAAGCGTAAGATTCTGCAAGGCGACAAGATGGCCGGACGTCACGGCAACAAGGGCGTTATCGCCAAAGTGCTGCCGGAAGAAGACATGCCGTATCTGGAAGACGGTTCGCCTGTCGACATCGTGCTGAATCCGCTCGGTGTTCCCTCGCGTATGAACCTCGGCCAGATCATGGAAACGCACCTCGGTTGGGCTGCGAAGATGCTCGGCATGCACGTTGCAACGCCGGTCTTCGACGGCGCGCACTCCGAAGATATCGCCGAATGGCTCGAAGAAGCCGGTCTTGCCGCAGACGGCAAGACGTGGCTTCGCGACGGCCGCAGCGGCGATCGTTTCTCGCGTCCGATCACCGTCGGCATGATCTACATGCTGAAGCTCGCGCACTTGGTGGACGACAAGATCCACGCGCGTTCGACCGGTCCGTACTCGATGATCACGCAGCAGCCGCTGGGCGGTAAAGCGCAGTTCGGCGGACAGCGTTTCGGCGAGATGGAAGTCTGGGCACTCGAAGCGTACGGCGCTGCCTACACGCTGCAAGAGCTGCTCACCGTCAAGTCGGACGACGTCGTCGGCCGCGTGAAGACGTACGAAGCGATCGTCAAGGGCGAGAACGTGATGGAACCGGGCGTTCCGGAGTCGTTCAAGGTCCTCATCAAGGAACTGCAATCGCTTGCGCTCGACGTCAAAGTACTGACGGAGAACCGCGAAGAGATCGAGATCCGCATTCAGGACGACGACATGGGCGATCGCGCTCAAGAGATCGGCCTGCTGATGGGCGACGAAGACGCACGCATGACGCAAACTGCTGCAGCACAGCGCGAAGCGGAAGCGCAGCGCGCTGCGGCCGGCGTTGCCGAAGGTGAAGTACCCGAAGCCGCTGAGGAAGACGAAGAGGAAGAGGAAGAGATCGACGACTCCAAACCGATCGTCACCGGCCCGGTTGGCGGCGCTGCGGATGCCGAGATGCAAGTGCCTGCGGGCGCGATGCGCGGACCTTCGATCGATTCGATCGACGAGCTCGAAGTCGAAGACGAAGAGCCCGCCGAAGAAGAAGAGGAAGAAGATCAGGGCTACCAACTCGAGGAAGAGGAAGAGGAAGCCGAAGATTCTTCCACCTACAGCGAAGACGAAGAAGAGCCTGAAACCTACCGCGAAAGTCAGGAAGAAGACTACTAACTCTTCTAGATGACAAAGAAAAAAGAGACGCATGTTACCATGCGTCTCTTTTTATTGTGCGCTTTACAAAGGTGCGAGGGATTCACTGCATCGTTTGTAATTCAAGCGGCCGATGAAAATCGGACGCTTTTCTGCGCTCGTGTTTTTTGCGTGTTCGCTCGTGCTCGCCGCATGTTCGAACGGTTCAAATAGCATAACGCCCATCCAAACAACAACGCCGACGCCCGTACCGCTTGCAACGCAAGCGCCGTACCAAGCGCAATCGGTGCAAACGCTCGCGGCGGCGGCACCCGTGCCGCTTCCAACCGGCGCACCCATCTCCGGTTCGATCGCGTTGCCGCAGCAGGCAACGATTCCCGCAAACACGCAGCTCGCCGTAACGCTGCAGAACACCGCACCCGCCGGCGTTCCGCAACTGCTCGACACGCTGCGCCGCCCCGAAGTGCGCACGCGCTACACCGCACCGTCAAACGTGTCGGTCGTTTCCTACGTGAGTTTGCTTTTTACGCAAGACCTGAGCCTCGATGCAGCACCTGCGTTTTCGTTCACGCTCCCGGCCGGTGACGCGCTGCCGAATACGCGGTATTATCTCGCGTTTTACGATGCTGCCCGTCCCTCACTCGGCTGGCAGCTCGGATTCGAAGGCCCCGGGACGCTCGGCGGTTCCGTCGTTACGTTCAGCGGAACGCAGCCGGTCGCGTTTCAAGCGTACGCGGAGTACTGGTTCGGCTTATACGCCGTCTCACAAACGGCTGCGGCACCGACGCCGGCGCCTTCCGTCTCTCCGACAACCGCGCCGACCGTGCAGCCGTCGGCATTGCCGACGGGCCTCGTAACCCCGACGCCCTCGCCGGCACCCGACCTGACGCTCAGCGCGTCGCAAATCGATCTGCTCGCAGTAAACGCAACCTCGACGTTAGCCGCAAGCGATCCCAACTACACCGGCACGTTCGGCGCGACGTCGTCAAATCCGAACGTCGCGACTGTGTCGCAAACCTCGCCCGGAATTTTCACTATCAAAGCAATCGCAGTCGGCACGACGACCGTAACCGTTACCGAAGCAAACGGCGCTTCTAAAACGTGCACGGTTACCGTAACGACGACGACCATTCCCGTCACCTAAACTAGGAGCAACAATTGCGCAATCAACCAAAAGTTGTGGCTGCAGCGGTCCTGCTCGGTTCGGTGCTCGCAGCGTGCGGCGGCGGAGGCTCATCGCTTCCGTCGGCGACCACGCCCAGCGCGCCGTCGACGCCCGCCACAACACCCAAGCAAAGCGTGAGTTTTACGCTCACGGTGCCGCCATCGTCGTCGAGCGCCGTCCGCACTCGCAAATATCTGCCCTCGCAAACGCAGTCGTTTTCGATCGTCGAAACCGATAACGGCGGAGCGCCGGGCACGCCCATCGTGCAAAATACCGCGCCGGGCTCGCCGAACTGCACGAGCGGTCCGAACGGAACGACCTGCACGGTCACCGTCGCGGCAAACATCGGCAGCGATGTTTTCACCGTCAACGCTTACGATGCACCGAACGCCGGCGGCAATCTGCTCGCATCGGGCACGGTTGCAGGCACAGTTAAAGCCGGCGTCGCCAACTCGTTCCCGCTCACGCTGACCGGACAAGTGGCAAGCGTCGCGCTCACCACGACGGAAGCGTTTCCGAAAGTCGGAACGTCCACCGTCATCGCCGTTCAAGCGAAGGATGCCGACAACAACACGATTATCGGATCGTATAACGCGCCGGTAACGCTGAGCGTCAACGGCGCAAACGCAACGCTGACGCAGTCGTCGTTCGCAACCAGCTCGGGCAGCGCAACGCTCGCCCTCGCAAGCACGCAAACCGCCGCGTTCAACGTAACCGCGTCGTTCAACGGTCACACGTCGAACCTCGCGATCGCGCCGGCGTCGAACGTCATCTACTACAACGTCGGCTCCGGTGCGAACGATTACATGGGCTTCGGAATTACTGCAGGCACCGACGGCAACTTGTACTACACCACGGGCAACGCTAACGCCAGCGCGGGCAACCTCGGACAGTTCAATCCGGCAACGGGTGCCTTCAGCGAGGTCGCGACGGCCGGCTTCCCGGTGGATCCGTATCAAACGGCGGACGGCACGGTGTGGGTTGGTTACAACGTCTATCCCTCCGGCTACGTGGCAAAGATCCCGGCGGGATCGTTCAACGCAGCGAGCTTGACGCCGATCGCGCTTCCGACGGTGTCGCCTGCGCCGAATTCGTACGGCAGCAAGCCGCGCACCATCGCGCAGGGCAGCGACGGTAACCTGTACCTCACCGACACCGGCAACGGCGTGATGTACAAGTTTGCCTCAACCGCCGCAGCGCAATCCGACATCACAAAGGTTCCGCTTCCGCGCGTGACGCCGCCGGCGAATCCGGTATATCCGGCCGGTTCGGTCATAACGCGCGCGCAAGGTATCGCCGCGGGCACAGACGGCAACTTGTATATCGCCAACAACCAGTACTATGCGCCTTCGCTCGAGCAGTACAATCCCTCGACCGGCGCGTTAACGAACATTCTCGCGCCGTACGCGCCGCAGGCGATGGACCCGCGGTTCGTTGCAGCGGGCAGCGACGGCAACATCTACGTCAGCTTCGCCGATCAATGTTCGGTTAGCCCGTGCGCCGGCGGTTTGGCGTCCTACTCTCCCGCCACCGGTGCATTTACGGCACTCGGCGTCCCGCGCGGCATCTCCGAACCCGATCACATTGCTGCGGGCAACGGTCAAGTTGCGTGGGCGGATCTCGCAGACGGCGGTTTCGGCGTCTATCTGCCGGCTTCGAACGATCTGCGTTACTATCCGACGACGAGCACCGCACAGATCCTGGCCGGGGTCGATTCCGCCGGCAAAAGCATCGGCGGCGCAGACGGCGTAGCGTACGCGAACGGCGAGCTGTGGGTGATGTCCTACGGCCCGCAGCAGCGCGGCGGTGCGCTGCAGATCGAACACGCGGTCGTCACGGGCGCGTGGAGCGTGCTCCCGTCGCAATCGATTTCGCTTGTCGGAACCGGATTGCAAAATGCGCAGATGGTCGGTTTGATGGAGAACGGCAGCAGCGGTCCGTTCACTACGACCACGTCTAACGGCTCGTGCGCATCGCTTCAAGCGGTGCCCGGCGCCTCGCACAACTTCTATCTCGTCGGCAGCGCTGCAGGTAACTGCACGGTGACGATTACCGACGCGCACGGCCGCAGCGAAAGCATTGCGGTTACCGTCACTTCGACAACCGGTACGGTGATGTCGCGTCAGCACAACGGAGGTTCCATCTAAATGCGTACACGCATACTTGCAGGCGCGCTTGCAGCGGGCGTGACGCTCGCGGCTTGCGGCGGCGGATCGGGCGCGGGCGCAGGCTCCGCCGTTCCGCATGCGCCCCAGCAGCAGCAAACGACGGGCGCGACGGCAACGTTCGTCGTGAAGATCCCGCCCAAACGTACGACCGGAAACTCCGTGCGCGGACGTAAATACCTCACCGCAAACGTGCAAGGTATCGAGTTCAACGTATCGCAAAGCGGCCACACCGCGGGTTACAATTACTACGCCATCTCGCCGTCTGCGTCGTACTGCACCGCGCCCCCGCTCGGCGGGCTCGTCTGCACGCTGCAAGTCGGCGCGCTTCCGGGCACCGACACGTTCACGGTCAACACGTACGATTCTGCCGGCACGATGCTCGGCAACATCATCTCGACGGGAACCGTAACTGCAAACATCGTTGCGGGCGGTTCGAACACGATCAGCATCGCAACCAGCGGCGTTCCGACCGACGTCGAGATGTCGGTCGACAATCCGTTCCCGAACGGGCCGATCACGCAGCAGATCCACGTGCTCGCGACGGACGCCGATGCCAACGTCATCGTCGGCCCCTACGACGCACCGATCGTGCTGCAAAACAGCGACACCACCGGCACCGCAACGCTTTCGGCAACGAGCCTGGGCTCCGCGTCCGACGCGACGGCGCTGAACGTGTTCTACAACGGCAACCCGCTCGCAGGCGGCGCAACGATCACCGCATCGGTAACGGGCCAGGGCGCAAACTACAACGGTGCCTATGCCGCAACGATGCACTTAGGACCGCAAGCACCCGGCGTAACGTCGATGCCGTCGTTCCTTTCGTTCGTCAGCGCAACCGACACGCCGCAAACGATCCAACTCAGCGGACAAAACGGCGCAACCGCACCGTTCACCGCCGATACGAACGGCGATTTCTGGGGCGACTCCGGTGCGCGTAAATCCACCGCCAACGGCTTCTACTATTTCCAAAACGGCTGCGCCGGTATTGCGAACGTTGCCGCGGGTTCCGCGGCCAACTCGTTCGTCGTTTCGCCGGTCAACCCGGGAACGTGCATGCTGAACCTGGGCGACAGCAGCACGACGCAATCGCACGGCTACGTTGCAGTCGTCGTTCAGATGAGCGGACCGCTCGTCGGCGCGACGCCCGCACCGCAGTTCACGGTTACGCCGTCGCAGATCTCGCTCACCGCAGCGGGACAAACCGCGAACTTCTCGGTGAACGAACCGGGCTTCAGCGGCTACTGGACCGCCTCGTCATCCAACACCAACGTCGCAACCGTTGCCGCCGCACAAGGCGCTCCGGCCGGCACGTTCACGGTGTCGGCAGTCGCGGCCGGCCAAAGCCTCATCACGGTTAAGGACAGCAACGGACTCACGTCCACGGTAACCGTCACGGTTACCACGACGACGCTTCCGGCCACGTAATCGCAACCGCACGAAATCTGGAAAAAGGGCGCCGGAAACGGCGCCCTTAATCTTTTCCGGGTGACCGCGGACCTTCTAGCCGGTCTCCCCGTCGTCGTCGGCGTTACCGGCCATCGCGACGTACCTGAAAGCGCCGTGCCGCCGTTGCAAGAGCGCTTCAACGCCGTGCTCGGCGAACTGCAGCAAAGCCATCCGAATACGCCGCTGCTCGTGCTCAGCGCGCTGGCTGCCGGCGCGGATATCCTTGCCGCGCAGGCCGCGCTCGACCGCGGCATCACCGTCTACGCCGTCTTGCCGATGCCGCAAGAGCTGTACGAAGAAGATTTCACACCCGCCGAACTCGAGGTGTTTCGCGCCGTGCTCGGGCGCTGCGCACAGGCGATGGTTGCCTATCGCGGCAGCGATCGCGAGCAAGGATACGCGGCGGCGGGAACGACAATTGCGTATTACAGCCATCTGCTCGTCGCGTTTTGGGACGGCCTCGAAGGCAATGGCGTCGGCGGAACGGCGTATGTCGTCGAGATGCGCAAGACCGGCATTCCCGACGTAGTCAAAGGACAGCTCATTCCTTATCTGCCGGATATCGGTCCGATTCTGCACATCGTTACGCCGCGCACGCGCCAGCCGGAGCCGGATGGTGCATTTCTCGCGATCGAATCGTATCCGCAGCGCTTTGACGGGGACGTCCGTTCCAAAGAAGATTACGAAGCGGCGCTTCGCAATCTCGACCGCTTCAACCGCGACACGCAGTGCGCGCCGGTCGGGTCGCTCGAAGACCTGCGGCTGCGTACGGACGATGCGGCAAACGGCTTGCAGAAGAAGTACCTGCGTTCGCTCACGTCCATGTATATCGCCGCGATCGTTGCCGGCGCCGCGCAGATCCTCATCGTTGGACCGCAGGCCGTCGTCTGGCGTATCGGTATTTTGGTTATCGCGTTTCTGATCTTTTGGAGAGCGCACCGGGCCGATTACGAAAACCGCTATCAGGATTACCGCGCTATCGCCGAAGGTCTGCGCGTGCAGAATGCGTGGTGCTGCGCCGGACTGTCGGACCGCATGGTGGACGCTGCCTATTCGCGCATGCAGCACTCGGAGCTGCAGTGGATCCGCATGGCTATCCGCACGGCCTACTTGATCACGCGTTCGTACGAACCGGCGTGCGAGCCCTCTCCCCAGCACAATGCTTGTACCGCGTGGATTCAAGACGAGCGGCAGTATTACAAGTCGGCGGCGCCGCGCGAGAAGACGCGTTTAAAAGACATCGAGGGATTTTCGAAGGTCTTCACGTTCGTCTGCATCGCCGTTACCGCGATCGCAATTATCGTCGGGCTGAGGTCGCAGCCGCATCCGCCGGCGATGCTGCTCGGTTTTACATGGCTGCCGTATTCGGCGTGGCTCGCGAGCCACCAAGAAGCGCTCAAACTGCTGCAGACGACGCCGATTGCGCTCGCCGCGATGGTTGCACTTATGCTGCGCTTTTATGGCCAGCAGCGCGGTTATACCGAGAACGCGCGGCGCTACGCGCATATGTACAACGTGTTCGATTACGCACAGAAACGCCTGGATAAAACAGGCAGCGGCACCGATGGCGATGCCGCTGCGATCTTGCACGAACTCGGACGCGAGGCCCTTATCGAACATGCGGATTGGCTCGTTCTTCATCGCGAACGGCCTTTCCAGTTCGTGTCGTCCTAGGGTTTAAAGGTTTTCTTCTTTCCCTTCAGATTCGGAATGTTCGATGCCATCATGCCGTGCGAGGTGAGTTGGCTTTTTTTCATCGGCGCGGTGCCGAAGTGTTTCTTGCCGGGAACGCCGGCGAATTGTTTTGCCATCGGCGCGGCGTGCATATGCATCATACCGTGCGCTTTCATGTCCAGCGGCTGCTTCGCAGCGGCTTTCGTTCTGGCAATGTCGCCTGCAAGCGCAGGCGAGACCGCTCCTAAAAGCATCGCGCTTGCAAGTGCGGCTGAAAGAATCCGTTTCATAGTCATACCTCGCTTAATAACTCACCGTGAGTTTATCGTAGCTGCACAGATCTTCGCTGTGATCGTAGATCGTATGATGATCGCTGTATACGACTGCGATATCCCAATAGCACGTATCGAACGTACCTTCGGGAAACGACACGGTGGTCTGGTAACCCGGCGAGAGTACGCCGGAGCCCAAAACGTCCGGATACTCCCACGTGTCCGAAGACGCGCGCGATACGTAGACGTGGTACACCGTGTGCTCGCCGTTATTCACTAAGAGGAAAGATGCTGCCGAAGCGGCTGCGGTTGCACCCGCTGCAAATCCCAGCGTCAGCAGCAGAGAAAGCCCAAGAGAACTCAGTCTTTTCATGAAGCCCTCCATAAAACTAGGCAGATTGAGCACCCTTCGGTTCCCCATCCGGTTGCCCTCTGACCGCTGGAGGTACCGCCGCCCGGCCTGCAAAGTTACACGCATGGCGAGATTTCGCACGGCAGCCGTTCTGGGAGCCCTGCTCGCCGCCTGGCTCGTGCCGCCGCAGGCCGGCGCGGCAAACGCGTTCGCGCAAATTGCCCATTCGCTCGCGCTCATCGGTGCGCTGGACGCCAAAGGCGACGTCTCGTCGGTGGGCACCGCCTTTTGCGTATACTCCGCGAACGGCGTCTCGTATTTCGTCACCAACAATCACGTCGTAACCGACGACTACGGGCGGCCCGAACGCGCGCTTATCGCCATTCTCGGCCGTGACATGCCGGGAGACCCGAAACGCTATCGCGCAACGATCGTCCGCCGCAGCGAAGATCCGGATCTGGCAATCGTGCAAGTGCAGGGCGTGCAAGTCGATCCGGTGCACGTGTCGGCGGCATTTCCGAACGTCGGCGACGACGTCGCGATCGCGGGCTTTCCATACACCGAGTCGGTATTGTGGGGCGGCTTGTTCGGCGGCAAGCACATGCACATCGATCGCACGTTCCCCGCCGAGCTCGTTCCGTCCGAACACAAAGGCACGGTCAGCGCCATTCACGGCGGCGGCTACTACATTCAATACGACGCGCTCACCGATAGCGGCAACAGCGGCGGCCCGCTTTTCGATCCGCAAACCGGCGAAGTGTTCGGCGTGGTGCAAGCATCGCTCGAAGGCGCGCCGGAGTATAAGGGCATGCCCTCGACGATCCACAACAATCTTGCGATTTCCGTGCACGAAGGCTGGAATCTCATCTCCGCCGCGCCGGTGCATCTGGACACGTCAAACGTTGCGATTGCGGCCGCCGAACATTTCGCCGGTGCGAACCCGCGCTGCGGCCACATCCTCGGTCAGCGCGCATACGCGTCGAGCGTTATCGCGACGCTGCGCGCGCACGTCAACGACGCGAAGTACCGCGGGCGCCGCAAGGCGATGGCCGCTACGATCGCCGGCTACGAAAAAACGCTCGCGCGACTTTCACGCAGCCGCTGCACTTAAGCCGTCACTCCGCGCCAAAAGAAAAATCGCCCCGTCGTAGTGACGGGGCGATTTCTCTTTGAGGGACTAGGTGAGGCTAGAGCGCTCCCGCCAGAGCCCAACCCTTCGGTACGCCGATACCGGCGACTTGGTTGTACTGCGAACCGTTGCACGTGTACAAGCCGTTGTTTCCGGACGTGC
>DASSRQ010000056.1:0-3536 GCA_035701665.1 Vulcanimicrobiaceae bacterium
ACGTAGCTGTCGGGAGTTGGCGCGCGTAAGCGGCGAGATTGCGGTAGATCTGCGCGAGCGCCGAGCGTTCGCTGGAAAATCGCTGCAGCGGCCAAACGCCGACGAGCAGCAGCATTTGAAAGAGTCCGCCGCCGAAGAGCAGCAGCGCCTGCACCGCGGCTTCCGCGGGCGTGAACGCGTACGCGCTGAAAATGACGAGCGCCAGCACCGAGTTCTGACCGACGATCGTTGCGGCTTGTCCGAGCGAGGCGACGAGGCCGTAGGCAAACGCCCAGATCGCCGTAACGAACGCGATAGCAATTGGATGAACGCCTGCCATCGCGCCGGCAAAGGTGGAGATAGCCATCCCCGCCGCGGTGAGCAGCATCGCCGCGACGCGCGTGCGATAGACGCCTTGCCGCGAAGCAAAACCGACGCACAACGCGCCGACGGCCGAGCCGACACCCCACCCGGGATGACCGGAAAGCAGACTGAACAGCAGCGGCAGCGCTACCCCAATGGTGCAGCGCGCCGCAAAACCGAGTTCCAGCGGAGCCCGCTGGATCTGAAACGACTCGCGGAGTACGCGCTTCATCGTGCGCGCGTACTAGCGAGAAGGGCTAACTCTTGAACCCGTAGAGCCCGCGGCCGTTGGGGTTTGCAACGTAAACCTTATACGCGTGGCGCAACCCGAGCGAAAACGTATAGACCACGTGCACCGGCGTATTGGGCTTGAGGTCCTTGGATTGCATCGTCTTGCCGTTCGGAAGATCGATGAATTTCGGCCACGAGAGAAATGACATGTCCGCCGGTACACCGTCGATGCAGTGGACGCGGACGTTTTGCAGCGAGACGTGCCGCACGTAGCCGTGGCAGTCGCGGAATTTCCCACCGGGCGGCAATGTGCCGGCGCCTAACGTGGCTGCAAGCAATAGGACGGCACCAAGAAAACGGACCATGTGAAACTCCTTTCCAGGAGTGTATACCCGTGAAAAAGGGCGGCTCGTACGAGCCGCCCTTTCGCGTTTCGAGGCGTTCGGTCGCGTTAGTCTGCCGGAGGCAGTTTGTAGTTCGGCGGCGGGACCGTCGGCGAACCGACTTCGAGCGTGATCACGTTGTGCGCGCTGAGCGGAATCGCACGAAGGTCGCCGGTGTATTCGTTGCCGTTTTCGTACGCGGTCACGTTGCCTTTGAACGGCCCAATCTGCGTGCGCGTGAGCGGCTCGCCCCAGATGTCGAAGAACATGCCGAGCGTGAACGGTCCGCCGTCGGGCGCCGCGGTATCGCCGGCTTCGACGTGCAAGATGCCGTCCGGCGCGTGCGTGTGGATCCAGTACAAACATCCGCCGGTGCCGGACGGCGCCATGCCGATGAAGCCCGGAATCTGCACTTGCGTGCCGTTTGCGAAGATCGCGAGATGCGCGTGCACGTGCAACTGCACTTGCTCCGTCGCTTCGCAAGGAATGCCGTCGACGACTTGTCCGTGGCCGCCGGATTTGGTGACCGGCAGAATGCCCTTTTGCAGGTTCGGCTGTGGGAAGCCGGTGGGCTTACCGAGCGGCGTCAAATCTTTGAGTTGGATGGGTTTGGTGGACGGGCCGGGCGCCGGCGTGGGCGTCGTCTTCATCTGGGCCGCCGCCTGGTCGTGCGAGTGATTCTGCGCGTAGCTTGCAATGAAGAAGCCCACGAAAATCAGGACGATGACAGCAGCGATGCCGATATAGATCGGCACCATGGGGTCGCGGCGTCCGGGCGGCGTCGGTGCGCCCGACCGGTCGCTGCGGCGGCGTTCGGCTCGTGATTGACTCATGCTGGCGCTAGTTGCCTCCTATACGTGCGGGTGCCTGCGCGGGGTCCAGCCGCTTACCCGGGATGAGATAGTTGCTGACGTAATCGGTCACCGCTTCGTCCAGCGGCGTAATCGGTGCGTCGTATCCGCTCGCGCGCAGTTTGCCGATCTCGGCTTGCGTGCTGTATTGATACTTGTCGCGAAGCGAGAGCGGCATATCGATGAACTCGATGCGCTCGGGAACGTTCATGGCGCGGAAGATCGGGCGCACGAGGTCGAGCCACGTGTGCGCTTCGCCCGAACCGACGTTGAATAAGCCGCATTCGCCGCTTTGCGCCAGGTGCAGCGTCATCTCGACGGCATCTTTGACGTACAAAAAGTCGCGGCGCTGTTCGCCGTCGCGGAAATCCGGACGGTGGCTCTTGAACAACTTGATGCTGCCGGTTTCGCCGATCTGCCGGAACGCTTTGTCGACGAGCGAACGCATATCGCCCTTATGCTGTTCGTTGGGACCGAAGATGTTGAAGTATTTGATTCCGGCGATGCGATCGAGCAGCCCGTGCTGACGCGCATACAGATCGAAACGGTGCTTTGAATATGCGTAGGCATTGAGCGGGCGCAGCGTGGCGATATCCAACTCGTCGCTCAAGTTGTCTTCAAGCGCGCCGTACGTTGCAGCCGATGATGCGTACACAAAGCGGATGTCGCGGTCGAGCGCGGCGTGCGCCAGATCCTTGGTGTACTGATAGTTGTTGTACATCAAGTAGCCGGCGTCGGCTTCGGTCGTGGACGAGCATGCGCCCAGATGCAGAATGGTTTTCACATCGCCGAGCTGTTCGAACAAGTCGTCGGCGTCGGTGTAGTCGCTGTACGTCAGCGGAACGAGATTCTTCCACTTCTCGCTCTCGTCCAGGCGGTCGGCAATGAGGATGTCCGTGATGCCGCGGCAGTTGAGCGCCCACACCAGAGCGCTGCCGATGAGGCCCGCGCCGCCGGTGACGACAACGGGCCCCTTCGTCAGATCGTGCATGCGCCTACTCTAGAAAGGCGCGGTAAGGCGAAGCAGGATCGTGCGGCCTTGCGCGATCTGCGTCGTATTGAACCCGTTTGCGATCTTGATGATGTACTGATGGTTGAGCAGATTGTTCACCGTCAAGTCAAATCCTAGCGTCCGGTCGCCGTTGCGGCCGGCTTCGCGCCCCAGCGAGAAGTCCAGCGTGGTGTGCGAGGGCAGACGGTCGTCGAACGAGACCGGCACGCCGTTGACCACGTTTTCGAACGCGACCGGGTAGCCGCCGCCGTATTCGGTTTCGAGCGTCGTGAAGAACGACTTGCGGTCGCCGAAGCGGTGCGTGTACGCCGCGTCGATCGTGCCCTTTTGATCGTGATCTTCGGGCGCCAGCTGCGCGACGAGGTTATCGAACGAGACTTGGTCCGGCGGGAAGAGGAAGGTGGACCCCGAGACGCCCGCAGCCTGCGAACTCGCCCACGCGCCGCTCAGGAACCACGAATCCGAGTTGGGCATCGAGCCTTGCAGACGAAGCTCGACGCCGTGCGCACGGCCGATCGCGTTGTTGAAGACGGCGAACAGCGGCGTGTTGAGCAGCTGCGTCGTGTCCAGAACGTTGGCAGAGTTTCGCTGCCACACGTTGACGTAACCGTTCACCGACGGCGAGAACGTGTGCGAGAGGCCGATCTCGCTATAGGCATCGGTTTGCGGGCGCAAATCGTAGGACGGCGTTCCCGCGCAGCCTTGCAGCGCAACGCA
>DASSRQ010000057.1:0-10766 GCA_035701665.1 Vulcanimicrobiaceae bacterium
GATAGAAGCAGTGCGAAAACACCGCGAGTGCACAAAGATTCGCCCACAAACCCTCGACGAAGCTAACGTATGGCCGCTCACATCATACTAGCAGAATAGGATCCGGTACGTCAAAGTTTGGCTTCGTCATCCCGTATCGCATTGGAACTTGCGTTAGATAAACTTGGATATTTATCTTTAATACAATGCGCGCTATTAGTTGAACCTCGCCGCGAACCCAGATTCACTAGCGACGTTAATCGGGTTTTCCGCGAAATACAAAAGGAGCGGCGGTTTTGCAACCGCCGCTCCTTTTGCTGACGCCTCGCGCTAGCGGATAGACAACGTCGAGTCGTACCAGCGGTTGAGCGCCGCTTTGAAGTCGACGCGCGCGACCGGGTTCAAGTACACCATGTGTCCGGACGGATAGAATCCGTACGTGATGTTCCGCTGCAGTCCCGCCGGAATATCCATGTGCTCGAACGTGTAGTACGCCGCCCAATACGGCGTTGCGAAGTCGTAGTAGCCGCCCGCCAGGAACACGCGCAGGTTCGGATTCGCCGTCATCGCGCTCGCCAGATCGGGAACCACGTTGAGCGGCGGCGACTGGCCGTTATGGTGCATGTCCCAACGTGCGCCGAGCAGCGGTCCATACGACGTCGGACGGTACTGCGTGTTCGTGTTGTAGTGCAAGCGGTCGCGAACGTAAGCATTCCACGTCGAAACGACCGCGCTGTTCATGCCCACGTCGGACGGATCGGCCTGCGCGTAGTCGCCCATCTGATCCTGATCGTAGAGCGTGTAGCGTGCATCGTAACGGCCAAGGATGCGATCCTGGTCGCGCAGCAGCTCTTTTTGGAACGCATAGTACGGGACGCGCATCTTCGAGTTCCGCAGATACGTCTCGGAAAGCCCGGTGAAGCGGTGCAACTGAGCGACGACGCGGTCGCGCTCGGAAGGCGAGATTTGGTTGCCGGCCGCGAGCGCATGAAGGTACTCGCCGTTCGCAAACGACTGCACTTGCGCGAGGAACGTGTGCAGATCCGCCGGCCGGTTTGCAACGCGGTGGTGATACCACGCAGCAGCCGCTTCGCTCGGCAGATACAGCACGTACGCGTAGTCGCCGCCGCCGATCGGGTTGAATCCGCCCAGGCCAGTCAGACCAAAGTTCAGCACCGCCGACAGAAAGACAACGCCGTTGAACTGAACGTTCGCATCCTGGAGCATGTTCACCAGCACGGCATCGCGCGTCGTGCCGTAGCTTTCGCCGAACAAGAATTTCGGCGAGTTCCAGCGATCGTTTTGCGAGAGATACCGCTGGATGAACTGCGTGAACGCGCGGCCGTCTTGATCGACGCCGATGAAGTCCTGCGGTTTGCCGTAGCCGAGAACGCGGCTGTACCCGGTGTTCGGCGCGTCGACGAAGACCATGTCGGTCTTATCGAGCAGCGACTCGGGATTGTCGAGCAGCGTATACGGTGCCGGCGGCGTCGCGGTGCCGTTTTTCAACGCAACGCGAACAGGCCCATAAGAAGCCATGCGCAGCCAGATTGTGGAACTGCCGGGACCGCCGTTGTAAAAGAACGTTACCGGCCGGTGCGAGGCGTTAGCGCCGTCTTTCGTGTAGGCGACGTAGAACATGCGGGCGGTGGTGCGATCGTCGCTGTCGCGCAGCGTGATCGTTCCGGCGCGCGCGGTGTAGGGAATCGCTTGTCCGCCGGTGTGGTTTACGCCGTGCGAGACGCCGTCCGGCGCCGCAGGCGGGACGTACACCGATGCGGGTGGCTTCGGCGCGGCTGCGAGCAGCGCGCTCGCGGTCATCAGCGCTAGTACGCGTTTCAAGGTATTCTTCATCTCTTAGCGTCCCTGAGCGCTGTCATACCAGCGCGAAAGATCGGATTTGAATTGTGAGAGTGCGGAATCGTTCAGGTACACCATGTGACCCGATTCGTAGAAGCCGTAGCTGATGTTGCCGTCGAGCTGCGGCGCGATCTCGAGATGCTGCAGCGTGTACACGGTTGCGAAGAACGGCGTTGCGAAGTCGTAGTAGCCGTTTGCCGAGAAGACCTTCATCGACGGATTCTGCGACATCACTTCCGCAAGATCGGGCGCGACGTTCGTAACCGGGTTGCGGTTATGCGTGAAGTCCCACTCGGAACCGTTCGAATAGATGATGTCGTAGATGTTCGTGCGGTATTGCAGGGGCGTCTCGTACTTGAGGTCGTCGCGCAGATACGCATTGATCGCCGTCGTGTACGGCGCATCGATCGACGAATCGGTCGGATCCCACGGCGGCCCTTCGACCGACGCTTGTGCCAGATTGAACGTCGTATAACGCGAGTCCAGACGTCCGAAGACGCGATCCGTTCCGCGGAGCAGTTCGCTCTGATAGCGGTCGTACGGAATGCGCAGATGCGACTGCAGCACGTACGATTCCGGAATTCCCAGGTAATAGCTGAGACGCGAGGCCACATTGTTGCGCTGCGCGGCGCTGATGTGATTGCCCGCGTACAACGCATCGAGATACGGCCCCATCGCGAAATGCTCGACGTCCGAGATATACGCGCTCAAACTCGCCGGCTTGTTGCGCACTTTATTGTGGTACCACGCCGTCGCCGCTTCCGTCGGCAGATACAGCACGTACGGCCAATCGCCGTTCGCGTTCGGCTCGCCGTTGCCGTAGTCGAGGCCGAAGTTCAGAATGGACGAGAGCAGCACTACGCCGTTGAGCGCGATGCCGTGATCGAAAAGCCACTTCGAAAGCGCGGCGGACCGCGTCGTGCCGTAACTTTCACCGAAGATGAACTTCGGCGAGTTCCAGCGGTGGTTGACGGTCAAGTACCGCTGAATGAACTGTCCGAACGCCGCCGCGTCTTGATCGACGCCGAAAAACTCTTTTTCGTGGCCGGGCGCGATGCGTCCGAAGCCGCTGTCCGGCATATCGATGAACACGAGGTCGGTTTTATCGAGCAGCGTGTTCGGGTTATCGGCGATGCGGTACGGCGCGGGTCCCGTCGGCTGGCCGTTTGCGGCCTGCACGCGTACGGGCCCGAACGAACCCATGCGCAGCCACATCGTGGAACTGCCGGGACCGCCGTTGTACACGAACGTCACAGGACGGCCCGGGCCGTCGACCGTGTATGCCGTATAGAAAACTTGCGCGGTGGGCTGATCGTGTGAGTTCGTCAGTCCGATGGTGCCGGCGCGCGCGGTGTACTGCCACGCGGTACCGTTGATCGTTACGCTATGCTGCGTAACTGCGTCGCCGCTCTCTGCCGCAGCAGCCGGTGCGGCCGGTGCCGGCGACGGTGATGCTGCGGGGCGCATGGGCGCGGCAGCGAGCAACGATGCCAAACACAATAATGAAAGGCTTTTTCGAACGTCCATGGTGCGTAGTTATCGCACCGTTAAAAAAGCTCCCCTCGCAGGTCGTCGATTGCCTTTGAAATGGCATTGAGGTACGGAAGCATCGCACCTTTGATGCGGTCCAAGCGCGCTTCGCCTTCCGGTGTGATCTCGTAAATGCGGCGCGCGCGCCTGTCCGGCGACTCCCAGGAACCTTTAAGAAATCCGCGCTCTTCCAGACGGCGGAGCAGGGGATAGATCTTATTGGTATTCACCGCGACAAGACCGCCGCAAAGTGCGTCGATACGCTGCATCAATCCGTAGCCGTGGTCCGGCGACTGTTTGACCATATGCAGGATGAGCGCCGGAAAGATCGTTTTGCTTTTTATCGGTCCTTTCAGGACCTCGTCGACGCGTTTCAACCGGCTGCTGCGGGCGCGGGTTGTGCGTAGAGCGCGTCGATCTCGTGCATGTATTTCTTTTCGACCACGCGGCGCCGCAGTTTAAGCGTCGGCGAGAGATCGCCGTCTTCGACAGAGAGCTCGCGCGCGAGCACCGCGATCTTGCGCACTTGCTCGAACTTCGCGAGATCCGCCGTGTGCTCGCGAACCTGCGCGGTCAAAAATGCGACGATGTCCGGCCGCACGGCGATCTGCGCTATCGGCACGTCTTTCGGAATCGAAAACTCCGTGCGCAGCAGATCCCAGTTCGGGCAGACGAGCGCAACGGGATACGGACGCGAATCGCCCGCGAGCATGACTTGATTGACGTAAACGGAGCGTTTGATCGCCGCTTCCACGCGTGCCGGTGCAACAAACTTGCCGCCCGAGGTTTTGAACAACTCTTTCTTGCGGTCGGTGATGCGCAGATAGCCGTCGGCATCGATCTCGCCTACGTCGCCGGTATGATACCAGCCGTCTTTGAGCACCTCATCCGTCGCGGCTTGATTTTTGTAGTACCCTAGCATGACGTTCGGACCGCGCGCGAGCACTTCGCCGTCTTCCGCGATCTTGATCTCGACGCCGGGAATGGGGCGTCCGACGGTTCCGTAGCGGTTCGTTTCGAATTTATTGGCGGTAATGACCGGCGAGCATTCAGTCGGGCCGTACCCTTCGACGATCGGAATATCCGCACCGAGCATCGTCATGGCCGTATCGAAATGCAGCGGAGCCGAACCGCTGGCAAAATAGTGCAGATCGTTCAATCCGAGCGCCGGACGCAGTTTTCGCAAGACCAGTGCATGCGCGAGTTTGTACTGCAGCGCAAGGCCCGGCGCGACGCGCTGTTTACGCACTTTCGCCGACATGTAGTCGCGGCCCACGCCGAGTGCCCACGGCACGAGCTTCGCCTGCAGGCCGCCGTGGATTTTCGCTTTTGCGATGATGCCGGCGATGACGCGTTCGAAGATGCGCGGTACTGCCGTCATGATTACGGGGTGCACGTCCTGCAGATCCGCGAGCAGATGGTCCACGCTATGCGAAATGAAGTGCTGCACGCACGAAAACAGATATCCGTAGATGACGCAATGTTCGTAGATATGCGAGAACGGAAGCACGGACAGCGTGCGCACACCCGTTTCGAGCGATCCGAACGCCTGCGCGAACGTGGCTTCGACGTCGGAAACCAAGTTGTTGTGCGAAAGCATCACCCCTTTGGGTTCGCCCGTCGTTCCGGAGGTGTAGATCAGGATCGCCATCGCGTTCGGCTCGATCGCCGATTCATAAGAGGCGGGCAGCGCGGGGTTAGCGTTTTTGATCTCGCGTCCGTGCGATTCGAACGCGGCGAACCCGTCTTGCCCGGTACTTTCGAACACCACGATCGGCGGAAGCGGAACGTTCAGCGTGCGAAGGCGCTGCGCTGCGGCCTGCGTATCGGCGAAGATCAGCTTCGCCTGCGAGTTCTCTAAAATGTAGGCAACTTGATCGCCGGCCTGCGTCGGAAAGATCGGCACAACGACGCACGCCGCGAGCAGCGTGCCGAAATCGGCGACGATCCAATTCACGCTGTCCGCACCGATCAACGCAACGCGGTCGCCGGCATCGAGGCCGGCATCGCGGATCGCGCAAGCGACGCTTTCGATGCGGTCCACGAGCTCGTCGCGCGAGGTGCCCCTCCACGCGCCGTCCACGCGTTCGGATAACACGTTCTCACGCGGCTCTTTAAGCGAGTCGCGGATCAGTTGAGGCAGCGTTCGCATCCAAGCTTCGATTCGCGCTCCTTCAGCGCGCACCATTTACGAGCAGATACGGAGCGATCGCATCCAGCCGCCGTTGTGTCATGCCGGCTACATCCAGCAGCTCGTCTACGGAAGCGAAGGCACCGTTCGCATCGCGGAACGCCACGATGCGCTCTGCAAGCGCCGGACCCAGGCCGGGCAGCGTGCCGAGCTGTTCGGGCGAAGCCGTGTTCAGCTCGACCGTCCGCGCCGCAGCCTTTCGCGTGCGCGCAGAGCGCCGGGAGCGCGCCGGAGCCGCACGCGCCGGCCGTTCACCCAGCACCGGAACGCGCACTTCGTCGCCGTCCTCGACGTGCTGCGCGAGATTGATGCCCGCTTGGTCTGCTTTCGGCGTAAATCCGCCCGCGAGCCGGATGCCGTCGTTAGCGCGGGCCCCGGGCGGAAGGCGGTACAAGCCCGGGCGTGCCACCGCACCGGCCACATACACCACGGACTCGGCAGCCGCGGGTGCCGCGATCGTACGAAGCGGCCGGAAGTGCGGCGCGGCCGTCGCGACCGCAAGTGCGGGTGAGGGCTGCGAGGGGTGGCGGACGATTATGACGAGAGCCGCAAGCGCCGCTGCGGCGATCCATACGTATTTCATCACCCCGACATTCACGCGGCCGCCTCGTTACCGAAAGGGATGCGGCAGCAACCGCCTTATACACCAGGGACCTTATGGCAGACACGTACGATTTCCGCACCGCAGAACGCAAATGGCAAGACCGCTGGGAGCAAAGCAAGATCTATGCAGCTCCGCCGGCGGACGATGCGCGCGAGAAATACTACACGCTGGAGATGCTGCCGTATCCCTCAGGCGATCTGCACGTCGGCCATGCGAAAAACTACACGCTGGGCGACGCCGTCGCGCGCATGATGCGCATGCTCGGCTACAACGTGATCCACCCGATGGGGTGGGACGCGTTCGGGCTGCCGGCCGAAAACGCGGCCATTCAGCGCGGCGCCGACCCAAACGTTTGGACGCGCGAGAACATCGCCAACATGGAGCGCCAAGTGCGCTTGATGGGAACGAGCTACGATTGGTCCCGCGAGATCGCGACGTGCGATCCCGACTATTACCGGTGGAATCAGTGGCTCTTTTTGCGCCTGTACGAACACGGGCTCGCGTATAAGCGCGAAGCGCCGGTCAACTGGTGTCCCAACGATCAGACCGTGCTCGCGAACGAGCAAGTCATCGACGGCCGCTGCTGGCGCTGCGATCACGTGGTCGAACGCCGGAACCTCTCGCAGTGGTTTTTAAAGATCACCTCGTATGCCGACCGGCTGCTGGACGATCTCGAAAAACTCGACGGCTGGCCGGAGCGCACGAAGACGATGCAGCGCAACTGGATCGGCCGCAGCGAAGGCACGCAGTTCTCGTTCGGTATCGAAAATAGTCAGTCGCGCATCAGCGTCTTCACCACCCGCATCGACACGGTGTACGGCGCGACGTATCTGGCGATTGCGCCGGAGCATCCGCTCGTCGCGGAGATCGTTACGAAACGGCAGCAAAACGCCGTCAAAGAGTTTGCCGAGAGCCTGCGCTCGAAATCGGAACTCGAACGCACGAGCTTGATGGAAAAGGCGGGTGTGTTCACGGGCGCGTTCGCGATCAATCCGCTCTCGCACGAGCGCGTGCCGATTTGGGTTACCAACTACGTGCTTGCGGATTACGGCACCGGCGCCGTCATGGGCGTTCCCGCGCACGACGAGCGCGACTTCGATTTCGCGCGCAAACACGGTCTGCCGGTAGCGCAAGTGATCGTTCCGCCCGGCACCGAGGATCCGGAGCCGATCGCCGCGGCATACGTCGACGACGGACGGCTGATCGCCAGCGGCGATTTTTCGGGCATGTCGAGCGCGCGCGCACGCAAAGCGATCACGCAGCGTCTTGCAGCGGCCGGTTTAGGCGAAGCGCAGATCAACTACCGCTTTCGCGACTGGCTCGTCTCGCGTCAGCGCTATTGGGGCACGCCCATTCCGATCGTGTACTGCGAGAAGTGCGGCGAACAAGCCGTGCCGGACGATGCGCTTCCCGTCATTCTTCCCTCCGACGTGCCGATCACGGGCGAAGGCTCGCCGCTCGCGCGCGATCCGAAGTTCATCGAAACGGCCTGCCCGAACTGCGGCGGTCCCGCCCGCCGCGAGAGCGACACGATGGACACGTTCTTCGAGTCGTCGTGGTACTATCTGCGCTATCTCGACCCGCACAACGATACGGCGCCGTGGAATCCGGAGTTCGCCAAACGATGGATGAGCGTCGATCAGTATATCGGAGGCGCCGAGCACGCCGTACTGCATCTGCTGTACTCGCGCTTCTTCTATAAGTTTTTCCACGATCGCGGTTGGACGGGCGAATCGGACGAGCCGTTCACGCGCCTGTTCCATCAAGGCATGCTGTTGTACAACGGCGAGAAGATGAGCAAGTCGCGCGGCAACGTGGTCGGCATCGACCAAACCGCGGAAACGAACGGCGTGGACGCGATGCGTCTGTTCTTGCTGTACGTCACGCCGCCCGAAGATACGAGCGATTGGACGGACGAGGGCATCAGCGGTCGCGTGCGCTTTTTGGGCCGGGTGTGGCGCGCGTGCGAACCGCATTTCGAACGCGCCGCTGCGGTAGACGTCCGCGCGCTGCCCCAGGCCCAGTCGCCGGAAGAGAAAGCGCTCGTACGCGCGGTGCACATCGCGGCGAAGTCGGCCATCGACGAGACGCTTTCGCGGCGCTTCCATTACAACACGACCATCGCGAAGATGGACGAGTTCATCAACGCGCTGACCGGCCTCGCGTCTCGCGGCGATTCGCAAGCCGTGCTGTACGCGGTGCACGCGCTGCCGCTGCTGCTCGCGCCGTTTGCGCCGCATATTGCCGAAGAGTTGTGGGAACGGCTGGGCCACACGCAGTCGGTCCATCTCGAGCGCTTCTTGCAGCCCCAGGACGCAGCGCTCGCGGTCGACGAGATCACGCTCGTCGTTCAAGTCAACGGCAAGATACGCGCCCGTCTGCAGGCGGCGCCGGGAATCAGCGAAGACGAAGCGTTCGAACGCGCGATGCAGGAGAGCGGCGTCACCGTACAGCTCGACGGCAAAGAGGTACGCAAGCGCATCTTCGTCCCCGATAAACTGCTGAATATCGTCGCCGGCTAGCAGTGCGCACGCAATGCTGCATCGTTGGCGGTGGTCCGGCCGGAATGATGGCCGGACTGCTGCTGGCGCGCGCGGGCATCGACGTTACCGTTTTAGAGAAGCACGCCGACTTCTTCCGCGATTTCCGCGGCGACACGATTCACCCGTCCACGCTGCAAATGCTCGACGAGCTCGGCCTGCTCGACGAGTTTCTACGCGTTCCGCACGACGAACTCACGCAGATCTCCGGGCAGATCGGCACGGACGTCGTGCACATCGCCGACTTCGATAAGCTGCCGACGCGATGCAAGTTCCTCGCATTCATGCCGCAGTGGGACTTCTTGAACTTTCTGCGCGACCGCGCACTGGCGTATCCGACGTTTCATCTGCTGATGCAGACCGCGTGCACCGATCTCATTCGCGAAAACGGACGCATCACGGGCGTTGGAACGAACCGCACCGACGACGCATCGGTCATCTACGCGGATCTCGTGCTGGGCACGGACGGACGCACGTCGATCGTGCGCGAGAAAGCCGGCTTACCCGTAACGAATCTCGGCGCACCGATGGACGTATTATGGATGCGCGTAGACAAGCAGCCCGGCGATAAGATCGAAACGCTCGGCATCGCCGGCGCCGGCAACTTCTTGGTGATGATCGACCGCAAAACGTATTGGCAAACGGCCTTCGTTTTTGCGAAGGGAACGTATTTAGCGCTCAAGCAGGGGCCGATCGACGCCGTCAAATCCAAGATGCTTCACCTCGCGCCGTTTCTGCAAGGACGGCTCGACGGCATCGCGTCGTGGGACGATGCGCGATTGCTCGAGGTTCGCGTCGATCGACTGGAACGCTGGTACGCGCCGGGCGTGCTGTGCATCGGCGACGCGGCGCACGCGATGTCGCCCATCGGCGGCGTCGGTGTGAATCTTGCGCTGCAGGACGCGGTAGCCGCTGCCAACATCCTGTGGGAACCGCTCTCGCGGTCGGCGCCGCGCGAGGCGGATCTGCAAGCCGTCCAACGGCGCCGCATGTTTCCGACGATCGCGACGCAAGGCTTGCAGCTGACGATTCAGCGGTTCGGCGTGCGCGCGATTTTAAAGTCGACGCATCTCGAACGCGCACCCGCCGCGCTGCGTCAGCTCACGCGCATTCCGGCGCTGCGCCGGACGGTGGGCCGGCTCATCGGTTTGGGATTCCGGCCGGAGCACATTCGATCACCGCTTCGGGCACGCCCGCGGGATGAACGGCCAGTAACGTAAGGCCGCTGCGTTCGAGCAGCGCCGCAAAGGCTTCGCGCGTCCGTTCTTTTCCGCCCAGCATCGTCAGCATCTCGACGTCCGTCAACCGATCCGGCGTCCACACATTCCCGTCTTCGGCCGCGACCAACTCAAAGATCAACAGGCGCGCGCGTTCGCTCATCGCCGCGCGCACGTTGCGCAAAATGGCGCCTGCGCGATCGTCGTCCCAGTCGTGCAGCACGTGACTGAGAATATAACAGTCGGCCGGCGGCGGCGGCTGCGTAACGATGTCGCCTTCGACGAACGCGATACCGCTGCGCGGCGGCGCGGCGCGCACGACGTGCGGTAGTTCGTACACCGTCGCCTGCATCGCGGGATAGCGTTCGCGAACCGCTGCCAGCAGCGCGCCCGTTCCGCCGCCGACGTCCACGACCGTGCGAACGGTGGAGAAGTCGTACGCGCGCGCAAACGGTTCGGCATACAGCTCTCCGAGCGCGTTCATCGCACCGTCAAAGAGGTTCGATGCAGCGGGCTGCTGCGCGAGATACGCGAAGAGCGGCCGCTCGTACGCGAGCGTAAAGCCGTCGGCGCCGTTACGAATGGCATCGGCCAACCGGTGATACGCCGCGGCGTGCCAAGGCGCGTTTGCATAGCGGATCATCGGCGCGACCGAAGATCTTCCGGTCAATGCGAGTCCCGCATGTGCGAGCGTGTAGCGCCCGTCGCGCCTTCGTTTGACGACGTCGTACGCGGCCAGCGAACGCAGCAGACGCGAAAGCAGCGGCGCGGATCCGTATCCCGCGGCAGCGAGTTCTTCCGGCGTTTTCGCCGCCGTCAGCGCATCGGGCAAACCGAGTTCGCAG
>DASSRQ010000058.1:0-5474 GCA_035701665.1 Vulcanimicrobiaceae bacterium
CGTAAGCGGCCGGGGTCGGTTGCGTGTAACGTCCGACCGTGAAACGGAAGACCGTATCCGGATTGAACGTGTACGTGCCGCCGATACGCGGCGAGAAGATGTTGTAAGCGAACGACGGAGCGCTGATCGCGGAGAACAGCAGTGCGCCGTTTTGACCGTTCGGGTGCAGACCTTGCTGACCGGACGGTGCGATCGGGCACGGTGCGCCCGGGTTGGTCGTGATCGGCGCGGCCGGCGGCGGCGAATTCGCGCTGATCGTGCTGAGAATCGGCTGCAGCGTCACCGGATCGTAGCAATACACGTTCGAAGCGGCGTTGAACCAGAAGTTGTTCATCGGCGTGTTCGAGTTGGTGAGATCGTACTGGTAACGCTCCATGCGAACGCCGAGGTTGAGATCCAACTTCGAGTTCGGACGGAATTCATCCGAGAGCGAGAACGTCGTGAACTTCGGCGTCACGTTGTTGAGCGTACCGTGGCCGCCCGGCTGCGTGACTTCCCACGAAGCGTTGGCCGGCGTGACGCACGTATGCGTCGAGCAGTACACGGAGCGCGTCGGATCGCCGTACGTACCCGACGTGGACGAGCTGAAGCACGAACCGATGGCGCCCGTCTTGTAGTTGTAACAGTTGCCGCTGGCATCGACGAGGTTCGTCGACGTCTTGAGCAGGCTGTTTGCGAGCCAGGTCTGGTTGTTGAAACGGTTCAGACCAGCCGTCACGTAGTTAGCCGTGAACTGCAGCGTGTTCTGATCGTTGATTTGGTTCGCGTACTCGAACGAGAAGCCACGCGTGTGCGTATACAGTTCGTAGTCCGGCGACGGGTAGTCGCCGCTGGCGCCGAAGCCGAAGCCTGCGAGGCCATAGTACAGCGAAGCTTCGTTCGGGCCGCTCTGCATCCAATCGGAGTAGAACGAGTATCCGTACACGCGAGCGTACGAATTCGAGTTGAAGTTCTTCGTGTACTGGAGTTTCACGATGCCCGTGTCGTTCCAAACGGCGTCGCGCTGGTCCGTCGGGATACCCGCGTACAGCTGACGGTTGGAGGGCGAGTTCGGGAAGTAGTAGGGGATGACCTTAGCGCTGGAAGCGGCGTTTCCGAATTGCGTACCCGGCGCGAAGATGTAGCCGTCTTGATACGCGAACGGGCTGCCGCCGCCGTTTGCACAGTTCGGGCTCGAATAACCCGCACCGTAAGCGATGTGCTGGGTAATCCAACACGTATTGGTCGCGAGGTTCGTCGTGCCCGTGATGCCGCTGAGGAAGCTGTCCAGGTTCTGATAGGCACCGAGACCGCCGAGGTCGTTGATGCTGTCGGCCCAAACCGAGTGCACGCCGGACGAATCCCACAGAAGTTGGACGTCGTCTTTTCCGCCGTCGTTCTTGTGCTGGATGCCGAAGTGCAGGTTGACGACCGCTTCGCGATCGGCAGTGCTGGTTTGATAACCGGCAGCGAACGTGCCGTAGCCGACGCACATCGGCGTTGCGCCGTCGAGACCCGAAACCGGGTAGCCCGCGCCGTTAGCCGGAGGTGCGAGATTCGGACACGACGGGAAGCCGCCGTTGCCGTAGAAGCCGGTGTTGAAAGCAGCGTAGATGTTGCCTTCGGTACCGAACAGACCGTAGGGGCCCATGCCCTGGTTATCCAGGTTGCCGCCGTTCTGATTGTTCAGCGTGCGGTATTCCTGGTTGTATCCGCCGAGGCCGACGTAATACGAGAACATGCGGTTCGGCGTTGCGCCGCCCGCTTCGACCATCAGCTGGTGGTAGAACGTCGGATCGCCGACGCCGAGCGTCGCCGTTCCGGTTCCCGGATACGTACCGGTCTTGATGACCTGGTTGATGTATCCGCCGAGCGTCGCGGACGAACCGCTGGCCGGAGAACCGCCGGTGTACACCTGCAGCTCTTGCTGACCGAGATTCGAGAGCGAGTTGCCGTTGTAGTTGTCGAACGCGCGGTTGACCGGCACGCCGTCGAACTCATAACCGGTTTGTCCATAGCTTGCGCCGCGGATGTAGAACACCTGACCTGCGCCGTAGTTACCGATGATCGAGCTGACACCGGGCTGCGAGTAGATCGCGGAATAAGCTTGGTTCATGTTGTAGCCGCCGCCGACAGACGAAAGCGTCTGCTGCGTCGCAGCGTTCACCGAGTAAACGTCAGACGTCGTACCCGGTTTCACCAGGTTGCCCGCCGAACGCGAGACGACTCTGGCGATGGTTTGAAGCTGCGGGCCCGTCGAGAGCGTCAGGGTTTGCGCCTGATCGGCGAAAACCGCGATGCCGGTGACGGAGACCGGCGTGAATCCCGTCTTCTCTGCCGAGACCGTATACGAATCCGGCGCGAGGTTCAGGAAGGTGAAATGTCCCGATCCATCCGTTTTGGTGGTTGCAGATTCCGACGGTGAAGACACCGTTACGGTTGCATCTGCGATCGGGGTTCCGTTCGTGTTATTCGTAAGCGTTCCGTTGAGTGAACCCGTCGTGCCTGCCAGTGCCCATGTTCCCTGAGCAAGCAATGCGACGAGTAACAACAGCGCTACGAATGCATGCCGGAATCTCGATTGAGGCATGTATTCTCCTTGAGTTGTTTATGAGCTTTGCGAGGCAAAAAAAAGACGCCCCACAAAGCGATCGGGCGACAAAAGTTTTGCCACCCTCTCAACGCATTAAAAAGAACTTAATCCTATTCCTGTGACTTTCATCGATAAATGTCGAAAAAGTGACAGCATCAATGCGATGTTTGTCGCGCGATTTTTCTCAGAAACTTCTCAGGTTGTCACGAAGAAAACTTATTGCGCGTTGATCGCGCACGACTCAGAAACGCGCTGCGTATTAAACCATACTGAAACCGCACGTGCGCTTTACAAAAAAAGGGAGCGAGTTTCGCTCCCTTTCCTTGCTTACGCTTATGCGGTGAAGCTAGTACGGTAGTCCGCCGCCGAACGCCGGATCCGACATCGTGAGGTCGGCTTGTCCGCCGGCGCCGGTGATTGTGGGCTTCTGCTGTTTGTTGCCCGGCGGCCCGGCTTCGAAGGCCGGATAATCGTAACCGACGGCAACGACGAAGTATATGTCACCGGTACTGAACGACGGACCGGCGTTTGCGCCGCTTTGACAATTCGAACCGGCGCACGGTCCGAGGTTTCCGGGTATCGACCAACTCTTCGTACCGGTTCCGGAGATCGGGCCGGCAGTGAAGAACGTTTGCGTTCCGCCCGGAGTTACGTCGACGGCGAACACTTCGGTCTCCGTAACACCCGCCGGAACGGAAACAGTTCCCGTCAATCCGTTTGACGGCTTACCGGTTATTGCAACGCTGATCGGTCCGAGGAGTGCCGTGCTCGTCAGCGTTGACGATGCCGTGTAGGTGATCGGTGACGCGTTCTGCGCAGCGACGTTGACACTGAGCTGATATGCGCCGGCCATCGGTGTTACGGCAAACGTCGTGAAGCCCGGCGGATATCCCGCGAATCCCGACGGGAACGTTCCGTCATTGAAGAACGGCACGGCCGGCGGACCGACGATGAAGTCGAAACCGCTGCCGGCAGGCGCGTAGAACGGCTGCACTTCGCCGACGTCGTTCGGCGTCGCCGAGTTTGCGCAGATTGCCGAAGAGCACGCATACTGCGAGGCCAAGAAGCCGTTGCCCGTTGTGCTGTTCGGATTGCCCGGATAGTACGCGCCCAGATTCGTACAGTTCGTGTCGCAGTTGTACGGCCCGAATCCGTACGAGAACACGCCGGTAAACGTGCCCAGCGTCGAGTTGACCAGGCCCGCGTTGTTGCGCGGAACCTGCGGCGAACCGCTGATATGGGTCGTGCCCGCATCAACGTTTGCGCCGAACGTCGCTGTGTTGTACGCAGCGGCACTGCCCGCCACGAATCCAGCGGGGCCGGCGATCGTCGGCTGATCCGCAAGGACGCCGCTGTTGCCGCTGGTCTGTCGAAGTGTCGCGACCGTGTTCAACGCCGCCGTCCCGTTGATGTTTGCCGTACCGACGGCGAATTGAAGCACGTTTGAGTTCAGGTTGGCCTGTGAGGTCGACGGAATCGTCGCCGCACCGTTGGTTGCGCAGCCCGAAAGCAGCGCCGCAGCGATCGCGCATGCCGCGATCGATTTAACGTAGTTGCCGATCGCTTTCATACTAGAGCCTTGCCTGGATGTAGAAGTAGAATGTGCGGCCGAGCCCGCTCGGAATGTTGACGTACACGCCGTTCGGATTCATGAACGATCCGTATTGCGGCCATGCCGACGGGAACGGCCGGTAGTTGATGCCGCTCGTCGAGAAGCCGGTGAGCGGACCGCTGATGCCGGTCGCGATCGGTTGATAGCGCCCGTTGAGCTGTGCACCCGAATAGATCTCGTTGAAGACGTTCGAAACGTTCATTCCGTACGTCAGGCGCGAACTAGGCGGCGCATACTCGAGCGTGAGATCCAGGAAACCTTGCGCAGGCGAAAGTTTTCCGCCGGGCGAGGCTGCTTCCGATTCGCCGCGCTGCGCGGCGCAGTTCGGATTGAACAAACTTCCCGGATTGTTGGGATCGACGTAGCACGACGGACCGGCGGGAGACGTGCCGCTCGGAACGCCGTTGGTGTTGGGAATGTTGTATGCCACGCCGTTGATGAACAGCGGTGTGAGCAGTCCGACGCCTGTCGGATAGCCGATATTGTACGTGTAGCGCGGCGTCAATCTCCAACCGCTTTGCGTGTGATAACTGAGCGCAAGCGTCCCTTGGAACGGCGAGAGGAAGCCGACGCGATACATATTTCCCGTGGCGATCGACGCCGGTGAGATGCTCGGATAGAAATCTTCCGACGAACTCAGCGGGATGACGCTCGAGAACTCGTTGATGTACGTCGCCGTCAACTGCGCGCTCAGTCCATAAGCGACGTTGCGCGTCATGTTGAAGTCGATGCCCGTGGCCTGTTCTTTGCCGTTGTTGGTGAGCACCGGCGGTCCGAACTGCACGACGCCGTTTACGACCTGCACCACGCCGTTCTTCACGATCGGAGCCGCTTCTGCCGCGATCGTATCGTACTGGTGGCGATACCACGGCGAGATGCTGAGCGAAACACCGTTCAAGAATTTTCCGGTGAACTGATGTTCGATCGTCAGTTGGTAGTTGTTCGAGGTCGTAGGACGTGCCGGCTGGTACGCGATGCCGTCCCAGTTTTGCGCCGCCCAATACAGCTGCTCGCCGAAGCTGGTGCACTCGACCTGGAACCCGGGATAGCCGCACGCTGTCGGCAATTTCGTACCGGCCGGGAGGCCGAAGGCGGGCGCCAGCACCTGTCCCGAGACGTTGTAGGGCGGTAACTTTCCGTAGGTTTTGAGATACGCGTTCGGGTCGATCTCGCCGAAGTCGACGGACGAGATCGGTACGAACTGCACCGCACGGTTATAGGTGAAGCGAATCGCCGTGTCCTGACCGAGCTTGTACGAGATACCGGTGCGCGGCTGGAACACTTTGGGAC
>DASSRQ010000059.1:0-13700 GCA_035701665.1 Vulcanimicrobiaceae bacterium
GACAATCTGCTCTTTCAAACAGCGCAAAAGGTCCTCTCGGATCCGCAGCCGTTCAGCCACCGCAGCGAGCGCGCTTATTATTGGAATCTTTATGCCGAAGCCGAGCGCATTCGCGAACAACTCGCAACGATCGCCAGCCGCGGCATTCCCGCAACCGGAACGGCCGAGATTCTCGAGGAGATCGCAAGCGCACTCGAACAAGGCCGCCCGGCGAAGGCCATGCCCAATGCGTTTGCCGAGATCGATCCGCGTCTAGCCGGGCAGCTGCGTTCGGCGCTGCACGTAGCACAAGAGCCTGAGGACACAACCCCAAGCGGGGACATGCCGCGCCGGCGCACGTTTTCACGGCGCGTCATCACCGACGCGTACATCACAATTCGCGGAAACCTGCGTTGGGATTCGGCCTACCTTCAGCACGCGCTGCGGCTTGCGGTGGTCCTGTTCATCGCGGTTACCGGCGAACGGTATCTTCATCTCGAACGAGGCTACTGGGCGCCGATGACGGCGCTGCTGGTCTTGCGCCCCGATTTCTCAACGACGTTTTCGCGCGGCGTTCAGCGCCTGAGCGGCACGCTCGCAGGCGCCGTGCTGGCGACGCTGATGATCGCGCTGCTGCATCCAAGTGCCGCCGTCGACATCGTGCTCGTGATCTTCTTCGGTTTTCTCGGCTATCTCGTCATTGTCTTGAATTATGCGGTCTACACGATCACCGTAACGGCATATGTCGTGTTTTTGCTGGCGCTGGCGGGGATGCCGTCGCACAACGCCGTTGTGGATCGTATTGCAGCAACACTTTTCGGCGGCGCGCTGGGATTACTGTGCTACGCGATCTTTCCGACATGGGAACGCAGCCGCGTACCCAGCGCCATTGCCGCCCTTCTTCAGGCGCACGGGCGGTACATCGAATGTCTGCTGCGCGTCGTCGCGGGCAGCGCAACACTCGACGAGGCCGATTTGAACAAGCTGCAATCCGACGTCTGGATGTTACGATCCGCAGCAAACACGTCAGTCGACCGGATGGTCAGCGAACCTGTGCGCCCGCGCAACATCGACGCACGAACCGCACTTGGCGTCATGGCGGCCTCCCGACGAATCGGACTTGCCGCGCTAAGCATCCGCGCGGGCGTTAAAGAGAACGCCGGACGCTATCCGGAGCTCGAGCCGCTGGCTGCGCAGTTCGGCGTCGCGTTCGATCTGCTCGCATCCGCAACTCGCGAACAGCGCAGACCCGATGCAATGCCGGCACTTCGCGATTTGCAGGAACAACTTTCGCCGGAGATACCGATGGCGCGCGACACCGACCTGCTGGTCGATGCGGTCAATACGATTGCGGACTTGCTTTCAGGAGACGCGCGCTAGCGAACCGCATAAATATCGACGCCAAATTTCGTCTGAACGGCCAACGTGCGGCCGTCATCGCTAAGCTGCACGCTCTGTGCGCACACGGCCTTCGATACGGAAGCAACCTCGCGGCCGGAACGTTCCGAGAACACGTGCACGTGGTAGCTGCCGTCGCAATCATAGGTATGCGGCTGCGTCAAGAAGGCGACGCGCCCGCCGCTCGCATCCATCCCGGCTAATTGCTGATCGCCCAGCGCATAGAGATTTCGCGAAATTGTTTCGCCGCCGAGCGTGAATACCGTCAGCCCGTCGATCGCGCCGCCTACAGCGATAGCTTGATTTTCGCGGTCCTGCACGATGCCGTGTTGCTGGTCCGCCTGAAACGACTGACGAAACGTGCGGACTACGCGCCCGGACGGTAGTTCGCGTTCTTGCAAAACGTTCACGTCGGAGCGACTGACTTCAGTTACCACTGCCGGCCCACCATCTTCTATGGGTGCGGCACTGTTGAAAAGTTCCAGATGCGAAAGGCGATCGCTCACGGTCTGCTTCGGTGTCCACACCGTAACCCGGGCTGTACGGCGGTCGATCAGCGTTGCGCTCCAAGGTGTATCCGTCATCGCGGGCGCCGTAACAGTCAGGAAACGCCCGTCATCGAACGGCACGATTTGACTAGCGGTGACGCCGTCGTACGTGGCCAGCTTTCTCCCGCGAAAATCCCACGCGCTCAGAACGCCGTTGTAGGCGCCGTGGTGGTCTACGAATCCCTCGGTGCTATATGTATCCACGAAGAGCGTATCGCGCGACATGCCCAGCATCAGCACCCGTCGTCCGAAACAGCACCCGTACTTTGCGCTCTGTACGCCGGAGATTTGCGCGACTTGGGTCCCGCCCGCGATAGACGCGATGTGCACGATCCGATCGCCGTACGAGTACGCAAGGAGATCGCCGCCCGGTGCAAGCGCGGCCGATTCTATCTCGCCGGCGAGCGTCTTCGTTGTGAAATTCGCGGCATTCCACTTCTTCATGGTGCCGTCGCCGCCGTAGACCAGCCATCCATCCGGAACCGCCCAGACATGTTCCGTGCCGCCGTTGTCTTCGCCGAAATATTCCCGCGCGAGCAACGTGCCCGGATCGAAGAGTGCCGGTCCACTCTCGAAGCAGCTCGCTACGGCGCCGGCGGTTCCAATGGAAATAGCGTTCACTGCAACAGGGCATATGCGCTCCGCCAGCATTCGCCCACCGATTGGATCCCACAGCCGCATACTACCGTCGCCGGCGCCCGTAATCAGCGTGCCGCTTTTCGTAAAGCCCAAATCGAGAACGCGGCCTTCGTGTGCGAGATATCCATCGAGTGCAGCTTGCCAATGCCGTCCGCCGTCGAGGTGCGGGATCCGCAGATGCGGCAATTCGCGACCACCGTGCATCTCCCAGAGACGGACGCCGCCGCCGTCCGACCCGCTTGCGATAATCGCCGCATGAGGATCGACTGCCGTCGACACTACGATTGAGCCGTGATTCACGCGCCAACGCTCGAGACCGGATCGAGATGCATAAGCCGCGACGATGGGCAACGCACCGCCGGCGGCGATCGTCGTGCCGTCCGCCGAATATGCCACGGCGTTAATCCGCACGTTAGTGTGCCGCCAAAGCAAGTGGTGCGTGCGCACGTCGTATTCAGACAGCGTGGTTCCGCCGACGGCTATGCGACCGTCATCCGGCGAAAATGCGACCATCGTCTCCACCTGTCCGCGGTAATTCGATACCGAATAGGGATACGAACCGGGAATCGTCCACGACGTTGTGTGCGTGGTCCGGTCGATGATTTCAAATTGAACGGATCGCGCGGCATAGTTGAAGCCGGCCGTAACCGCCCATTTACCGGAATGAGACTCGGCGACGAGGCTCGTGCTGTCCGGCAGTCCTCCTACGCCGATGCTGCCCAAAAACCGCAGTCCGACAGCCAAAACAATCGAAAATCCAACACCCATTCGCCCGGCTATCGTTTACGCGTTTGCGAGCGTGACAGAGGCGCCTTCCAAAAGGCGCCGGTTCATCGACACGTGTTTACCGATGAATGCGAAAAGTGCGAGCGCAATTACGAACGTAAACAACGTTGTGCCCCTACCGATATTGACGTTTACCCATGCGGGCAGCGCCGGATGAATAGCGATCGCAAAGGTTACCAGAACGAGGCACGCAGCGAGAAATCCAACATGTATAAGCGCAAGTCTTGGGAGATTAGTACGGACCTGCGGACGCGTGAACGGAATCTCGGGCAACACGCTTCCGAATTTGACTGAAGCAAAAGTGCCGACGAGGATGACCGTCGTGTAGGCGACTGCCGCAAGTGCTTGCCAGTGGGCAGGGACCCACCAATCGTGGGTCATGACGATCCCGATCATGATCGCAAACCCGGCTGCAAACAATACGCCGCTCTGCACGGTGAATGTCGAGACGTTCAGCGGTCCGCGATCGATCGAGTCCGAGCCGGCCGGTAATTGCGGGTCGCTCAGCGGTTCGCTCACCGGCTGGGCCGACACTACGCTCTTAATCGGCACTACCATCGTGCGGGCCGGGCGGCGGCGCGTCGTCCGTTCGGTAACGACATTCCACTGCATGCGCAGCCAGTCGTCGCTGATATCGCCAATCGTCGCTGTAAAGCGCGACCCATCATTCATGACGACTTCAAGTAGCGTGCTCGAGTCGATGTCGTCATCCTGGAGCCAGGACGGTAAGTCTTTTGGCGGCTGCATGGCGCTTTATACGAGCAAGGCCTCGCCGCTTCCGCCTTGCTTGCGTCCCTCTAAATCTTTAAAATACGGGCCGAATGCATCGGCAGCGTCGTGAACGTGCCGGCCACCCAGGCAACAGCGCCGCCCGAGTACCAACTCGTGGACGTCAGCGAAAGATAGTGCTTGTACGCATAGTGCGTGACGGGGACCGAATGAGCAACGGAATCCGGGTTGACTTCCGCCGCGCATGCGCCGATGGCAACTTTGTTCACGTAGCAATACGCGAACTCGCGCAAATACACACCGCCGACCGTACGAAGGGCTGCAATACTCGTTGTCGGACTCGTCACCGGCGAATAGACCGCGATGCCGTGCTCCGGGTAGACTTCGTGCTTATCGGACGTCGGCACGTCGACAAAATTGACGGAGTAGGTGGAGTCGTAGGTTAGCCACCATGACGCCAAACCGTAAAGCCGTTCGGCGACACCATTGCTAACAGTCGGCGCATAGTTTATGCACACGGCATACTTGTGCAGACTTGTCGCGAGCAGCAGTTCGTTCATATTCGCGATCCACGTGGTCCCGCCGACACCGGTCGTCGTTACCGTCGTGGCGCAGCTCTCCAGCATTACACCCAACACGTTGGTCGACGCAATCGCGGTCGATGCCGCGTAAGGCAGAATGCCGTTGATCAATACGGGCTTGGGAGATGCCGCGAAGATCCGCTGCTGCGCAGCGAGCCACGTGGAGTTGGCGGTGGTCCCGAGCGCATCGAACTCGCGCGCCGTCGCACCGAACTTGTAGGTGAAGTATGACGGATCGTAGCCCGATTGAAAATCGTCGGCTTCTACGGCATTCCAACGATTTGTCAGGATGATACTGCTCACCCACGAGCGGTAGACGCTCGGCAAACTCGCATAGTTCGGATTGACGCGGTCTTGCCAGTAGCCTTGCGGCTGCGTACCGTACGCCGTGACATGGAGACGGTTGCCGTACTTGTCGTGCAGCCACGCGGTCTCGACGCCGTTCAGGGACGAGCCCATTGGGCCGGCGCACGTTCCGGGTTTTGCGCCGCTGGCGGTTGCAAACGGTGAATTGCAACGCGGGACGATCTCCGGATCCGTATAAAGGACCGCGTACTTTCCGCCCGCCGCCATGAACGAATTGGCGAACGCGCTGCCGGCATCGCCTTGTTCGGTGAAATCGTAATGCTGCGCCATCCACGCCGCGGGAATATCGACGTTGATCTGCTCGCCTTGATACCACGCCATCGTGCCGTGTATATGGAGCGGCGCCGTGCCTGGGAGCGGCGATGCTTGCGTCAGTACTTCGGTGTCGATTGGCGGTTGCGCGATTGGCTCTAACGGAACGGGTGTTACGCGCGAGCCGCATGCACTCAAAACAAAAATCCCGAGAGCGATAACGAAACGTGTCGTAGTCATAAAAGAATACCCCGGCGTCGATTAACCGCGATCTTCTCAAATGCGGCGATGCGTCATGCCGTGCAACCAGCATGACCTTCGTATCATTTTTTGCTTCCCTTTAGGCCTACTTTCAGACTTATTTCATGCTTGCTTTGTATCTTTGCTTCCAAGTTACCAACAGCTCGTTGTGAATGCCTTACGCAGCATCGTGCTGCATAACCGGCTCCGCACCGGTATCCGGCATCCTCAGAGCGCTCAACTGCGCTCGCCACCGAATCACCAACGCCGCGTTCACGTCCGCGTGGCAGCAAAAGCCACATCGCACGCATTCAAAGCGCCTTCTTCGGCGGCTCTCCGGCGCAACGTGCCCGCACTGCGAGCACTCTTGCGACGAAAAACATGCATCAACAAGCACCACGCGCCGAGCAGATTCTTCCGCTTTCTCGGCGAGTAACCGGTGCAATTGACCAAATCCAACATCGAGCATCTTGCGGTTCAAAGCGGCTTTCGCGCGAACGTTGCGCCCCGGCTGCTCGACCGTTCCTTTTGCACTGCGCGTCATTGCACGCAGATTCAAACGTTCTAACGCAATGACATCGGCGCTCCGCACGATCGCACGGGCCTGCTTGTGCAGATAATCACGCCGGCGGTTCGCCTCGCGTTCTTTGGCCCGCGCTAACTGCAATGCTGCGGCAATCCGCGGCGGATCGTGCCGGTTGCGCACGCGTCCGGCGGCATCGCGCTCGGTCAATTCTTCCAGGCGGCGCTGGTGGCACGCAATCCGCTGCCGATTCCGTTCGCCGAACGCCTTGTTATCGATGAGCGCCCCATCTGAGGTCGCCGCCAGAACGTGCACACCGCGGTCGATACCGACGGTTCTTCCGCATGCAGGCAGCGGCGTCACCTCGCGTTCACATTCGAAGCACGCGTACCACCGCTCGTTCTTGCGTACGAGCCACGCGCGCCCGAACTCGGGTACGCTTCGCCCCTTGCGCAGACGAATCGCCCCGATACGCGGCACAAACATCTTGGATTGTGCTGCGTTGAACTTTAGCGCACGAGCGCCGTGCGGAAACTCCAGCTGTGCCCAGCGTGCCGCCGGTTTGAAGCGCGGATAGCCCGGCGTTTCGCCTCGCGAGATGCGCCGGAAGAAGGCGGCAAAGGCCAGATCCAAGCGATGCAGCACCGCATCTTCGCATTCACGGTACACCGCGGCAAGCCGTCCGTCGATTGACGAGGATGGCTTACGCAGCGCCGTGATTTCGGCGTACTGCCCTTTCGTCGTGACGCGGACCCGGCGCCGGCGGTACGCTTCACGGCGCTGTTCAAGCAATGCGTTATACAACTCACGCGTAACGTCCAGCGTGAACGCCAAGCGTTGCCGTTGGCGATTCGTCGGGTAGAGGCGTACGCGTTCGATCCGCTTCACGCCTCAAGGATGCCGGATATCGGTGACATACGGGTGGCATTCACTTCTTCAATTCGTGCGGCC
The DNA here is from genome assembly GCA_035701665.1 of Vulcanimicrobiaceae bacterium. GTDB lineage: Bacteria > Vulcanimicrobiota > Vulcanimicrobiia > Vulcanimicrobiales > Vulcanimicrobiaceae > DASSRQ01. The sequence goes on from DASSRQ010000059.1 coordinate 6,993, forward strand.
GTACGATGCGACGCGCGATCTCGCTGCATCCACACCGCTACGCTGGCGGCCGGGTTATGCGATGTCCATATCGCTCCATAGGAGTACGCGCTCCGCGGCCCAAAGGCCGCACTATGAGGTTTGCAATCGCAGCAGCCGCCGTGTGTCTGGCCTTTTCGGCGTGCGCGCAGCCCAGCAACGTCGAGCACACGGCCGTCGCGCCGCCGGCATACCGCTTCACGCTGCCGGATCAAAACGGCAAGCCCGTAACGGTCGGCCAGCCCAACGCGCCTGCAGCGCTGTACTTCGGCTTCACGCATTGTAAGGACATCTGTCCGCAAACGATTCAGAAGATCGAACGCGCGCGCAAGCTCGCACATCTCACGCCGCAACAGCTGCGCATCGTCATGGTCACGGTCGATCCGGCGCGCGACACCCGTGACGCACTCAAAGCGTTCATCGCCAAAACCGGCGTCGACGCGTCGGCGTTAACGGGTACGTCGCGACAGCTGCACAGCATCTACCGGGCGTACGGCGTCGTCATCGCCCCGCAGAAGGGCGGCGACCTCGGCCATACCGACTACGTGTACCTCATCGACCACAACGGGCGGCTGCCGCAAGTCTTTTCTTCCGATACTGCCGCAAACGCAGTTGCGCAGAGGCTCTCCCGGCTCTAAGCTCGGCGCATGACCCTTCTCGCGAGCCTGCTGCTCGCGCTCGCACTGCCCGTTCTACCCGTCCATGCGACCACGCTGGGCCCCGGCCCCGGCGGCACGTCCGTCGTGCGCTTGGACACCGTAACGGGCATGCTCCCCGGCCAAACGCGCGCCGTCCAGATCTCGCCGCGCGTAACCGCGCCCGCCGGAACGGGCATCGATGCCTTTCTCGATCGGTCGCGTACGCCGTGGATGCTCTATAACGCCGGCGTCGCGCCGCGGTTTACGCCCGGGTTGCCCGAGAGCGGCAAAGTGTTTCCGGTTGACGTCGGATCGACGCTTCCGCATACGCAGCTGGTCGATCAAAACGGCCGTCTCGTCGATCTCGCGTCGGTTGCGCCGGGCAAGGTCGTGTTGCTCGCGTTCATCTTCACCCGCTGCCCCGATCGCGACGAATGTCCGCTGCTCAGCGCGAAATTCTCCGAACTGCAGCGCAAACTCGATCCCAAGCATTTTCACCTGGTCGAACTCACGCTCGATCCGCCGTACGATTCACCGGCCGTGTTGCGGGCCTATGCGCGGCAGTACGGCGCCGATCCGAAGATGTGGACGATGCTGACCGGTCAAGGCCGCGAAGTATCGCACGTGCTCGATCGTTTCGGGATCTCGTCGCTCGAAGTCTCGACCGCGAAGTTTCTGCACAACGACAAAGTCTTTCTCACCGCGCCCGACGGCAAAGTTGCCGACATCGTGCAGACCACGCAATTCTCTACCGGCGCGCTCGCCGCGCAAGCCGAACATCTCGCAGGCCTAGCGTCCAGCCCCATCGGACGGATCCAACTCGCGCTGGTCGCGAGCGCGATTGCGCTCTGCGGCGGCAGTCAGTTCGCGGGCGTCGTGCTGCTCGAAACGATGCTGTTTCTTCTTATCGCCGTCGTATCGTTCGTTGCGCTGAGTTTGATCGCACGTATGCTGCGGCGTAACGCCTAACCAGCAAGAACGCTCCGCGCTGCGCGACGATCGTCGCCGCCGCAAACCCGCACAGCAGTACCGCGAGCAGCGCCAAATTCCCCAGCAGCGCCAGCAGAATCGAGTGGACGTCCGCGGCCGGCGTGTGGACCAATCCCCAACTGTACTTCTGCAGCGGAACGCCCGCGCCGAGCAGCGCGGCATCGCTCACCACGACGCAGGCACACAGATACCGCGTGCGCACGTACATCATCCGGACGTCGCAATCCGGGTCATCGCATAGGCAATCGCGGCGGCGCTTTCGTCGGGGCTGCCCAGCGTCAGTTTGTAACACCGCACGCCGTTGAGCGCCGCGATAGCGCGCGCAACGCGGTCCACCATGTCGCCGCGCGTATCGAACCAGCGGCTGATGAACGGCAGCGCGACCGATGTGTCGATGGCCTCAAGCGCCGCACAGTGTCCGTTTCCGTTGAGAACGAACAGCGCGCGCAGCGGGCGCGGGTCGGCAATCCCTTCGGTTCCGAAACAGGCGCGCAGCGAAAGCTCCGGCGACGATCGCAGTTGGTCCGGCGAGGGTTCGATGTCGCCGTCGGCAAGCAGCAGCCGCGCCCCCGCGGCCCGGACGGAACTGCGCCGCAAAAACGGATGCACCACGCCGCCGCGCAGCATCGTGCGTTCGTCCGAATAGACGCGCATGCCGCGGCGCGCGCACGCAAGCAGCGTCGTCGCTTTGCCGGCCGTCGACGTTCCGGCAATCGCCGCAGCGATGCCCGAGTATTCGATAGCCGCTGCCTGCATCGATCCCAGCGCATCGTCGTAACGCACCAGCGCCGACATCGCAACCGAGTCCGCAAGAAACAGCACCGCATCCGCCGGCAGCGGGCCTTGCGACCAGCGCCACGACGGACCGTGCGCGCACCAGAATGCATATCCGCCGCGAATCGTCGCGACGTAGTAGCGGAAATCCGGCTCGCGCGACGGACGGTGATCCGCATACCGCCGCGCAAACAGACGCGCGACTTCGCGCACGTCCGTGCAAAGCTCCATCACGACACCCGCGATCTCGCATGAAGCAGTATAAACACAATGACGCTCCAGCGAACTGTTGGATTCACCGGGCGAACGAACCAGCTGTTCTGCGCGAATGACTCTCACGATCGCAGCCCGTTCATGAGCAGATCCGCACTCGTTGCCGGATCCGCGGGTTGAAGCTCGAAACACCGTACCTGACGCATTGCCCGTTTTATTGCCGACATTTCGAGCAATTGAAACGGTCGCGAATAGGCTCTTTGCAGCAACGCGGGAAGCGCTTGCACGCAATCGATCGGCGTCAATCGAGGTTTCGGCGCACGCTCGCGCAGCAGAATGACGGCGCCGAGCGGGTAATCGCTTCCATCCGGATCCGCAACGTTTGCGCTTGCATCCAGCGCGTACCACAAGCGCCCGGTTGCTGTTTGCGTTACGTTTGCCGCTTGTTCGATCGCGCGGCGCAGATCTTTCGGCAGCAACGGCAGCGCCGATTCGCGCAGCGACGGACGGCACGCCAACGCACGCACGCGACCGGTGCGCAGGTCGATCAGCGATGTCGTATCGCCCAACAGTTTCGCGCCGCGCTCGCACAGATGCAGCGCCAAGAGTGTCTTCCCGCTGCTCGCCGGCCCCGCCAACAGTACGGCGCGCCCATCGATCTCCACGAGCGCGCTGTAAAACGCGACCGCATTCGGAATCGCGCCGGCAAACCGCGCAAAGATCTCTTTGAGCGCATAGTACGCCGACGTCACCCCGCCCGCGGACCGTTCTCCGGCGGCAATCGCGACGCGATCGAACCGCACGTGCAAGCGGCCATCCTCGAGCCGCCGCACGAACGCGTTGTGGTGCGCGGGGCGGTCCGGCGCCGGCTGCAGCAACCCGTAGGTCGATGCAAGCACCTGCGCCGCGTCCTCGTCTCCGGCGTCCACCGACAACACCCGCCCGCCGAACGAAAACCGCGTCCGGCCAAGAGCGAGCTGCCTCGCCCCCACCTGGGAGATGTCGTCGGACGCAATCTTTTGCACGGTACAGCAGATCGTACCGGGGGATGGCCTGCCAAGGCGACGGCGGACCGAACCGTTGACGCAGGACGGACGGGGAACGGACAGAGGGGTCTTTTGCCGCGGTTTGGGAAAAACCGTGAACCTTAATGGGAGTGCCGCGGAAGCCAATCGACCCGCCGACGCCCGAGCAGGCGGCCTTTCTAGAGGCCGCTATCGAGCAGTACGGCAAGGCAACCTACAATTTCGCCTACCGGCTGACGCACAATGAGGCGGACGCCCGCGACCTCACCCAAGAGGCGTTTATCCGTGTGTACCGTGCCTGGAAGAGCTTCCAACCGGGCACGTCCTTCCTTTCTTGGATCTACCGGATCGTCACAAATCTGTATCGAGACGAACTTCGGCGCAAAAAAGGACGTTATCAGGAAGAGATCCCCGAGGACAATGCTCCGCAGGAGTTCGGCGGAGAGCGGCCCTTGGCGGTCAATCCGGTCGACGAATACGTCGAAAGCCAGCTGAGCGAACCGCTTTCGCGGTCACTCGAACAGCTCTCGGCGGACCAGCGGCAAGTGATCGTGCTAGCCGATATCGAGGAGTACAGTTATCAGGAGATCGCAGAGATCATGGGGTGCTCGATAGGCACCGTCAGATCGCGGCTCCATCGCGCGAGAGCGCTACTACGCCGTTTGCTACAGAAAAATCAACAACAACAGAGACGAATATGACGCAGCATCTTACGAACGAAACACTACAGGACTACATCCACAGCGATCTTTCGCCGCAAGAGGATGCGCAGGTCTATACGCATTTGGAGCAATGCGCAGACTGCCGCGCCGAATACGACGCCGAAAATACCATCGGCGAATCGCTTCGCGCGTATGCCGCAGAGACGGAGCGGGAACTCCCCGCAACGCTGAAGGCCGCCATTTGGAGCGAGATCCGCAGCGCCCGTCCGTCGTTCTGGTCTCGTTTTACTGCGTCGTTCCGCCCGGCGATGGCCCTGCCCGTCGCAGCCGTCATTGCCGCCGGCGTGTATTTCGGAGTCACCAACATGGGCTCGCCCGCAAGCCCGAGCATCGAAGCTGCGTACTACCTGCAAGACCATGCCGCCATGAACGACACCACGCCGTTCAGCGATCGCGGCGGGGCACCGGCCAATCTCGAATCGGCATCCGTGTCGGCGACCGATCAACAGTCGGTTGCTATCGAGGCCACGACGTATACGGCGGATGCGTCGAACCGGTAACGTAGCGGGCGCGATTCTCGCGGCGGCTGTGCTTACAGCGGCCGCGTTTTCGCGCGCGTCTGCGCAGGAGAACGCGACACAACTGCTGCGCGACGCCGCAGCGGCCTACGCCAAGACCTCATACATCGGCCAGGTACAAAACGTCGATTACGGCAGCAAACGCGCCGACGCAGTCATGTTCCGCATCGAGCACCGCGCACCGAACACGACGCGGCGCTGGTATCTTGCGCCCGAGTCGCTCTACGGCGACTCGATCATCAGCATCGGCGACACCAGTTACAACGTCGACACGCATCATAACCGGATTCTCGTCGTCAAAGACGACGCCATCGACGATCAGGTCGCGCAGGACGAAAACTTCGGCCTGCTGCTGCACAACTACAACGCGGTGCTCGCCCCCGACGATAACGTCGCCGGCCGCCGCGCACTTTCGGTCGTTCTCGTAAACAAGTACAGCGGCCAGTCCGTCATGCGCATCTCCATCGACGCGCAGACGAAACTCGTGCTCGCAAAAGAACGCTACGCATCCAGCGGCGCCGTTTCGCACCAAATGCGCATCGAGCAGATCCGCTACACGAACTCGCTGCCCGCGCAGCTCTTCAGCATCCCGGGCAACTACCCGCGCGTCGAAGGCCCGCAGCACGGCTTGTCGTCCAGCGATCTTCCCGCGGTAATAAAAACGGCCGGTTTCAAAGCGGTCGGCCCCACGTATCTTCCCGGCGGTTTCGTACCGGTTGCGGGGGACGTCAGCGACATCAAAGGCGTCCGCACGCTGCACCTGCTGTACTCGGACGGCCTGCGCACCGTATCGCTTTTCGAAAACGCTAAAGGCGCTGCCGTCGATCTCGGCGCGTACACCGCGCACAGCACATCGGTCCGTTCGAATGCGGCCCAATACGTGGAAGACGGCTCGACAACGCTGCTCACTTGGGCACAGGGAAATCTCCACCTCGCACTCGTTGGCGAACTCACCCGCACGGAACTAGTTAAGATCGGCTCTTCGGTGTCATCCTGACCTCCGTGTCATGCTGAGCCTGTCGAAGCGCCGCCGAGCCTGTCGAGGCGCCCAACCCACACCCCCCACAACCTCATAATTCTTATTGTCACGTGTGGCGCCACACGTAACAATAAGATAACCACGCAGATCGACACCCCCGCGGGTATCATGCTGCCATGCGGTTCACACCACCGACGTTAGAAAAGATCGCCGCCGCCGGCCTCATCGCAACCGGCATCGCAGGCATCGCCTTCCCGGAACCTCTTGCGAGAATGTTCGGCGCACCATTAATTGAGGGCAGCGATTCGCGATTCGTGCGCGCCACGTCGGTGCGCGATGTCGCGCTCGGCGCCATCATGCTTTGCGCGTCATTCGCCGAAGAACCAGCCGCATTGCGCGCAGCTGCAGTCTGCGGAGTCGGTATTTCAGTCTCAGATTTTCTGTCCACCAGCAAACCCGTTCATCTCGCGGGCGTAGCTGTATTTGCAGCGCTCGCAGCAAAAAGTCGCGAATGACCATCAAGCGAATGGACCACGTCAGCGTCGTCGTGGAAGACATGGCGGACGCGATTGCCTTCTTCACAACGCTCGGCATGGAACTCGTTGGAAAGATTCCGGTCGGCGGCCCGGCCGTAGATCGGCTTTGCGGACTCGAGGGCATAAGAGCCGACGTTGCGATGATGCGAACTCCAGACGGCCGCGGGCAAATCGAATTGACCAAATATCACAGCCCGCAACTCGTCGCCGCCCAGCCGGCGAACGCGCCGCCGAACACGCTCGGCCTTCGGCAGATCATGTTTGCCGTCGACGATCTTGACGAAACGATCGCTCG
>DASSRQ010000060.1:0-3143 GCA_035701665.1 Vulcanimicrobiaceae bacterium
TAGCGCTGAGCGAGAGCCGTAGATTGCAGAAAAAGCGAGTACCAATCGTACTTCTGCAGTAACTCGTCGTGCGCCACGTCGTTCGTGAGAACGAACGTGGCGTTGCGCGTCTTCAACCGTTCGAGCGTGATGTCTTTAGCCAGCCAAACATAGATGTTGGGCTGGGCGCCTTGTATCAATCCCATCAACGCAACGTTGCCGTTCTCCGTGTCGGACGTGAAGACGCTGAGAAAATGTTTGCCGTCTCCACGCGCCCACGCGGCAAACTCATCGAGATACCCATATGCCGAATCGAAGAGAATCACGTCCGTAACGTTAGCGTTCATTCCGCCGCGCTTAATAGCGCCGCCGGCGCCGCCGTAACCGCCGCTGTGCGCGGTGAGAACGATCTTTCCGGGCTTTGCACTCGACGAAAGGCCGTTCTTCTGCATCCACGTGCAGACGTCGTTCATAAAGCGCGCGAAGCCGTTCTCGTCGAGTTCGAGTTTGCCGTCACCCGAATCGGGTGCGTTCGTCGGCCCTTCGGGGACGATCAGCACCGCATTGCGTTTACTCGCCACCATCTGTTCGCGCAGACGATACGTATCGTACGTTGCTTTGATATCGTGCTTCCAGCCGTAAAAATGCACCACCGCGTCGATTGCGCCGTCTTGCGGGTGAAAGCCGTCCGGCACGAAGATGCCTACGTTTGAATTGCTGTAATGCGTTGCCGCGTCGTAGAGCGTTTTATCGTACATGTGGCCGTTTGCGCGGCTTGCGTGCGGATACGGCGCCGAGGCGAACGGCACGATAAACGTCTTGCCGCCGGCCACTTGCGAAACGCTCGCTGCGGGCGATCCGGCTGCAGCCAGCGCCGCGGCGGTCGTTGCTAGGAAATCGGCTCGATTCACGTTACACCGTCCTCAAGATCGGGCGAGACAAGAACGTCCATACGGTAAACGCCGCGGTGAGCCCCCCAACGATCCAAAACGCTTCGTGCAGGCCGACAATGGACGCAAGCGATCCGACGATCAACGCGCCCCCCGGGACGAGTCCCAACGCGACCATCGAGTACACCGCGATGGCACGGCCGCGCACGTTGTCCGGCGAGAGCGTTTGAATGAGCGTGTTGGAGGCGCCCAAAAACGTCATCGTCGCCGTGCCGATCGCAAACAGCACCGGCAGCGCGAGCCACAAATTCCAGATGAATCCCAGCGTGCACACACCGGCGGCCATAACGAACGCCGAGACGACCCAGATGGTCCCGCGCTGTTCTCGCGTGCCTAGATATGCCGTCAAGAGCGCGCCGGCGAAGCCGCCGACGCCCGTGGCGGCGATCGCAAGGCCCAAGCCTTTCGCGGTTACGTGCAGCACGTTCACGATAAACGCCGGCAGCAGAATGCTGTACGGCCGGACCAGGAGCGCGGTGATGATGAACGTCGTGATGACGATTCCGAGAATCTTGTGACTGAAAAGAAAGCGCAGCCCCATCGCTATCGAGGGCAGGAAGGGCTCGCGCCTGCTCGCGGTCGGAGGGGCCGGCTGCATGAAGATCAGCGCGACGACCACGGCCATCGTTGCAAGCGCGTTCACGTAAAACGCTCCGGCGATAGAATAGGACACCAGCACACCGGCAACGGCGGGTCCCAGAACCGCGGGTGCGTTGAACGCGACGGAGTTCAAGCCGATGGCGTTGCCGATATACTCGCGCGGCACCATCAGCGGCACCCAACTTTGACGCGCCGGCGCGTCGAACGATTGCGCGGCCGCCGAGAACGCGTTGATCAGCAGCAGCCCCGCGATGTTCATCAGATTGAACGACGTCAAGACCGCCAAAATCAGCGCGAGCAGCGCCATCACGGTATTCGTGATGAAGAGCGTCTGGCGCCGCGGACGCGTGTCGGCAACCAGACCGGCAACCGGCGAGAGCAGCAGCACCGGCACTGCACGCGCGAGGCCTTGAAATCCGAGATAGAGCGATGCGGTGTGCGGATTACCGGCGAGTTTGGCGATGAAGTAGCCGGTCGCGGTGAGCTGCATCCACGTGCCGAGATTCGAGACGAGCAAGCCGATCCACAGCAGCCGGAAGTCCTTGAACTGCAAGGACGAGAACATCGAGACCGAACGCGGTTCGGGCCGGCGTTCGATCATCGCGCGCGCACCGCACCCACAATTGCAGCGGCCGCACCTTCGGTTCCGAACGAGGCGACGTCCAACGCGAGATCGTAGTTGCGCGCGTCGGCCCACTTCATGCTGTAATACGTTTCGATATACTTCGCACGCGCGCGGTCGATCCGGTCGATCTCGGCAGCCGCCGTTTTATCGTCGACGTCGAACGCCTCGGCGATGTGTCCGATGCGCCAATCGCGCGGCGCAAACAAAAACACGCGCAGCACGTCCGGCCGCCGGCCCAAGATCGCGCCGCCGCCGCGCCCCACCAGCACGACGTTGCCGTGCGCGGCAAACTCGCGCACCGTTTCCTGCACTTCGCGCAGACACTCTTCGTCGAACGTCGGCCCGGGCGGCGGCCCGCTCGCAATCTCAGGCGTGCCGGATTCGAGCGCGCGCAGCATCCGGTCGCCGACGCTTTCGCCGCCCTGCTCCGCCGCTTCGACTGCCTGGGGCGAGGTTTGCAGGCGCTTCGCTACCACCACCGGCAGCTGTTCGTCGACGTATTCGTACTGGAGTTGCCCGGCGACGAGGTGTGCCACGGCCAGCGCACCGCAGCCGTACTCGTTTGAGATGGTGACGATCACTCCGGCCATATACCTTCGAGGGACCCTCAAGGCCTCGCTCAAACGTAAGCAGCCATGCCGATCATTCGCGCGAAGGCGCTGCGAAAGGTCTTCCGTTCGGTGAAGCGCTCGCCCGGCGCAGCCGGTGCGCTTCGCACGCTCTTTTCGCGCGAGTATGAAGAGAAAGTCGCCGTCGGCGGCATCGATATGGAACTCGAAGCGGGCGAGCTGGTCGGCTACATCGGTCCGAACGGCGCCGGCAAATCCACGACGATCAAAATGCTCACGGGCATTCTGGTTCCGACATCGGGGACGCTGGAAGTCGCAGGCATCGTTCCGTCGGCGCATCGCCGGCAGAACGCACGGAACATCGGCGTCGTCTTCGGTCAGCGCTCGCAGTTGTATTGGGATCTCCCGCTCATGGAGTCG
>DASSRQ010000061.1:0-2534 GCA_035701665.1 Vulcanimicrobiaceae bacterium
GCCCATCGCATGCGCGTAAAATCGCAGCAGCCGATCGATTCAGCACATGAATCTTTTGGCGCTGGCGATCGTGCACCAGCACGTCGTCTCCGCTTTCCTCGTACTCCAGCCACTCTGCGGCAACGGGCATCACTTCAGCCATGACGATGTCTCCTTAATAAGATCCCAGCGAACCGTCCGTTTTTGCAAACCGTACGGCCGCGCGCAGCGACAGATAGGCAATGGGTATCAGCAGTGCGGTTCCGGCGACCAGCCACCACGCGTCCGCCGCGACTGCAGCGAGCGGAGCGCCGCCGGCAGCTGCCCGCAATCCGCGCAGCGCATGCGTAAGCGGCAGCGTCCACGAGAGCGCGCGAATGGCCGGCGGAAACAACGTTACGGGGAATAGTACGCCGGCCAGCAGCGTCGCCGCGCTGCCGACAAACAGCGAAGACGGCGGGGACTGTTTGAACGCAATGACGGCGGCCGATGCCAGCATGCCGAGCGTCATCGTACAGATGCTGCCGAGCAGCAGAAACAACGCCAGCAAAGGCGCGTTAACGTGAGCGAAATGCATGCCTAGGGCCATCGCGCAGAGGATGTACGCGCCGGCCTGAATGCAGGCGAAGAACATCGGCCAAACCGCCGATCCGGCGATCGTTACTGCCAGCGGAGTCGGCGCGGCGAGCATCGCTTCCAACGTTCCGGCAACTTGATCCCGGCGCAGCGCCTGCGGAACGCACTGCAGCGCCGCGTTCAGCAGCAGCATGAAACTCAGATTTATGACGACATACGTGAAGTAGTCGATGCGCGCGCCGCCGGCATCCAGGTGCGCGTGCGGGCTGACCAGGCGGGAGAAGAACGCAAAGCCGCCGACCGTCACCGCCGCGCTGACGAGCGGCATGTACAGCGTGGACGGATACGAAAGCGCGAGATGGATATCGCGCTCGACGAAAGCGGAGATCCGGGCGATCACAATGTTGCTCCGGCCGCAAACAGTTGTTCCGCCGTAAAGCGGCGCAGCACGTCCGGCGTGTCGACGGCGACGGTTTTCCCGCCCGAAAGCAAGACGACGCGGTCGCATACGCCCCACGCTTCATCGAGTTGGTTAGTCGCAAGCACGACGATCTTCCGCGCTTCCAGCGCGAGATCGTTTCGAATGAACTCGTGCAAACGCTGCGTGTGCAGCGGATCGACGGCGCGCGTCGGTTCGTCGAGCAGCAAGACCGGCGCATCGGAGAGCAGCGCTCGCGCGAACGTAAGGCGCTGGCGCGTTCCGGTCGAGCAGCGGCTGTAACGTTTGCCGCTCTGCGCGATCAAATCCATTCGCTCAAGTGCCTGCGCTATGCGATCGTTCAGCTCGCCGCCGCTCAGGCCGTACAGCCGGCCAAAGAACCGCAAGTTGTCGCGCAGGGTGAGCCGGTAATAGAAGCTTCGGTCTGCGCTGCTGCAGAGCGCCACCTCGCGCTGTGCGCGGGCCGGCGTGAGCGGCCGTCCGTCTAACTCGACGCTGCCGCGTTCCGCGAGGACCAAGCCCGCGATGACGTGCAGCAGCGTGGTTTTGCCTGCACCGTTCGCGCCGGCGACGCCGACGATTTCGCCCGGCGACGCATCGAAGGTTACATCATGCAATACGGAGGTCTGCGTCCGGCGGGCGAAGAGCCCGTGACGGTAGGATTTGCCGACCCCGCGAATGCGCAGCACGCCTCAAGCATAAGCGCGCGCCGCGGTACCTTCGAAGCGACCGCTAGCCCTGGTGGTTGGGTCTTGCGGACCGTCCTAAGACGGCCTGAAGCGCAGCGCGACCCCGTCGATGCAGTAGCGCAGACCCGTCGGTTTCGGGCCGTCGTCGAACACGTGGCCCAAATGCCCGCTGCACCGCGCGCAATGCACTTCCGTGCGCTCTTCGACTAGTTCGTAATCCGAGCGCTGCTTGAGCGCGCCGGGAAGCGGCGCATAAAAGCTCGGCCAGCCTTCATCCGCATCGAACTTTGTCTTCGACGAAAAGAGCGGCAGCGCGCACGCAACGCAAAAATACGTTCCGGCACGATGTTCTTTCAGCAGCGGACTGCTGTACGGCGCTTCGGTACCGTTTTCGCGGAGAATATGATACTGCTCCGGCGTGAGCACTTTGCGCCAATGCGCGTCGTCCGCGGGCGAACCGTTGCCTGCCGAGGCCTGACCGCGCAGAAAAAGCGCTGCTCCGGCGGCGAGGATCGCTCCGCCGGCAAACTGTTTGCGAGAGAGTTTTACAACTGGATGTGACACGCGGCGCCGCCGTTCTTTTCAAAGTACCGCTGATGGTACTCCTCAGCGGGGTAGAACGCGGGCGCGTCCACCACTTCTGTAACGATTGGGCGCTGCTGATTGGATTGCTCGCGCTCGATCGAAGCCTTTGCGGCGTCGCGCTGGGCGGCGTCGTGCGTGAAAATGGCCGACCGGTACTGCGACCCGACGTCCGGCCCTTGCCGGTTCATGGTCGTCGGATCGTGGATCTGCCAGAAGATGCCGAGCAACTTGTCGTACGAGATGCGCGAGGGATCGTACGTTACTTC
>DASSRQ010000062.1:0-5190 GCA_035701665.1 Vulcanimicrobiaceae bacterium
CCGAAAAAACGTCGCTTAACGTTGAAGGCTTTAGAGGAAACGCCGAAGTCACATAAACGCAAGTCGAAATCGGATCGGGCGTGCGTTGAGAGATTTCTTGCTCATCAAGTGCATCCCACCAGCGATCCGCGTACCGAACGAGACCCATAAGAGATTGTTGGGACCCGGTCCGCCAGGTTAGCAATGCCTGATCTTTGACGACGACCGTATCGCTAATGGTAATCGCCGACGGCGCCAGAGGCCGAATCCGGTGCGCCAATAAGCGCTTCGCCGCGATTCCGACATCGCGGATATCTTTGGGCGGACCGAAATCGTCCGCACGCGCAGCCGAAGGGAAAAGAAGAAGCGCGATCAGCGCCGCGCCGATATACCGCATATCAGCGTAACGCGAGATCGCGCTCTTTTGTGCCAAGGACTGTTTAGCTATTCGTCCAGTTCGGCTTGCGCTTTTCGAGGAACGCGCTCGTGCCTTCTTTGAAGTCATTGGTGTTGACCAGCGTTCCGAATTCGAGCGCTTCGATCTCGAGCGCGTCTGCCAGCGGAAGATGGGCGGCATTGTTGATCGCGCGTTTGCACGCGGCAATTGCCAGCGGCGCTTTCTGCGCGATCGTCTGCCCGAGTTTGATCGCTGCGGGCAGCAGCTCTTCCTGCGGAACGACGCGCTGAACGAGGCCGATCTGCAGTGCGAGCTGCGCGTCGATGATGTCGCCGCTCAAGCAGAGGAACATCGCCATCCCTTTGCCCACCAGCCGCGTCGTTCGCTGCGAGCCGCCATAGCCGGGAATCAACCCGAGGTTGACTTCCGGTTGCCCGAACTTCGCGTTTTCGCTTGCGATGCGGATGTCGCCGGCCATAGCGAGCTCGCAGCCGCCGCCGAGCGCAAAGCCGTTCACCGCCATGATGACGGGCTTGCTCATACGTTCGATCTGCAGCGTGATTGCCTGACCGATGCGCGCTTTGTTCGCACCTTCGACCGCATTTGCCAGCGCATTTAGTTCGCCGATATCGGCGCCTGCGGCGAACGCTTTCGTTCCCGAACCGGTAATGACGATCGCGCGCACGTCGTTTTGATTCTCGAGCTCCATCAGCGCGAGCGAGAGTTCGCCGAGAAGCGGCGCGTTGAGCGCGTTCAGCACCGAAGGACGGTTGAGCGTAACGACCGCAACCGCACCGTCGCCTTCCACCGTGATATGTTCAAACGTTCTAGGCACCGTAGTCATAGAAGCCCTTTCCGCTCTTGCGGCCATACTGTCCGGCAAGCACCATGCGCTTGAGGAGCGTCGGCGGCGCCATCATCGGATCTTTGAACTCATCGAACATGATTTGGGCGATGTAATACGTCGTATCCAGGCCGACGAAGTCGAGCAATTCGAGCGGCCCCATCGGGTAGCCGCAGCCGAGTTTCATGCCCTTGTCGATATCTTCTTTGCTGGCAAGTCCATCTTCGTACACTTTGATCGCATACAGCAGATACGGAATGAGCAGACGGTTGACGACGAAGCCCGGCGTGTCTTTGGCAAGAATCGGCTCTTTGCCGAGTTTCTTCGCGAAGTCGAACAGCGAATCGACGACGTCTTGCGTGGTCGCGATGGTTTTGACCACTTCGACCAGTTTCATGATCGGGACCGGATTGAAGAAGTGCAAGCCGGCAACGCGGTTCGGGCGCTTGGTCTTTGCGGCCAGTTCGATTACGCACAGGCTCGAGGTATTCGTGCAGATGATGCTCTCGGGTGCGAGCATCTCGTCGAGCTGCTGAAACAGGGCCGTTTTGATCTCGACGTTCTCGACGATCGCCTCGATGACCACATCGCAGTCCTTAAGGTCCTTAACGTTGGTCGTCGGGGTGATTCTGCCAAAAGTCGCATCCCGGTCGGCTTGGCTGAGCTTTTGTTTCTCAACGAACTTATCGAGCGATTTTCCGATGGATGCCATGCCGCGATCGAGCGGCGCTTGCGCAACCTCCATCAGAACGACGTCGAATCCGGCCGACGCGCAGGTTTGCGCGATGCCGTTGCCCATGAGTCCGGCGCCGCATACGCCGACTTTACGAATCTCCACGAAAACGGTTCCTTCTTCTAAATAACAGGCGAACGGCGGGGATTTTGTATAATTGGACGGACGGAACCTTTGCCGTTATACTTGGATTCGAAAGGGGGCGACCGGAGTGCGGACTGCTTATCACGAGGCTCTTGAAGGAACCCGTTTGGATGTCGTGCGCTTAGGCGCGCTGAGCGTCGACGCAATCCGTTCGTCCGTTCAGGCTCTCGAAGGCCGGGACGCGGCGCTCGGCGCGCGCGTTATCGCCGGCGACGACGTCATCGACGATCTGCGCCGTAAGGTCGAATCCGCGTGCATCGAGTTGATCTGGCGCCAACAGCCGGTTGCCGGCGAGTTGCGCGAGATCGCGGCGATGCTGGAGATCGCGACGGACTTGGAACGCTGCGGCGACTATGCCGTGGATATCGCCAAGCATGCCGTCAAACTGTGCGACATGCCGCTGCGTCCTGCGCGTGTCGAGATCGACCGCATTGCCGAAGCGGCGCAAGATCTGCTGACCGATGCGATGCGCGCCTACACCGAGCGCGACACCGAACTTGCCGAACGCGTTATCGTTGACGACGACAACGTGGACAAGCTCTACAAACGGGGCGTCCGCGCACTGCAAGACGAGATGCAGAACGATCCCGAACTCGTTCGCGCCGGAACGCGCATGCTGTTCGTGCTCGCCGCGCTGGAACGCGTGGGCGATCGCGCGAACAACATCGCGTGGCACACGAAGGAAATGATCGGAACGGTTTGACGGCCCCGCTCGACCGCGGCCTGTTCGCGGTTTCCGAAAACTACCGGTATCTCAATCACGCGGCGGTCGGAATACTGCCGGCGCCGACGCGTGCTGCTTTGCACGGGTTTATCGACGCGCACGCAACGGGCGGCATCGCGCTGCTGTGGCCGTACGAAGAACGGATCCCGGCGTGCCGCGATCGCATAGCCGCCTTCATCGGCGCCGAGCGCGGAACGATCGCGACGATGCGTAACACCGGCGACGGTGCAAACGTGATCGCGCGCGGATTTCCCTGGCAGTCGGGCGACGAGATCATTTTGCCGGACAACGAGTTTCCCGCGAATGCGCAGCCGTGGCTGCCGCTGCGCGATACCGGCGTAAAAGTACGTTTCTCGGAAACGGCGCGCAGCCGGCTGACGCCCGACGTGCTGCGCGAGATGATGACCCCGCGCACCAAAGTTGTGACCGTGTCGTGGGTTTCGTTTGCGGACGGCTACCGGCACGATCTCGAAGCGCTCGCGCAAGTCGCGCACGAACGCGGCGCGATGTTCTGCGTCGATGCGATTCAAGGGCTCGGCGCGTTTCCGCTCGACGTGCGCGCGTGCGGCATCGACGCGCTCTACTGCGGCGGCGCAAAGTGGCTGATGGCGCTGCAGGGCGTTAGTTTCTTGTACGTCGCGCCGGAATGGCTCGACCGCATCGCGCTTGCGTTGCCCGGCTGGCGATCGGTTTCGAACATGTGGGATTTTCTGAAGTACGAACAGGCGCCCGCACCGGATGCGACGCGGTTCGAAGGCGGAACGCCGAACTTCATCGGCGTTCACTCCCTTGCGGAGTCCATGAACGTTTTACACGAAGCGGGAACCGGACGCATCGCGCGGCACGTTCTCGGCCTGACGGATCGCCTGTGCGACGGGCTGACCGCCCAAGGGGCCGAGATAGCGAGCGTGCGCAGCGCGTCGGAGTCTTCGGGAATCGTAACGTTCCGGATCCCGGGTAACGATCCGGTAAGCCTCGGTAAAGCGTTACAAGCGCGCGGGATCGTCACGACGTACCGGGCGAGCGGCGTTCGCGTCGCGCCGCACGGCTACAACGTCGAAGAAGATATCGACGCACTGCTGCAAGGCGTCAGCGACTTTAGGAAGGACCGCCAATATGTTTAGTGCTCTGCTTTTAGCCGCGACGGTTGCAAGTGCGCCCGCCGCCGGAACGTACTCGTACGTTTCGACGATGAACGGTTCGGAGATCGGCCACACGAAGATCACGCTTGCATCGTCGGCGCAGGGCCTTACGCTTACCGAAAGCGGCGCGGGCAACATGAACGGTCAGAGCGGCTCCGTAAACGACACGCTCACGCTCGACGCGCGGCTTCAGCCGCTCACGTACACCGCCGATGCGTCCGTTGCCGACAGCCGCAACATGCGCTCGACGATCACGTTCGACGGTGCGACCGCCAAGCAGACCGGCGACGTTTCGCAAACCTATCCCTTGATCGGTTCGGCGAAGCACTTCGTACTGCTCGACGTCGGCCCGTTCAGCGGGTTCTTCATGATGCCCGCGCAGCTGCACGCGTGGAACGACCAGCCGGTAACGGCCATCGTTCCGAACTTCGCGCACAGCATGGTCCTGGCTCCGGAGAAATCGCGCCCCGAACGTCCGTCCGACGTTCCGGCCGGCGACGCGGTTTACGCGTTCAACAGCATGGTGGCCATCGCGATTTGGTACAACCCGCACACGCTGATCGTCGACCAGGTCGACGTGCCTGCACAGGGACTTATCGTCAAGCGCCTCTAGCTACAGGCGGCTGAGCCGCCGCTAGCCAACGTCATTAAGCGTACCTTCACACCTTAAAAGGAGGTCGCCTAATGAAACGTTTCTCCGTTGCCGTTTCACTGCTGTTGGCGTTCGGCCTCGGCGTACTGGTCTCCAAACCGCACACCGAACCCGTTCAAGCTGCGACAGCAATGCCTTCCAGCGGCTGGACTCTTCATATCGATGCGAAGCGCCACTTCGGCTCGGCGCATCCAAACGAGATCGCGCACCACTACTGCAAAGCGGTGGCGAGCATGCTCGAATGCCAAATCTACGATTCCGATGCGCCGAACGCGCGTCTCATTGCGGTCGAAACGATCGTACAGCCGAACGTGTACAAATCATTTTCACCGTCGGAGCAAGCGCTCTGGCATTGGCACAAGACGGAAGTTCCAAAGGTCGACGCTACGATGCCCGGTATGCCGCCGGCGCAAGCGAAGAAGATCGTTGCATCCATTCTTCCGACGTACGGCAAAGTTTGGGTGCTATTCGATCCGGTGTCGACGAACAACATGCCGATCGGCAAACCTTGGGTTAGCGTCCTCAAGTAGCTTTTTGCGCTACGCTAGTAGATTGCGGGGCGCGGGCGCGGGGGG
>DASSRQ010000063.1:0-27624 GCA_035701665.1 Vulcanimicrobiaceae bacterium
GCCGCAACCATCGCGCCGGCGCGCATCATGAAGATGGACGATATGCTTGGTAGCATTCAGGTTGGAAAGACGGCCGACCTAATCGTCGTGTCGGGTAATCCGCTCGACGACGTCTCCGCACTGCGCAACGTACAGACAACCATCAAAGAAGGCATCGCCTACGATACGCGCGCCCTTTACGCGACGGCGGGTGTCCGGGCACCGGCGGCGGGCTAATGATGATACGGTTCGCCGCGCGAGATCTTGGCCGCGCGGTACACCTGCTCGGTAACGATCATCCGCGCCCATTCGTGCAAGAAGGTTAAGCGCGAGAGCGACCACTTGAACTGCGCGCGCTCCATCACCGCCGCGTCCAAACCGTACGTTCCGCCGATCACCAGCACGAGACGCCGCACGCCGTCGTTTCCGGTGCGCTCGAGCGCCGCAGCGAGCTCTTCGCTCGAGAGTTCCTTGCCGGTGCGTTCGAGCACCCACACGCGGTCGTCCGCAGCGATGGCGGACAAGATGCGCGCGCCTTCGTCGCGCATCGCGGCTTCGGGCTGCGAGCCTAAACCCGCTTTGACCTCGAGCGTCTCGAACGGATAGTACGGCCCCAGACGCTTCTCGAACTCCGCGCACGCCGCCGCAACCGATTGCTCGCGGAGCTTGCCTACCGCAATGAGGCGAATCTGCATGGCGCGTGCTTCGCAACGCAACCCGGCACGTCCGTGTTGGAAGCGGTAGATGGCGCAACAGATCGGGTTCTTCGGCTCGCAGCCGCAGACGTTCGCTTCGGGCGAACGCGGCTCGATCGTGTATTATCCCGGCGTCTTCGATCCGCACGAAGCATCCGCGCTGTTCGAGCACTTGCAGCAGACACTGCACTTCGAACAAGAGACGATGTGGATGTACGACAAGACGGTCGACGTGCCGCGGCTCATCGCGCGCTTCACGCCCGGCGAGGCGCGTCCGGCCGAACTAACGCGGGTGCAAACACGCGTAGAAGATCTGCTCGGCGAGCGTTTTAACTCGCTGTCGGTTCAGTATTATCGCAGCGGTGCCGACAGCGTCGCCTGGCACAACGATCATCGCGACGAACTTGTCGAACGCCCGACGATCGGGCTCATCAGTTTGGGTGCCGCGCGCGAGATGCTCGTGCGTCCGAAGGAGCCGCCGCGCCGTTCGCTGCGAATCGACCTCGAACCAGGCAGCTTGCTCGTGATGGCCGGGCGCTCGCAAGAGTTCTGGGAGCACACGATTCCCAAAGTGAGCCGTCCCGTGGGTCCGCGCATCAGCATCGCCCTTCGACAGGTTCAGGGCCGGCCGCCGGCGCGTGCGTAGCGGTTCCCGGGACGCGACTGAATGGCTCCGCGCAGCTCCAGCATCGAGAGCGCCGACATGACGGCGGCGGCCGGCGACTGCGCGTGCGCAATCAGCAGGTCCAAGGTCTGCTCGCCTTCTGCCAACAGGCGCCAGAGCGTCCGCTGAAGCGGGTCCTCGATGGGCTTCCTTCGGCGCGGCTTCCGGGTCGCGACGGTGACGATACGCATGTCGTCGAGCACGTCCTGGGGATCGCGCACGAGGGTGCATCCGTCGCGAATCAGGTGGTGTGAGCCGGCAAACTGCGGACGGTCGATGTCGCCGGGCACGACGAAGACCGGAACGCGTCCGGCCGCCCAGCCCGCGGTGTTCAGGGCGCCGCTGCGGCGCGGGCATTCGATGACCACCACGGCGTCGCACAGCGCGGCCACGACGCTGTTGCGCTGCAGGAAGTTCAGCGGCATTGCGGGTTCGTCGGGGGCATACGGCGAGAGCACGGCGCCCCCCGCGGCGATCATGCGCTCGGCGAGCGGCCGGTTGCGTCTGGGGAAGAACTGCCGGTGGCCGCCGCCGAGTACGCCGATGGTCGGACCGCCGGCCTCGAGCGCGCCTTCATGGGCCGCGGCGTCGATGCCCTGAGCCAGGCCCGAAACGATGCAGCATCCGGCGCCTGCGAGCCTGGCGGCGAAATCCGCGGCCGCCGTGCGTCCATAAGGGCTGGCCGCCCGGGTTCCTACGACCGCGATGCAGATGCGGCCGAGGCCCGTCAAGTCGCCGGAAGACCAGAGATTCTCGAACGCCTCGGGCACCGGGCGCTTGCCCCGGAGAGCGGCAAAATGCCCGTAGGGCAGGCAAACAGGTCTGTCCATCCACGAGGCTTTTCACGCTTACAGCGGCTCCCGCAAGAGCAGGCGCTCCCAGGGGGAAAGTGCCCTGCGCGTGGGAATACAGCGCCCGAACTACCGATGAGGTTGGCGCCCGGCCCGGGCGCGAAGGAGATACCGTGGCAGCAGAAGCCTATTGCGTGAAGTGCAAAACGAAGCGCCAGATCAAAGACGCAGTGCAGATTACGATGAAAAATGGACGCCCCGCAACCGAGGGCAAGTGCCCCGAGTGCGGGACGAAGATGTTCAAAATCGGAGCGGCCACGTAGGCCGCTCCCTTTTTTTTGCGCTAACCACCGATAGTGGCTTATAATGGGTCCACCCACAAGATGTGCCGCTATAAATGATTTGTCCGACCTGCCGTAAGAGCGAGACGCGCGTCGTCGATTCGCGCGACGACGAAAACGTCGTCCGCCGGCGGCGTGAATGTCTCGATCACCGCTGCAAGCACCGCTTCACCACGTACGAGCGGATGGAAGCGCCGCGCCTGTTCGTCGTTAAGAAAGACGGCCGGCGCGAGCAGTTCAATCGCGAGAAGATCTTGGGCGGTCTGCGCCGTGCGTGCGAAAAGCGCCCGGTCTCCGAGAGCCAGATGGAAGGCGTCGCCGCCGACTTGGAGCGCGATCTGTTCGCGCGCGGCGAGAGCGAAGTTCCCTCGACGACGATCGGGGAGAAATTGATGGAGGCGCTGCGCTCGCTGGACAAAGTGGCGTACATCCGGTTTGCGAGCGTGTACCGCCAGTTCCGCGATGTGGAGAGTTTCCAGGAAGAGTTGGCGACGCTGCTTTCCAAGTAGCGCCCAATGCCCGAACTGCGCGCCGTCCCCATTCAACGCTTGCCCGAAGGCCGCGGCTTACCGCTGCCTACGTACATGACCGAACACGCTGCCGGCGCCGATATCTACGCCGCGCTCGATGCGCCCGTCGTGCTGCAGCCCGGTGAACGCGCGCTGATCCCGGCCGGATTTTCAATCGCTCTACCGGACGGCTACGAAGCGCAGATCCGCCCGCGCAGCGGCCTGGCGCTCAAGAACGGCGTCACCTGCTTGAACTCGCCGGGAACGATCGATGCGGACTACCGCGGCCCGGTCGGCGTGATTCTTGCGAATCTTGGGAATGCGCCGTTTACGATCGAGCGCGGCGACCGCATCGCGCAGATGATCGTCGCGCCGGTAACGCGCGCGCTTTTTGAGCCCGTGGATACGCTGCCGGAGACGGCGCGCGCCGCGGGCGGTTTCGGCAGCACTGGATCGAATTAACGTATGCGCATCTATATAGTCGGGGCGGGTGCCGTCGGCACGTATCTCGGCGACGCTCTACAGTCGGTTAACGTCGAAGTCGTGTACGCTCCGCGTAACCTGAGCGATGTTCGGCCGTTCGATGCGGACGTCGCGATCGTCGCGGTGAAAGCATACGACACCGACGGTGCTGTAGAGACGCTGAAACGAGCCATTCCGTATCCCGAGAAATGCGTCTTCGTCAGTCCGCAAAACGGCGTGGGAAACGAAGAGAAACTCGCGGCAGCCTTCGGAGAAGACAACGTCGTGGCCGCAGCGCTAACGACGCCGGTCGATCGTCCCTCGCTCAACGGCCATGGAAAAGCGGCCGCGCGCGAAGGCGGCCTCGCACTCGCGCCGCTCGGCAAGAATGCCTATAACTGGCTGGCGGCAACGTTCAACAGCACGGGGTTGAAAACGCAGACCGTCGGCGATTGGCGTGCGCTCAAATGGTCGAAACTCGCACTGAACGTCGTTGCAAATGCGAGCTGCGCGATTTTGAACGTCTTGCCTTACCGCATGGTGCACTTCGAAGAGATCTTCACGCTGGAGATCCGTGCCGTGCGCGAAGTGCGCGCGGTCATGAGCGCTATGGGACTGGCGCCGGTAGACTTGCCGCGTTATCCCGTGCGCGCGCTGCAAGCGATTGCGACGCTGCCGAGTCCGATCGCCAAGCGTCTTTTGGCGGGGCGCGTCGCCGGAGGCCGCGGCACCAAACCGCCCTCGCTGCTGCTGGACCTGCGGGCCGGCAAGGCGCAGACGGAAGTCGAGTTTCTCAACGGCGCCGTGGCGGTGGCAGGCAAAGAGCACGGCGTTGCGACGCCGGTAAATGCCGTCTACGCGCGCGTGCTTGACGATATCGCGCACATGCCGCAATTGTGGGCGAAATATCGCGAACGGCCTGATACGCTGGCATCTGAAGTCGACGCGGAGGTCAAGCGCGTCAGAGCACTCGCCAGGGGGTAACGCCGTGCGTCATCCGGACGTCAACGAAACCATTGAAGGCTGGTGGATCCTCCACCGCATGTTCGCATTTCACCGGCGCAGTTGGGCGCGCGTTCCCGCGGAAGCGCGCGCGCGGATGCTGCACGAAGCGCACGATTTCTTCGCAGCGCAAAAGAATAGCGAGAACGCCGACGTCGGCCTGGTTCAAACGGTCGGTCATAAAGCAGACCTGATGATCACGCATTATGCGCGCTGGTTCAACGGCCTTGCGCAAGTGCAGAGCGAGTTCGACGCGCTGGAGATCTCGGATTTTCTGGAACCGCGCGATTCGTATACCTCGGTGCTGGAACTCGGATTGTACGACGCGACCGCCAAGATTCACACGGAGCTCGAAACGCGCGGCCTCAAGCGGTTTACGCCCGAATGGAACGCGCAGTTCGACGACATGCTGGCCGATCAGGAGCGTCAGCCGCGTAACGCGGGGCGCCTTTGGGCGCGCATTCCGCAGCGCCGGTTTGCCTGTTTCTATCCGATGGATAAAAAGCGCGAAGGCAGCGACAACTGGTACGCGCTGCCTTTTGACGAGCGCGCGCGTCTAATGCTCGATCACGGCAAAATCGGCCGCACGTATCACGGGCTCGTTACCCAAGTGATCTCCGGCTCCATCGGGTTCGACGATTACGAGTGGGGCGTCGACCTCTACGCGGACGATCCGGCGGTGTTCAAAAAGTTGATCTACGAAATGCGCTTCGACGAGGCGAGCGCGCGGTACGCGGCGTTCGGGCCGTTCGTTAGCGGCGTGCAGTTTTCGGTCGAATCGTTCGAGACGTTCTGTAACGCGGACGGCGTGCCGGCACTCCTTACCGGCGAAGCGGCGCACGCGTAAGTGGCACCGCTCGTGACGATGGTGTACTACGTCGACGTCCTGTCGTCGTGGTGTTACATCGCCGACCGGGCGCTAGAGCGTATCCGTGAAAAGTACGGCGCCGAGTTGCACGTCGAATGGCGCATCGCGCAGCTTTTCGGCGGCGGTCCGCTGCCGTATACCGGCGCGGAACTTGCGTGGTACTACGGGCGCACGGCGAAAGCGACCGGTGTCCAATTGGACGCGTGGTGGCACGATCGTGAAGACGATACGACGCTGCATGCGAACCTTGCAGCAGAAGCTGTTCGCGCGCTCGGAGTAGCGGGCGATGCTGTGCGGCGCGGGCTCGCGCACGCCGCGATGATCGATCGCAAGCCGATGGGCCGGCGCGACGAGGCCGTTGCCGAAGCCGCGCGGTTGAGCGGATTATCCGCAACGCAGATCGCAGCGGCGATGGATTCGCGCGAAGTGCGCGAGCGGATAGCGCAGACGACCAAAGAGTTCGACGATCTCGCGCTCACGCAGCGTCCATCGTTCCTCTTCCGGGACACGATCGACGATCTGGCGGTCTTCTCAGGACTCTATACGTTCGAGTCGTTCGACGCGGTTGTGGGCGAGATGGTGCACGCCGCGCGCATCAACCGGGACTACGGAACTCCGCCAGGATCTGATTGACGGCGATCACTGCCGAGTCGGCGTTTTCGGCATAGAGATCGGCCCCCGCGGCGCGCCACAACGCCGCACCGCTGGTAAATGCGCGTCCGCCGGTGATGACGAGCGGATCTTTCTGCAGGCCGGCCTGTTTCACGCCGGCAATCATCTGCGCGGCGGGTGTAAGATGTTTTGCCAGTGTCACGGAAACGGCGAGCGCATCCGCCTTGGTATCCGACACGAAAGCCGTGAGATCGCGCACGGGCGTATTTGCCCCGAGAAAATGCGACGTCCATCCGTTCATGGCAAAGAAATCGCTAACCATCCGTATGCCTAAATCGTGCTGTTCGCCGCCGGTCGACGTACACACGATGGTTAAACCGCGCGACTCCGGCGGCGTGCCGAGCGGCAGAAGGCGTCCCATGATCCGCAGCGTTGCCTGCGTGAAGTAATGTTCTTGTGCGACGGATATCTCGTTGTGGTGCCAGAGCCGTCCGATCTCGTATTGACACACCTGTAACACGAACAGATAGATCTCGCGAACCGGCGTACCTTGCTGCGCCAGGCCCACGACGAGGTCGGCCGCCGCGCGTTCGTTGCGGCCGAGCAACAGCGCGAGATAGTTGCGCGCTACCGGCGCGAGCGGATCGTTATCGTCGATAAACGACGAGAGCGCTTTTGCCGGCCGTTCGAGGCGCGTAACCCCCGCTTCGACATACTCCGCAGCCTGGCGTGCTTGTTCGTGCGGTTCGCGCTCGCGCACGACGTGAGCGAGCTCGCGCAGATGCGCCGCGAGATGCTCGCTCGGAATTCCTCGCCGAACGAGTAACGTGTCGGCCCAGCTTACATAGTCGCAAAACATCGCGACGCTTGCGGCGCGCAGCGCTTCGGCGAGATATTCGATGTGCAGCTGCGCGTCTTCCAAACAACGGACCCGGCCGGCGGGACCAAACCGTTCGTAAAGGTGCGCGCGGGCGGCAAATTCCCGTTCGACGAGTTTCTCGGCAATTGCCGGCCGGTTCGCAAGCAGATCCGCCGCAAACGCTTCCAGAGGCTTACTCACGAGGCCACATACGAGAAGAAGCGGATCTCTTGCATGTTCTGCACGAGTTTCATCCCTTTCGGAATGCCTTCATGCGACGCTTTGTAGGTATGTCCGCGGTGCCAGGTGCGAAACGAATTTTCGTCGCGCCAATACGTGATGAGCCAAAACTCTTTTGGGTTCTCGATGGGGCGCATGACGTCGAGCCGCTGAAAGCCGTCGGCGCCGTCAACCAAATGCGGTCTGCGCACAAAAGCGAGGGCGACGGCTTCTTCGTAATCGTTCGCGACTACGAATTTACTTAGAGCGACAAACATTGAGCCGCTGTTGCTTGAACCGGGGTTGCGCTCCCTGCAAAGGCAAACGAGCGTGGGGTTCTCCGGTGGGTACAATAAATTGAATGCTTAAAAAGCGGGTATAGTCTCTTTGATGCTCTACGGCCATCTTGCGCATTTCGCCGGTTCCGACGAAGACGCGCTTCTTGCTCGCGTGACGAAATATTTTTTAACGGGCCTCGCGCGCGAGGGAATTCTGATGATCGTCAGCAGTCGCGAGCGCCGCGACGCGATGCTTGCACGCCTTCCGGCCGATGCGCCGGTTCGTTGGCTCGATTCGAATGAAGTGCTTGAGGCCGTTTACAAAAACGGCCGCGTCGACGCGCACGCCTTCGACGATACGGTCGGCAAAGAGATGCGTCAGCTGCTGCGCCACTACGGCGCGCGGCCGGTCTATGCATTCGGCGATATCGTGAGCCTGTTGTGGGATAAGGGCGACCATTCGGCGGCCGCGGATTTCGAATGGTATTTGAACGACCTGGGTTCGACCATTCCGTTCCACCTGTTCTGTGCGTATCACATCGGCGCGGGGCAGACGCATCATCACGACGTCCGGCAAATCGCGCGCATGCATTCGCACATCATCGCTTAGGGAATCTGCAGCGTATACGGGCTGGTAGATCCGACGGGGATCTGTTTGCCCGCTTTTCCGGTTGCAACGTGGATCGGAACCAGCGCTCCGTCACCCCGCGCAACGACCCAAGCCGTTTTCCCGTCTTTAGAGAATGCGATGCCGTAGGGTGCTAGACCGACTTTGATCGTTCGCGACGTGCGCGTTGCGATATCGATCTCGCTGACGGTCGCCGCCGAGAAATTCGAGACGAGTGCCGTGCGGCCGTCCGGTGAAATCGCGATCATCGACGCGCCCAAACCCGCGGAAACCGGCGCAAGCGGACGCGGAAGCGCGCCGGTCAAGTCGATCGGCGTGACCGTACCGGAACCCGAGTTCGCCACGAGCGCCAACGTGCCGTCGGGCGTAACAGCGATACCGCTGGGATGCGCTCCGACGGGAATGTCCGCTCCGGGTTGACGCGTCTGCAGCACGATCGGTGTTACGGTGTTGCCGTTCACGTTTGTGACGAGCAGCATGCGGCCGTCCGGCGTGAGGGCGCAGTAACGCGGATTCAACCCGACGGCGATGGGTTTGCCGGCAACGCGCGTTGCCGTGTCGATTGCTTGAACGCTGTTGTCGTCGTAATTTGCGATCCAAACCGTTTTGCCGTCCGCGGAGATCGCGGTGCCGTCCGGCGACTGGCCGACTTTAACGAACGACGCTTTCATCGTTGCTGCATCGACAATCGCGAGCGACTGTCCACCGCGATCGGCGACGTAGAGCGTTTTACGATCCGGCGAGAAAACAGCGTCGCGCGGTTCCTTACCTGCTGCGACCGGTGCGCCGAATCCCAACGTCACCGGATCGAACGGCGTTATCGTATCGTCGAAGCGGTTTTCGATAAATCCGAGCGAAGGCGGATCCGCTGCGCGTTCGATGCGTAGCGCGAACGTGAGCGCAGGAATCCGTGCTCCGCGCGCGCTGCGAGCGACGATGGGCACATTCCACAACCCCGGCGCGGCGTTCGCGCTTTGAAGCGTAAGCGCCACGGTTTGCTGCGCTGCTGCCGCGACCGTTACGGTTCCGGCCGCGGGCTGCGCGCTGAACCCGGCAGGAAGCTGAGCCTTCCAGGCAATCGTTTCCGCCGATGTGCCTGCCGAGTTGTCGATAACGAATGAAGCAGAGGTTGTGCCGTCGCCTGCGGCAGCGAGCTGTGAGGCAGTTGAAGTCAGCAGGACGGGGCTGGACGCCGGAAAGTGCACCGGCTGCAGCGCAAATGATGGAGGCGCGTCTTGCGGCGCCGCGCCCCACTGCGCGTTGGGCGTCGCGGCTAAAGCAAAGTCGAGCGTAACACGTCCCCGCGCCGGAAGCGCGAGCCACGTCTTTTGCGTCGCTTTCCCGTTGACGCGCAGCGATTGAACGTACGGCGCGGCGTCTGCCGCTTGCGGAGCGGTAATGGCGATCTCGAGCCCATGCGGCGAGTGCAGGGTAACGCTCGTAAAGATCGGACTGCCGATGTCGAGGATGCGCACCGAGGGATTCTGCGGATAAAGCCCCATAGCGCTCCACATGTACCATGCACTCATCGTGCCGAGGTCGTCGTTGCCGGGAATGCCGTGCGGCGTATCGGCGAACATCGTCGTCATCGCGGTGCGCACGATCTGCTGCGCGCGATACGGCGCGCCCGCCGAGAGATAGACCCACGGACTTCCCAGCGTCGGTTCGTTGCCGAGCCATGCGTACGGTTTGTCTTGGCCGGCATTGATCTGCGAGAAGAACGTGTCGAGTTTTTGACGGGTTGCAGCAGCGCCGCCCATACCGCGAATCAAACCGCCGAGATCCTGCGGCACCATCCACGTGTACTGCGCGGCATTGCCTTCTTGAAAGCCGCTTTGACCGGCGGAGGTTATCGGCGTTTGTTCGAACGCGCCGTCCCGGTCGCGCGGAGCAACCCAACCGGTTGCCGTATCGAACAGATTTGCCCAGTTCGACGAGCGTTTCATGAACGTCCGGTAGACAGCTTCATCGCCTCCGGCTTTTGCGAGCTGGGCGATGGAAAAATCGTCGAGCGCATATTCGAGCGTTTCCGACGCGCCGTTCGGCACCGGTGAAACCGACGTGACGTGCGTGTTCACAATGTAGCCGTTCTGCAGATACTCGGCGAGCTCGGGCCGTTCGACGTACCAGCCGTCGGCCGGCGCCGCATGCAGATCGGATGCACCTTTGACCATTGCCGCGATCGCGCCGCGCACGTCGAAGCCGCGCGCACCGAACGCATAGGCGCCCGCGATGACGGGATCGACCGAGTCGCCACCCATCACGCTCGTTGCGCCGTTGACGAGCGCCCAGCGCGGCAGAAACACGTCCTGTTTTGCTGCGTCGACCAGCGACTGCATCATGTCGCTTACTTCATCCGGCGCGACCAGCGCTTGCAGCGGCACCAGCGTGCGATAGATATCCCAATCGGAAAAGTTGGCGTATTCGTGATGTCCGGTACGTACGCGATGCACCATGCCGTCATAGCCGCGATAACGCCCGTCGGCATCGTCGAACAGGTTTGGATGCAGCATTGCGTGATAGAACGCGGTATAAAACTGCCGCTGCTCGTCGTTCGTTCCACCCGCAACGTCGATGCGATCGAGAACGCGCTCCCATGCAGCCGCAGCATCGCTGCGAACCCGGTTGAGGTCCCAACCGGCTTTGTCCGCTGCAAGATTCGCGCGCGCTCCGTTTGTATCGACGAACGAGATCGCCACGCGCATATGGACGATCGCGCTCTTCGACGTATCGAACGACACCCAGCCGCCGCTGTCCGCTCCGGTGACGCTGCGAAGCGCGTTCTGCGTCGTCCCGTGCCACGTTCCCGTAGACGAAACCGGTGCATCGAACTGCGCTACGAAGTAAACGCTGTAGCGATCCGGCATGCCGCAGAAGCCGCCCGTGTCGGCAAAGCCTTCGACTTCGTTCGGTCCCGTCACACTGAAGCCGGCATTCCGTACGCCGGCTTGATCGGAGGCGATATTGAAGAGCAGATTCGCTTTCGCACCGGCCGGAAACGTGAACCGTGCAATACCGGTGCGCGGCGTGACGCCGATCTCGGCGCGGATGCCCGGATTGCCGAGGGTGACCGCGTAATAACCGGGTGACGCCGTTTCATCGGCATGCGCGAACGGCTGCTGCGCTTTCCACGGCTGCGAGACCTCGCCGCTTACCGGAAGCACTCTGAAATCGCCGAAGACACCGCAGCCCGGGCCGCTTAGATGCGTCAGGCTGAAGCCTTGAATCGCTTTGTCGTTATACTCGTATCCGCCGCCCGCATTCTGACTCGGCGTATCCGGACTCCACTGCACCATGCCGAACGGAACGTCCGCGCCCGGAAAATCGTCGATGACGTCCGAGCCGTCGGGCGTCGTCGAGGTTCCCAAAAACGGATCGACGAGAGCGGTGCGGCCTTGGGCGTGAGCCGGTATCGTGGGAAGAAGCCATGCGGCAAGCACGGCGAGCAGAACGACGAGCGCGCGGTTCTTCATGCGCGCTCGTTCTACCGCCGCACGGCGACGCCCCGTTCCAAGTCGCGTAACGCGAGGCTGCCGTACGGTGTCGACCCGTACCGGTCGACCAGCAGCGCCAAGAAGCGGATCGCGCGCTCGCGCGCATCGTCGCCGGACAGCTGTTCGTTTGCCGTTGCAAGCTCCCAAGCCGTACGCGCGTCGGCGATAGCCAGCAGCGCGGCGACCCCGTCGTTTGCAAGCGCCCATTGCGGCCACGGGCGAATGCCGACACCGCGCTTCAAATCGCGATCGGCAAGCCCGGAGAATGCCGTACTCGTGTAACGGTCGCGCACCGTGGAAAGCATCGCAATTGCTTTCTGCTGCGCATCGGCCCCGGGAAGTTCTTCGTAGAGCGTTGCGAGGTTCCACGAGGCTGCCGGCAGCCATGTGTCGCGCGGAAAGCGCGCCGACCAATCGTCGAGTGCGTCTTGAACGTCGTTCGCATCGTTGACGACTTTCGCGGGCTGCGTGCGCATGTGGTGCCAGTCGTCTTTCATCGCAAAGATGCGATGGCGGATAACCAGCACGCTGAGTTTTGCCCTGCCGAAATATTCGTCGGCGGGCGCGAGGTTGGAAACGAAAACGGGACCGCGTTTTGCGGTCCCGTTCGGAGATGGCGATGCCGTAACTGTTACGGCTGCGCTTAAGGCGACAACGGCCAATATGCGTTCCATCATATTGGACTTCAGCTATTCATGGGGGCGCCGGGTTGTCATGCCGTCTTGGCGGTCGGTTGAGTGCACGGCGAGTAAAAGACTTGGAGTGCGGCCGCGAGAAATAAAGCGGGTGTGAAACGCGTCGTGCCGGCTTTACTTTTCTGTTGCTGCGCCGCAGCACCGATCGCGCCCTCGCCGTCGCCGTCGCCCTCGAGCACGGACCCGTTATGCGCCGCGCTAAAATCGAATGTAGGCCGCGCGATCGTTACGCAAAAGCGCGTCACGGACGATATTACGAAGCTCGTTGCTGCACTGAGCGAGTATTCAAAAGATCAGTCGTACGGCGAAACCGGCTCGGCATACACGGCGGGCTTCTCAGCGCTCGAAGCCATCGGTCATGTAAACGACGATTTGGCGCTGCTCGAAAAGCAACTGCAGCAGGCAGCGCCGCTTACGAGTGCCGACGGCGCGACGATCGAAAAAGATCTGCACGCGGTCGCCGATGCGCAGAAACAGGTTGCGGACGACTCGAACGCCTTACTCAACGAATGGAATCAGCACGTCCAATTAGACGCGAACACGCCGGGAACGACGGGCATCGGCAGTCACGGAGCCAATCCGTTCGCAGGCCTGGGCGGAAACGGTTCGGGTCAGAGCTCGGGCATTGCGGTTATGGAAGTACGTCCGCTGCTGATCTCCACACTGAAAACCATGGACCGTGCGAGCGCGGCGCTCAGCGACATGCATCCCGCATTGGCGCGCGCGATTACGGCGTGTTTTTCACGCGTGCGGCGACAGTCGAGCGGCGGCCCCGGATCCTCTTGACGACTCCCCATACATAGAGCACCGCGAAGGGGATCAAAAACACGGGCAGGGGAAGGTGCACGCCCCAATAGGCCGGCAACGCACGATACGCTACCGCGGCGCCGAAAATAAGGATGAGATACAGCCATATTGCCGCGCCGGCGTCGTTGGGATCTTGGCTTTCAGCTTTTGATGCTTCGAACGCAGAGTACGTCTGATAAGCATCTCCTTGCGGTGCTCGGTGCAGCAGATACTCTTCCATTGGCATCTCGTCGTAAAGGGACTCTTCGCTCGCCATCGGCGTACAATACGCCGCGGTCGCGATTAAACGCTCTACAAGCCTACATTTGCAGCCGTTTGCCGGCGGCCAGCATCGCTTCGAACTCGTGCGCCGGGACCGGACGGCTGAAATAATAGCCTTGGACGGAGTCGCAGCCGAACTCGCGCAGCATTTCGATCTGGCGCACCGTTTCCGCACCTTCCGCTACGACTTGCAGTCCCAAGCTGTGCGCGAGCGTTACGATCGAATGCGCGATTGCAGCGTCGTTTTCGTCCGTTTCCAAGTCACCTACAAACGTGCGATCGATCTTCACGGTATTTAGCGGGAAGCGCTTTAGATACGCGAGGGAGCTGTAACCGATGCCAAAGTCGTCGACGGCAATCCTGACGCCAAGCTCGCGAAGATCTCTGAGCAAGCGCAGCGCGAGATCCGGATCGTCCATAACGGTGCTCTCGACCAATTCGATGACCAGTCGCTGCGCGCCGCCGCACGCCGCAATCTTTTCCGGAATTCCGCCATGTTTTAACTGCCTGGCCGAAATGTTCACGGTGACGTACAGGTCGTTTCCGAAACGCTCCGTCCATTGCGCGGCGGATGCGCAGGCGGACTCGATAACCCAATCGCCGATCGGCACGATCAGCCCCGTTTCTTCGGCTTCGTTAATGAACGCGGACGGCGGCAGCAATCCGCTGCCGGGATGCTCCCAGCGCAGCAGCGTTTCGCATCCCGCTATCCGTCCGCTTCGCAAATCGACGATGGGCTGATAGTGCAGCGTGAACTGCAAATCGCGGATTGCGGTTCGCAACTCTTGTTCTAGGCCCAAGCGGCGGCGGGCTGCGTGCTGCAGTTCCCGGTTCGCCAGCTCGACGCGGTTACGTCCGTCGGATTTAGCGCGATACATCGCGCCTTCGGAACTTGCGATGAGATCGTCGGCCGCAGCACCGTCATCGGGATACATGCTGATGCCGATCGTCGTCGTCATCTCGATCTGCCGGCCACCGATATCGTGCGGTGCGGCAAGGGTGCCATGCATGACGGTAGCGCGCCTCACGATCTCTTCCACGTTTGAGCATTCGGCGCATACTAAGAATGCGTCTCCGCTCAATCGGCACGCAAATTCGCCGGCATCTATCGAGGCGGTGATCCGCTCGGCCATGCTTTTGAGAAGCGAATCGCCGGCGGAATGTCCCAAGGAGTCGTTGACGGCCTTGAAGCGATCGGGGTCGATGCAGAAAACGGCCAGACGTTTATGACCCTTTTGTGCGACCCGGATCGCTTGCGAAACGTACTCGCCGAAGACCTGACGGTTCGGGAGCCCGGTAAGCGAATCGTGCGTGGCGAGAAACGCCGCGCGCTCTTGCGCGGCTTTCCGTTCCGTGATATCGAGTACCGCGCCGTTTAACCGTACGGCATTCCCGCGATCGTCGAACGTGTAGCGCCCGCGCTCGAGCACCCAGCGTTCTGCGCCGCCGGCACAAACGATCCGATGCTCTAACTCGTAAGGCTTTTGCGCTGCTCGCGCCGCCTCGATCTCGGACCGGACCCGTTCGCGATCGTGAGGGTGGACGAAGTCCCAAACGCCGCCCTCGTGCGGCCGGTACGAATTCGGGTCGGTTCCGCAGATCCGGTAGAGCTCGCGCGACCAATACGTGTCTCCAGCGGAAAATTCGGTCTCGAAACTCCCGAGGTGCGCGATTTCTTGAGCGAGCGCCAGTTCGGCTTCGCTTCTGCGAATCGTCTCGGCCGCCGAACGCCCCTCGGTGATGTCGCGGCAGATGACCAAAAACGTTTGCGGCTGCCGTTCTGCATCGCGAACGATCGTGCAATTCGTGTCGAGCCACCGGTACGAACCGTCTTTGTGCTTTGCGCGGAAGACGGCGTGGTAAAATTCCTGA
Source organism: Vulcanimicrobiaceae bacterium (assembly GCA_035701665.1). GTDB lineage: Bacteria > Vulcanimicrobiota > Vulcanimicrobiia > Vulcanimicrobiales > Vulcanimicrobiaceae > DASSRQ01. The sequence continues at coordinate 15,037 of DASSRQ010000063.1, forward strand.
TTCACATCGGCGTGGCGTGCGCGAAGGTCTTCAACCTCGTCTTCGTGCACGAACTCTTCACTGTTTCGCCCGATCATCTCGGTCGGTTCGTAGCCGAGAATGAGTTTTGAGGCGGGAGAAACGTATTGGAATACGCCTTCCGCGTCCTCGTACGCGATAAAATCGCGCGACCATTCCGCGATCTCTCGGAATCGCTTTTCCGAGACCTGCAGCGCGAGCATCGTTCGCTTGAGTGTGGTAACGTCGTTGATCGTCAGTATGACCGCTTCGATCCGGCCGCCCTTGGCGAGCAACGGCGTCGCGGCAGCAATCCATGTCAATAATCCGCGCGTGGGGCTCTCGAAATGATACTCGCGCGCGCCGGTGGGCGTACCTGTCTTAATCGTCCGCATCACGGGCAGCGAGAGTGGTGTGAGATGGCGGCGCTCGTCGTCCAGCATGCGCATCGTCGCCTTCGTCACGGGCGCGCCCAAGATGTCGCTGCTTTCAATTTCGAACGCTTCTAAGAAAGCGTGGTTGACGAACGTAACCCGGCCTTGCGGATCGGTAACGGCGACTGCGGTGTCGAGCTTGTCTAAAAGGAGCGGCCACAGCGCCGATACGGTCTCTTCGCCCATCTGCTCTGACAGCACAAAAATCTCGTACCCGTTTTCATTCCTGGCGCACCCCTGCTATAAGGGCGAGCCGCCGGCGTGCGCTCGCTCGCCGGGAATATGCTACAACGACGTTACGATACGCCGAGGAGAAACGATGAGCACTACCGATTCGAAAGACACCGGTACCATAGTCGTTCCAACAATTACATCCGACGTCGCCGGTCCGCTGGGCGTTATGCGCTTGCCGCGCTTGTGGTCGAAACTGACACTGGCGGCGCACGGAAAACTTCCCGACGATTACGATGAATGCGGACCCGGTTCGATCAGATGACGCTAAACGCGCTCGGACTGGACCGCCAAGAAACGATAGACCACGTCCGCAAAAACAAGCCGACGTACGTGCAGTTCGAACAATGGGTGCGCGAGCGCATCGGCAAGATCGATCCTGAAGCGATCCGAAAACATAACGAAGCGGTCCGAACCTACAATCATTCCGACGAGCTCTCGAGCAGCATGCGGGATGCGTGCGGGATCGACGACCATTCGGTCAAAGACGCGGCGACGCTGAACAAACTCGAAGATCTGCACGCATTTCGCCAGAGCGTTACCGGACAGAGTTCTTAAGCGGCCTGCACGCTCGGAACATCTTACCTATGGGCGTGCAGGAACGTTCGTGCAGATGCTCTCGCCAACCGGTCCAATTCGATGTCCGTAAAAGGCTTGTCGCTACCGGTGAACATTGCTTTGTTTACGGGAATCCAGAGTAACATCCCGACGAAGTGATTTGCGGCCACAAGTGGATCGTCGATCTTTAGCCGGCCGGCATCGGCCAATCGACCAAAGCTATCGGCAAGCGTCGTCAATACCCGTTCGAAGCCGGCTTCGTACCAGGAGCGGCCCAGCTCCGGAAAGCGATCGGCGTTCGCGATCACCAGGCGGCGCAAACGAAGAAGATGCGGCTCCATGAGAGCACCGAGGAAGTGACGCGCAAGCCTATCAAATGTCTGTTCGAGCTTGCGAGGATCGTCGAATTCGTCCACGATCCAACGAACGAGACGATCGACCTCTCCGGTGGTCGCCAAAAGAATTTCGGCAAAAAGGCGGTTTTTATCGGCGAAGTGCTTGTAGACGGTTTGCTTTGAGACGCCCGCTCGAGCGGCAATTTGATCCATGCTCGTCCCGAGATAGCCTTTTTCTAAGAACACCGCCAGGGCGGCATCCAGGATCGCCTCGTGCTTGGTTGCCGATCCGCTACGGCCCATTCGCCCTCCGGTACTAGACAGTCTAGTTTCATTATGCTACGATTTGACTAGACTATACAGTCTAGTTCTCGTTCGCGCAACTTACTTCAACTTCGGAGGCCGCCATGGAATCCACGCTTGCAGCTACCGCACCCGCCCCGTCACTTACGGTTTTGTGGACCGCGCGCGTTCTTTACGTCCTTGCGACAGCGTTTATGCTGTTCGATGCAGCAGCGAAGTATTTCATCGCGCCTGGGATCGCCGATGCGTTTCATCGTCAGGGTATGCCGCTCGCGCTGGCGCCCGTCATTGCAACGATACTGCTGATCCTGGTCGCACTTTACGTCGTTCCACGCACGGCGGTATTTGGCGCAGTCCTTCTCACCGGGTACTTTGGAGGCGCGTGCGCGTGCAATCTGCGCGCGGGCTTTACGCCGTTCGAGACGTTGTTTCCGGTCGTCTTCGGCATTGTCGTTTGGGCGCCGATTTATCTCCTGAATCCGCGGGTTCGCGCACTCATTCCGCTTCAACGGCAACACGGCAGAATGTAGCAATGTCTTTTCAAGCGTATCTAGATACGATCCTGAAAAAGACCGGCATGAGGCCCGAAGACTTCTGCAAGCTGGCGAATCAGCGCGGTTATTTGCGCCAGGGTATGAAGGCCGGCGAGATCGTCGCCTGGCTCAAATCCGAGTTTGATCTTGGTCACGGCCACGCGATGGCGGTTTACAGCATCCTTCGTGAGCGGGTTGCAAAACCACGCACTGATGCGGAAGATCTTTCCGAACACTTCAAGGGCGCTCGTGCAAAGTGGGTAGGCACATACAAAAGCATTCTAGCGAAGGTTAACGCGTTTGGGAAAGATCGGCCTTCCGTCAACGTGGGACGCTCGTATCTCAGCCTTCTCCGAAACGGCAAAAAATTCGCCATCATCAAAGTGGGCGCGGAATTTTTCGATGTCGGCATAAAGTTAGGCAACGATCGTAAACCAATTGGACGGCTGGAGAGATCGGGCGACTGGAACAGAATGGTTTCGCATCGAGTCCGCCTTGTATCGGCCGATCAGATGGATGCAGAGCTCATTCGCTGGCTTAAAGCCGCGTACGTGCACGTGGCCGAGTGAGATACGCTTTTTTAAGCCGCCCGCGTATCCAATCGCTCCAAACTGCGGTAATGAATGGCTTCGGCTACATGCGCCGGTGCGATATGCTCGCTGCCGCCGAGATCCGCGATGGTGCGCGCGGCGCGAGCGATGCGGTCGAGCGCACGGGCGGAGAACTGCCGGCGGGAACTGGCCTGCGCGAGCAGTGCCAGCGCATCCTCGTTTAAAGCGCAATACGATCGTACGGCGCTCGCGGGAATCTCTGCGTTGCAAGCGATGCCGGTGCCGGCAAAGCGCTCCGACTGTACCCGGCGCGCCGAAAGCACGCGTTCGCGAATCGAACGCGAAGGCTCGGCGCGTTCCGTGCGTGCCATCTCGTCGAACGGCACGCGTGAGACTTCGATCTGCAAGTCGATGCGGTCGAGCAGCGGTCCGGAAAGCTTCGACACGTACCGCGCAACCGCACCGTCGTCGCAGCGGCATTCGTTCGTGCGCGATCCGCGGTAACCGCACGGACACGGATTCATCGACGCGACGAGCATGAGGCGCGCGGGATACGTAAACGTTCCGGAAGCGCGCGAGATCGTGACCATGCCTTCCTCGATCGGCTGGCGCATCACTTCGATCGCCGACCGCGTGAACTCCGGCAGCTCGTCTAAAAACAACACGCCGTGATGCGCGAGGCTCATCTCGCCGGGTTTGACGATACTGCCTCCGCCAACGAGCGCCGTTTGACTGATGGTGTGGTGCGGACTGCGAAACGGCCGTGCGCGCACGATGCCGGGTTGCGCTCCCAACAGTCCCGCTACGCTATACACCTTTGTCACGTCAATCGCTTCCGCCGGGGTCATCGGCGGAAGAATCGACGGTAAACGCCGTGCGAGCATCGTCTTGCCGCAGCCTGGCGGTCCGACGAACAGCACGTTATGGCCGCCTGCGGCAGCTATCTCCAGCGCGCGTTTCGCTGTCTGCTGCCCTTTCACGTCGGCGAAATCGCCGTGCACGACTTCGTCGAGCGGTGACAGGTCGACGGGTTTCGTAACGACGCGCCGCGATGCGCCATTGCCGAGCAAAACGCCGACGGCCGCTTGCAGCGACTCGACCGCATACAACTCGATACCGTCGACCAAAGCGGCTTCCTGCGCATTCTCTTTCGGCACGATAAGCCGGTTAAAGCCTGCGTTACGGGCCCCAATGACCATCGGCAAAATACCATTTACCGCGCGCAGCGTTCCGTCCAGCGCGAGCTCGCCAAGAGCGGCGAAGCTCTGCAGTGCAAGCCGGTCGATCTGTTCGTCGATGCCCATCAGCGCAAGCGCGATCGGCAAGTCGAACGACGGGCCTTCTTTGCGTACGTCCGCCGGCGAAAGGTTTACGAGCAGCCGCCCTGCCGGGTAACGAAATCCGGAGTTGAAGATTGCTGCGCGCACGCGTTCGCGCGACTCGTTCAGCGCGCGATCCGGAAGCCCGATAATGACGAGTCCGGGCGTGCCCGGCGCGCTGTCGGCTTCGACGCGAACGACATATCCGTCGATGCCGAGCATAGCCGCAGAAAAAGCAAGTGATGGCACGTGCAGACCTCCGCGAGGCCATCACGCACGTGCCTCACGTTTACTAGGGCTAGTGCGGCAGTTTATCCGGGTTGAGCACCGTGTAGATCGAGCGGATGCGGTCCTCCGCGAAATCGAAACTCACGACGCCGACGAGCTTGCCTTCCAGCGTGATGCCCAATCCCGGCATGCCGTTCACCGTGAGCCGTTCTTGCCCGCAGTGACTCCAATATTTTTCGTAGACGCCCATGAGCAGCCGCGATACCGCATCCAGACCTTCGACCGGGTTTCGCGCCGCGTTGACTTTGCCGCCGCCGTCGGAGATCGAGACGACGTCTTCCGCAAGAACCGCTTGCAGCTCGTTCAGGTTCGCGTGCTGCAATGCTTGCAGAAAGCGTTCGATAACCTGCGCCGCCTTTGCACGGTCTACGGACAGCCGCGGCCGTTCTTCGCGCACGCGCGTCCGCGCACGTGAGGCGAGTTGCCGCACGGCGTCGGTGCGTTTGCCCAGCACGCCGGCGATCTCGTCGAACGAATAGTCGAAGACGTCGTGCAGCAGCAATGCCGTGCGTTCCTCGGGACGCAAACGTTCGAGCACGTGCAGAAATCCGATCGCCAAATCGTCGGCGCGCGTCGTTTCCGCGGCGGGATCGTTCGCTTCTTGCACGATCGGCTCGGGCAGCCATTCGCCGACGTACGTTTCGCGCGCTCGCGATAAGACGCGGGCGCGGTCGATCGCCAGACGCGTCGTTACCGTCGTCAGCCAGCCCCCGACGTTATGAATCTCGTCGTTGCGGTGCTCTTCCAAACGCAAGTACGCATTTTGCACGACGTCTTCCGCATCGGCGATCGACCCGAGCATCCGGTATGCAATGCCGAATAAGCGCGGCCGCTGGCTTTCGATCTCGTCCATCAGGCGGTCGCGCGCGTAGCGGAATGCAGCATGTTGAAGACGCCCTCGGCGCGATCGGGTGACGTGCCGAACGCCACGTTGAAGCGGTTGTACGAGTTGATCACGTTAACGGCTACGGTCAAATACACGATCTCGCGTTCGGTAAAGTGCTGTTTCATACGGTCGAGCAAATCGCCGGCCGGACGTTCCTTGGCGATCTGCGTGATCGCTTCCGTCCATTCCAAGGCGGCGCGTTCGCGCTCGCTGTACCATGGCGCATCGTGCCACGCGGCCACGCCGAAAAGGCGGTCGCTGCTCTCGCCCGCGGCTTCACCTTCGCGGCGGTGCAAGGCTAAACAGAACGCGCAGCCGTTGATCTGCGAGGCGCGGATCTCGACCAGCGTCAACAGGCGTTGCTCGAGCCCCGAAGCAGCAAGCAGTTTGTTCGATTCAAAGAGCGGCCGGAAGACCTCCGGGGCGACGGATTGCATATCGAGTTTCTCAGACATTGCGGGTGGTTGACCTCCGCAAGGGTGACGCAGCCGTCCGCGAGGACGTGACAGATGCGTGCCGCAACCTCCCGTCATGAACGCACAGACCGAAAAGGCGCAGCGACTGCGCGACTTGCACCGGCCCGGCGACCCGCTCGTACTCGTGAACGCGTGGGACGTCGTCAGCGCGAAGATGATCGTCGAGTTGGGTTTTCCTGCGGTAGCAACATCGAGCGGAGCGATGGCTTGGAGCCTCGGCTACGCCGACGGCGAGCGCATTCCGGCAGCAGAGATGCTGGCTGCGGTAAAGCGCGTCGCGGATGCGGTCGACGTTCCGGTTACGGCGGATTTGGAACGGGCCTACGGGGACCCGGCCGGAACGGCTGCCGGCGCGGTCCAGGCGGGCGCTGTCGGACTAAACTTCGAGGATTGGGATGGCGCGCAACTGATCGATCTGCAGACGCAAGCGCAGCGTGTCGCCGAGATTGTGAAAGCCGGTGACGATTGCGGCGTGCCGCTCGTCGTAAACGCACGCACCGACGTCTACCTGGAACGCGCCGGCGATAACGATGCATGGCGCTTTGCCGAAGCCGTGCACCGCGCAAACGCCTATCTGCAAGCGGGTGCCGCGTGCGCGTTCGTTCCGGGCGTTACGGACGAAGCGACGATCGAGCGGCTCGTGAAAGCGGTGAACGGACCGGTCAGCGTTCTCGCCGGCGCCGCATCCCCAAGCGTCGCGCGCTTGGCGGGACTCGGCGTCGCGCGAATCAGTGTCGGTACGGGCGGCGCGTCGTATGCGCTCGCCTGTTACCGCGACTATGCGCAGCAGATCAGAGACGGCGGCGACTTTTCGCTCACGGCTAAACGCATTCCGCACGCGGAAACCAACGCGCTATTCCTGCGCTGACCAGAGGATCCACGCGAACGCTGCGCACCATACCGCTTGCAGCAGCGCGATGACTGCCAGGCTGTGCGGCTGCAGCGTTCCGGAAACGGCAACCAAAACGAACTCCGAAACCGCCGCGCATCCGGCGGCGATGCCTGCCGCCGTTCGTTCTTTGCTCGAACCCGGCAGCTCCGCCGCCCATGCGACGGCAGCGCCGGCCATCGCGAAAAAACCGAACTTGGTCAAAATCTGAATCGCGATTGCGGCCGCAGTCATAATCGGGATTGCGGCCGTCTGCAGATTGGCGGCAAGCAGCGCATAGCGTTCTCCGAACGCCGAGATAAAGTAGCCGTCGATCGATGCCGCGCCGATGACGCTGCTGCAGCCGATTGCAAACAGGGCGAGTGCCCATTTCCCCAGCGATAGCGGTCCGCGAACGGCCCGCGCGTAGACGCAGAACGCGTACAGCATCAGCAGTACGAAGACAATCAGCACCGTGTGAATGAAGCGGTCCATCGCCGCAAGGTGTGCGACGCCCGTTAGCACCGCGTGCGGCGTCTTCGCGTGCACTTGCGGATGGTGCGCGATCGCAAGAACCGAGAGTCCTGCGCATGCGGCGAGAAGTACGGCGGCGGGCCGCGTTCTAAGCGGCCGGTCTTGCAGCAACATGAAGCAAGCCTATCATGCCGAAGCAGGCGTTCGATGGACAAAAAGGCCGAAGTGTCCGGACAACGCGGCGGAGCGCGCGAAGCGATTCTCGATGCCTTCCGCGACATCGTCCTCGAAAGCGGCTACGACGGCGTTCGCGTCTCGGATGTCGTCAAACGTTCCGGCGTAGGCCGCTCGACGTTTTACGAGCATTTCCAAGATCGCGAAGATCTGCTGCGTGACTCGCTGCGCGGTCCGTTTCATCTGCTCGCGCAGCTCGCCGCGCCGTCTTGCGATATGGCGCAGACGGCGTTCATTCTCAAGCACTTTGCGCAACACGCCTCGCTCGCGACGTCGTTGGTGGACGGCGCGCCGGCTTCGATCGCGCGCACGCTGCTCGCCGAACTCATCCGTGACGCCGCGCCGGCCGCCGGCGCACGGGTGTACGCTGCCGCAGGCGCACAGATCGGCGCCGTCGCCGCTTGGCTGAACGGCGATGACAAACGAACGGCAGAGGAAGTCGCGCAATCGCTGCGCGCCGTCACGCTCGCGCTCGTGCGGTAGCAGGGGAAAAACGCCCGTCAACTAATATCTTAAGAGATGGCCAAGATCGGGGCGGATGCGCCGGCAGTTTTCAGTTTTGGGTCGTTTTTGCTCGATGCGAACCGCAGGGCGCTGCTTCGGGGCGGGCGGGTCGTGCATTTGACGCCGCGCTCGTTCGACGTGCTCGAATATTTGGTTCAGCAAGACGGACGGCTCGTTACGCACGAAGATCTCGAGAAGTACGTCTGGTACGGCGCGAGCGTAACCGATGCAAATATTGCCAAACACGTGCAGCTCGTGCGCCAGGCTATCGGCGACACGGCCAAGCCTTACGTCTATCTGCGCACCGTCCCGTCGCGCGGCTTCCGCTTCGTTAGCGCGCGTCGTGAAAAATAAGCCCTAGCGCGTAGCGCTCGCCGCTGCGGATCTCGCTTACGCCGTGGCGGAATGCCGTGCGGTAGTAGCCGTTCTTTCCGGCCACGGGGCGGTAACGGTTCGGAATGATGAGCGCGTCTCCGATCTCGGGCTGCAAGACGATGGGACGGCTCTGCGCGCGCGGCCGCTGCTCCACCAGAACGAACTCGCCGCCTTCGTAGCCGGAGCGTTCGCTCAAAAAGATCGTCATCTGGAACGGGAAGGCGATCTCACCGTACGTATCTTCGTGCAGACAGTTATAGTCGCCGGCGCGATAGCGCAGGAGCAACGCCGTCGGACGCGTCTGCTCGTGCTCCCGGCAGATCTCCAAAAACTGCTGCTGGCGATCGGGAAACCGCTCGGGTTTGCGCAGACGCGCATTCCACTCGTTCGCTACCGGCGAAAGCTGCGCGTAAAACTGCTCGCGCATCTGCGCCACCGGATCGTGCAGCGGATACGAAAAATACTTGTATTCGCCCTTGCCGAAGTTGTGGCGTTCCATAACGATGTGTTTGCGGAAAAGCTCGTCCCGATCGAAGAGGTCCCGCATCTGCGCGCACGCTTTCGTATCGAGCAGGCCCGCGATATGTGCGTAGCCGTTCTCCAGCAGATCGCGTTCAGCGGCTTGCAGTGCGGCGTTCGAGTTCAAGCAGACGTTCCTTGCGTTTCGGGTTCCAACGGTATCCGCCGGTGCCTCCGCTTTGCGGCACGATACGATGGCATGGAATGAGCAGAGCGATAGCGTTCGACGCGCACGCGCGCGCGACTGCGCGGGCTGCGTTCGGCGAGCCGATCATCGCTGCCAGCTCGGTATACGAAGCCGTTGTTCCCGGCGCGATGCGTCGGAGCGCTTCCCACACGCGCGTTTGAAACGCCGTGCCGCGAACGTCGACCGGAAGCAGCGGCCACGGACCTTCGCCCGCCAGATACGCGACGATTAGTGAAGCGGCCGTAACGTTCTGCGGATCCGTTCGAGTCAAACTCGCGTGCGGGTATTCCGCTTTCAGGCGATCTTCCAGAACGCCGTCGCTGTCATCCAAATCGACGCGGCAGACGCCGCGCTCCGTCATCGCGATCAGCACGCGTCCCATTGCGGAGGCTGCGATCGTATACGAGATAGCGACATTCACCGCGCCGCGGGCAAACTGCGCGGGCGTCATCGCCAGCGGCGACGCATCGCGATCGTACGCTTGCGACGGCGAGTTCAATCCGGCGTCGTACAGCGCGGCCGTTGCGGTCGCTGCGTTCTTAAGTGCGGTGCGCAAGCGTTCGCGTTTGATCGTCTGCGCATAGGCCTTGGGCGAGACGCCGATGGCGGCTTTGAAACGGCGCTGCACGTGTGAAGCGCTCAGGCCCGACATCGCCGCGAGCTCGCGAAGCGAGGGTAAGTCGCCGGCGCGTTCGATCGCCCGGCAGAGCTCGACGTAACGCTGTTCGACCCCGGCCGCCGCCGTCTGCGGTTTGCAGCGTTTGCACGGCCGCATGCCCGCGGCTTGGGCAGTCTCCAGGTCGGGAAAGAAGCGCACGTTTTCCGGGCGCGGCGTCCGGCTTTTGCAACTGGGCCGGCACACGACGCCGGTGGTGGTAACTCCGTAGAAGAAGACGCCGTCGAAGCGTTCGTCGCGCCGCACCAGCGCGTCGTAGCGCACGTCGGTTTGCTGTTCGTTGTTCATGCATCCATTCTCGCGCAACGGCGTGGCGTGCCGCTATCGGGAAGTTGCGGCCGTATCCGCGAAGGCGGCGTGCCCGCCGAACCCGAACGGCGCGTAATGCACCTGACGTCGCTGGACTGGACGATCATCATCGTCTCGGTCGCCATCATGTTCGTGCCCGCGATTATTCTCGCGCGGCGCGCCGGAGAAAACACCACGGAGTTCTTCGCCGCGGGCCGCCAGGCACCGTGGTGGCTCATCGGAATCTCGCTGGTCGCTACCACGTTCAGTACCGACACGCCGAACCTGGTCACGGGTTTCGTTCGCGGGGGCGGCGTCGCCGAAAATTGGCAGTGGTGGGCGTTTCTGCTCAGCGGTATGGCGACCGTGTTCTTTTTTGCCCGGTTGTGGCGGCGCAGCGGCATCCTAACGGACCTGACGTTTTACGAACAGCGGTACTCCGGTAAGGCCGCGTCATTTGTCCGCGGATTCCGCGCTATTTATTTGGGGCTCTTTTTCAACTGCGTGATTATCGGCAGCGTCAGTCTTGCGGCCTCGAAGATCGCGAGCATTCTGTTCGGCATCCCGCAATGGGAAACGCTGGTAGTCGGCGCGATCACTCCGGTGATCTTCGCGTCCATGTCGGGTTTATGGGGCGTCATGGTGACCGACATGATTCAGTTCTCGATCACGATGACCAGCGCGATAGCCGCCGCATACTTTGCGCTGAAGCTCCCGCAGGTCGGCGGATTGCACGGGCTGTTTTCGCATATCGCCGCAACCCATCCGGATTACCTCAACGTCTTTCCGCACTTCACCGATTGGAAGACGAGCGGCGCGATGTTCATCATTCCGCTGACGGTTGCATGGTGGTCGGTCTGGTATCCCGGCTCGGAACCGGGCGGCGGCAGTTACGTCGCGCAGCGTATGCTGGCGGCAAAAACCGAGAAAGACTCCGTATTCGGTACGCTCTTTTTCCAAGCGGCGCATTATGCGCTGCGCCCATGGCCGTGGATCATCGTTGCGCTCTCCTCGATGATCGTGTTTCCGACCGTTGCGGATATCGGCCGCGCGTTTCCGCACGTGCAGCACAATCTGCTTGCCGACGACATCGCGTACCCCGCGATGCTCACGTTCTTGCCGGCGGGTTTTGCGGGCTTCATGGTCGCCGGTCTGTTTGCCGCTTACCGCTCGACGCTCGAAACGCAGCTGAATTGGGGCACGTCGTACGTCGTCCACGATTTTTACCGCCGCTTCATGGCGCCCGGCCGCGACGAAAAACACTACGTGACCGTCGCTCGCATCGTCACCGTCCTGATCATGATCGTTGCGGGACTGGTCACGACGGTTCTGTCGAGCGCGCAGCAAAGCTTCGCCTTGCTGCTACAAATCGGCGCCGGGACGGGGCTCGTATACCTTCTGCGCTGGTTCTGGTGGCGAATCAACGCATGGACGGAAGTGAGCGCGATGGCGTCATCGTTCTTGGTCGCCATCGTCTTTTTCGTGATGGATAAAAACGGCCACGCGGTCGATCCGAGTCTGGCGCTCATTATTACCGTGGCCGTCACCACCGTCGTTTGGGTCGCCGTAACGTTTGCCACGCCGCCCGTCGACGCCGCGACGCTCGACGCGTTTTACGCCAAAGTCCGGCCCGCCGGCCCGGGCTGGCGTGAGGTCCGCGAACGCACCGGCGCTCCGGCTTCGCCCGACAGTCTGCCGCAGGCGCTGCTGGGCTGGGTCTGCGCGCTGCTCGCCATCTACTCGGCGCTGTTCGGTACGGGATCGTTTCTGTACGGCAACTATACGGCATTCATCGCCTATCTTGTGGTCTGCGTCGTTTCGACGGGCGCGCTAATCCGGCTGACATCCCACATTTGGGGGCCTTTGTCCACACCGCTCACAGGTACGCCGGACGCCCCTGTGGATAGGGCGGGGAACGAAGGCGCAAGCGCTTCCTGAGAGTAAAGGGTGCGGCCATGAGCAATTTACGTCTGATATCCGCCGCGCTGGCGCTCGGCCTGGCTGCGGCCGCCTGCTCCAATTCGAGCACAAGCACGTCGTCCAGCACCACGACCGCGAATGCTTCCGCGGCGCCCGGCGGCAAGACGATCGGCGTTTCGATCCAGGATTCCGAAGCGCAGTTTTATCAGCAGATGCAAGCGGGCATGCAGGCCGAAGCGCAAAAGTTCGGCTACAGCGTTTCGTTCGTCGACGCTAACCGCGACAACGCGCGCCAGCAGCAGCAAGTCGAAGACTTTATCTCGCGCAAAGTAGACGCAATGGTGCTCACGCCGTACGACTCGAAAGCGATCGGCAGCGCGATCGTCGAGGCGAACAAGTCGAACATTCCGGTCTTTACCGCGGACATCGCAAACGCGAGCAAACAAGGCGTCGTCGTGTCGCACATCGCTTCGAACAACGAACAGGGCGGCGAACAAGCCGGCACGCTCATGTGCAAAGCGATCGGCGGGAGCGGCAGCGTTGCCATTCTCGATCAACCGGAAGTTACGAGCGTGATGGATCGCGTCAAAGGCTTCAAAACGGCGCTCGCAAAGAATTGCCCCAACGTCAAA